>CBFGPQ010000049.1:0-21382 GCA_965650705.1 uncultured Asticcacaulis sp. | reverse complement strand
CCGCTCCGTCGTGGCTGTATCGTTTTGAGTCAACGCGGTCGCGAAAGATACGCGCTCCGACGGGGCGAAAATAAGGCAAGAAGCGAGCATGAAACCCTTTTGGATTGCGGTTTTGATCTTTAGAGCATCATAACATTGCCATGTTGCGCTGCAACATAAATCATCATCTGATGGCTCCGATGGGTATGTCCGTGCCTTGCAAGGCCCGGGCCGGAAAGGCTTTGATCGGGATAATTCCGGGTGGAAGGACTATTCCGATCAAAGTTTATGCTTCTTTACATTTCCTGACGGAGAAGCCAGCGGCCACTTCGCCGGGAAATGCTTTAGTACAGGACCTTCATTTTCAGTTTGACGGGCGAATATTGAACGCGGTGAGTGTAAATGACGTTGGAAATCGCGAGGCCCGCCAGAAGCAGGATTTCCGGGCCTTCGTTGCTGGTGGCGAAGCTGAAAGGCACGAGGGCGGCGAACATGGCGTAGGCCGTACCTTCCGCCTTGGTGGCGACCCGCGCCAGCAGGTAATAAAGTGCCAGGCCAAGCAGTCCGCAGATCGCGAAATGATACAGCATGAAGTTGTCGACGGCCGAAGTCGTCTGGATGTATTTGCCGCTATAGACTGAGGGGCTGCCGAAGGAACCGTATCCGGTACCCCACAGATAGGCGCCATCTCCACCGATTTCCCGCATGCGCAACATGGACGAAGGCCAGGTGAAATTCACGCGGTCCTGAAAGCTGTTATACGCAAAATAGGGCACGGGTTCGCGGGAAAAGCCGATAATCATCGGGATGATGCCTGCCACCAGGAACAGGTATGACATAGCTTGCTGCATGATGGGTTTCAGGTCGAAACTCAGCATTCGGCGAAGCGCATCCGGCGGGTTAATCAGGTTGCAGGCGATGAAGATCAGCGGAAGGCAGATGTAGGTGGTCTTACTGTCGGTCAGATAGACGCCATAGGCGCAGGCGGCCACGACCAGGAGCTCGACCCATATGTTCTTCAAGCGTGTGCGGATCAGACAATAGAACATAACGATCAAGGCCGCCGCGGACACGCTGGCAACCGACGCGCCGGCCAGACGCGTAACGGTCACGCGTTCAGTTGTGCCGTTCTTCAGGTAGCCAGCATACCATTCGCGCGACATGTCGCGTTCGACGCCGAACTGCGAGAACTTGCTGCCGACCCACGGGAAGTCCATGAACTGGTTGACCGCCAGGAACACAATCGTCGCCGCCAGGAGAACGCACCACAGGATGAAGTAGCGGCGCGTCATCTCCCTGAGCAGGAAGGGTGTGTTCATGCAGAAGACCAGGGGCGCTATGATCTTGTACCCCGATATGATCGACAGCAGATTATTGCCGTTCAGGTAGCCTGTGATCGCCGGCACCAGCATGAAAATGATCGAAAGAATCATGACATTGCGGCGAAGCGGCTCGCGCGACCGGTAGGCGACCACGAAGCACATGGCGATCCCAGCCAAAATCAATACGTCGGGAACAAACCAGATGAAGTTGAGATTGAAGTTTTGCAGCAGCATGCGGAGCGCGCCGCCGAAAGTATGCCGTACCAGCAGCACGGCGATGACCGCGGCGCCGAATTTCGCGATGAAAGGAGTGCGGCGGGCCGCCTTGCCTTCTGACATGTGTTACCACCTCAAGATCATTGCGCAAAATCAGGCATTCGGAGCGGCAGCCGTGTTGAAGTGCGGGTCCCCGGACAATGGCGAGCCACACTAAATAGAAAGCGTAGACGAAACATCCTTAAGGCACATCTGAACGTCCTCAACGATCTTGAAAACGCGGCCCTGTAACAAAATTTCGTACATCGGCAATATCATTGTAATGATTGGATATGTTGCCGCCGTCAAGAGTGTAGGTTGCCATTGCCGCCTGTGAGCGGCAAAAATTTCGCACATGCGAAAGGGCTGTTGACAGCCGCATGGAAGCGGCTAACGTCCGCCGGTCAGATCGCGCTGCTGCCGCCTTTGGAGAGACAATGGCCGCTTCCAAGAGATTAGCATCCATTGACGTCCTGAGAGGCTTGGCCGCCATTCTCGTGGTGCTCCAGCATTCGGTAGAGCATTACGACAACGCGCTTATCCATTACGTCCATCAGAACGTTATCAATTTTGGCCAGATCGGCGTCCTGGTCTTCTTCATGATCAGTGGCTACGTCATTCCCTATTCCCAGGCCGGATCGGGGCGTGATCTCAACGCCTTCTGGCTGGCGCGCTTCTTTCGCATCTACCCCCTCTATATCTTTGTCATACTGACCAATCTGTTCATCACCTTTGCGCTGTTTCGCGTAAGCGTGCCCAATCTTGGCGGGGCCCTGTTGGCGCATGTCATTTTCGTGCAGGAATGGATCGGTTTGCCAAACTTCGGCGGGCCGAGCTGGACCTTGTTTCTAGAGCTCGTCTGGTACGGACTGTTCGCGGTCCTGGTCTTTGTGCGCCGGGAAAAGGATGCGGGCCTTCTCTATTGGGGGTTAATGGCCTGCCTCGCTGCGTTTCTAGTGCTTAACCTGATTCTGCAGCGTCAACTGCCTTTCGGCAAGATTGCCTTCCTGGTCAGCTTCTTCCTCGGGTATATCACCTATCTGTTCCGGACGGAAACGCTACGGCTTGACCGCTACCGCCTCTATTTCGGCACATCCCTGGTGCTGACCCTGATTATCATGTTCGTCTCTTATGCTGTCTTTCGCGACGACGCCAAGCCGGGTATTTCTTTCCTCTGCATCCTCCTGAACTGGCTGACGGCAACGGCCATCTTTCTTGGTCTGCTGTTCTTCAGAAGCGAGGGTTATAGCCGGATCCTGATCTACCTCGGGACGATCAGCTATTCGATCTACCTGCTGCACGATACGGTCGTCCATCTGTTCCGGTTCTCGCGCATCGACAGCATGATCTATGTCCCGCTGACCTTACCTATCACAATCGCGCTGGCACACCTGACCTATACCTACGTCGAACGGCCGGGCATCCGGATTGGCAAGGCGCTGTCGGGGCGACCCAAGGCCCCGGTGCCGACGGCGAGTCTTCCGCCGGAATAGATCCATCCTTACAGATGGGGGCATGGGGCGCCAGTAAGGCGCAAAAAAACCCGGTGAACCACCGGGCTTTTTCGTATTCATCTGGCTCGTGAAGCTTAGTAGGCGTTCTTGTCCTTGAAGATCATCGGAACCGTCTTGGCGATGATCATTACATCACTCCAGATCGACCAGCTCTCGATGTACTCGTTATCGGCGTTGACGCGACCCTCGATGCAGGCATGGGTCTTGATTTCTCCGCGGTAGCCGCGGATGGCGGCCAGACCAGTGAGGCCCGGACGCGCCTGGAAGCGGCCCTGATAGGTCGGGACCTTGCTGGCGAACTCGCCGTCGTGGGCCAGGGCGTGCGGGCGCGGGCCGACCAGCGACATATCGCCTTTCAGGACGTTAATGAGCTGGGGCAGTTCATCGATCGAGGTCTTGCGAATGAATTTGCCAACCATGGTAACGCGGTCATCATTCTTCTTGGCCTGCACGACCTTGTCGCCGTCTTCGGCAACACGCATGCTACGGAACTTGTAAATCTGGAAGATCTTGCCGTTAAGGCCGGTGCGGCGTTGCAGGAAGAAAACGCCGCCTTTGGATTCCAGTGTGATCAGCGCGGCAACGATAACGAAAACCGGCAACAGGAAGGCCAGTGCCATCGAAGCCACGGCGACATCTAGGACACGCTTACAGATGCTGCGTGCGACAAGGGGTTCGCTCATTTGGGCCGCCTTTTTCTCACCGCTGTGGGCGATCGGTTGTGCGGCATACAGGGTATGCGTGGACTCTACAGTATCCGGCATGACTACACCTCTCGCGTTATCATCGCCCCTTCAAGAATTATGCCGCCATGCAGAAATTATTGCAATAGCGAAGGGCGTGAACGCTTTAATTTATTTTTTACGTCGTTTCATGATGGCGGGGTTAACGCATTTACCCCTAGGTAAGCCCGTCGGACCTTAGCCCTCCAGCCTTTCCCAATCTAATAACGCCTTGAAATCAAACTGTATAAAGGACTGGTAGCGGGCAGGGCTTTTTCAGTTCGTCAACCAGATAGCCAACTATTACGTTGTAGGTATTAACTACACGCCGGATTGTGAAATGTTTTCTCCTGATTGGAGAGTGACGGTCTTCGCTATTGCAGCAATTCTGATAGCCGGTGTGTCACTATGAGCCGTTTAAGTCGATCGTGGCGCGACGCGCTTCCTTATCAATCCGTTAAGAAGCCGCGTCACCGGCTTTTCGATCGCCAGGTAGAAGAATGCTGCGGCGCAAAGGGCGCACAGCATGGCCAGGTTCATGAACAGCCAGGGCTGATGGATGCCCGCCTTCTTGGCCAGAAGGGCCGTGACATTGATGGCGAATGGATGAGACAGGTAAAGTGCGAAGGATATGTTGCCGCCGAACACCAGGGCGCGAACGACGAGCGACGCGGTCCCCGGCTTTTCGATCATGACCAGCCCCGCACATATCATGAGTGCTGGGATACCCAGCCATAGGGCACGGAAATTCAGGCCTGTGAGGTCGAGGTGGTGGTGCTTGCCAAGCATGACAAGCAGCAGGCCGGCGATGAACAGGCCAAGTCCCGCGAAGATATTGAGGCGCCAGCCTCTCTGATACAGCCAGGCCAGGGCGATGCCGAAAACGAATTCCAGAACGATGGAGTTGAACCAGAAGGCCAGAACCGGAATCGTGACAAGGCCCGTCATGCCGACAACGCCCACGACTGTCAGGCTGGAGATGACGAACAGCATACCGCGGCGAGCATCGAACAGGAGCGCGATGGCGAACAGGACGTAGAAGAACATCTCGTAGTTCAACGTCCAGCCCAGGGACAGCACGGGATAATAGCTGCCATAGGCGTTGACGTACGGGATAAACAGATAGGATCGGACAATGTCGAGGGCTGACATGCTGCCCTTGTCGACGCTGCCGCTGAATACAGCAGCGGCCATTATCATCAGTGTCGTGAAGACCCAGTAGCTCGGTACGACGCGGACAATCCGCCGCAGCATGAAATCGGTGGAGGCTCCGGGCCGGGCGAACTGCTGGCGGCCGATTGTGTACATTATGAAGCCGCTGATGACGAAGAAGATGTCCACGCCACCCGGCCAGAAGAAGAAATCGACCACCTGATAACGACTGTTGTCGATGAACGGTCTGGTTGTCGATTCGTATTGCGTATGTTCAAACAGAACACAGGCGGCGGCTATAAATCGAAGAATTTGAAGATTTTTTATAACCGGTTCCGACGTGGATTCGCGGGCGCGATAACAGAGCGCGCGCAACATGTTCGTTGGGCTCACGTCAAATTCCCTCTTGCGCTGTCTCCACAAAAGACGATATTCCCGTTTGTGCTGCGATGCAATATGGTGAGGCGCGGGCAGGCAGCTTTGTAATTCAGCTGCACTTGCATGCGACGAAATTGCCCGCATATGATAGGCTGTATCGTACAGACGCCACGTCAACCGCATTTATTGAGTCTCGTGTCCCTTGTTTGGTCTTTTCAAAAAGAAGCAGCAGACTTTTAACAATGCCGAGATCGATCGCCTGACTTACGCGGTTGGCGACGTCCATGGCATGTTCGATGAGTTCTGTGGCCTGCTGGAAAAAATACGCCTCGACGCACAGTCTTTCAGGGTAACGCCGCGCGTCGTCCTGCTGGGCGATTATATCGATCGTGGTCCGGCCTCGTCGCGCGTGATCGACGAAATCCTGCGCATGCAGTCCCATATCGACGCCGGCCGGGGCTGGTGTGAACTCGAAGTGCTCATCGGCAACCACGAGTGGGCGATGATGAACTTTCTGGCGACGGGCGACGCCATGTGGCTCAAGTACGGCGGGGATACCTGCGCGACCTCCTATGGCGTGGAAGTCCCCTTCAATCTCGATTTCCGCAGCACGGCCGCCGCCGTCAGGGAAGAATTGCGCAGACGCCTGCCCCCGCGGCACCGTGAACTGATCCAGCGTATGAAATACCTGTTTCAGGCCGGCGATTATCTTTTCGTCCACGCAGGCGTGTCACCAAAAAAGCCCTTGTCCGACCAGGGGCCGGAAACCTTCCTGTGGATCCGCGACGAGTTCCTGAGCACGCCAAGGGCGTGCGACTATGTCGTCGTGCACGGACATACCCCGACGCTCGAGCCGGTCAATCAGGAATGGCGCATCGGTGTCGACACCGGCGCCTATGATACGGGCGTCCTGACGGCCGTCCGGTTGAACGGGCGCCAGCGCGAGTTCATCAATATTGCCGGCTGAGAGCAGGCCGTTTACGGGGCGATGCCGGCCTTGATGACGTCCGGCGATTTGCTGCCTGCGGGCTTCAGCTCCGCCGTCGCAATGGCGCTGTGATAGGCATCCATATACTGGTCGAGAATACGGGCGGGTTTGACAGCTTCAATGACAGCGTCGAATGCCGGCGGTTTCGGCAGGGCCTCGCGACCTTGCGCCAGCACGCTTTGCATACGGTCAGCGAGAGCATTGATATCGGCGGCGGGCACGACCCAATCCGGGGTTATGCGCCCGACGATGTCCGGCATCACCCCGACGTTTGAGCATATGACCGGAACGCCTACGGCAAAGGACTCGATGACGGTCAGGCCAAAAGGTTCTGCCCATATCGATGGCACGACCAGCACATCGATAGAGGACAGGAATTCCTGTGCATTCTGAAAGCCCAGGAATTCGACCGGCAGGCCTTCCGCCTTCGCTATCCATGGCGCCATTCCGCCCGGCGCATTGCCGGCGATTTTCAGTTGCCAGCCCGTTTCCGGCCCTGAAGCCTTCAGGGCGCGGCAGGCTTCGATCAGGATGTCCATGCCTTTTTCGGTCTTGATGCTGCCCAGATAGCCAAAGGTAAAGGTTTTGTCCTTCGGGCGCGTGTCCTTTGGCGGCGTCATGGCCACGGGATTCAGGATGACGCGCCTGCGCTCGACCGGCAGGCTCTTGAAGAGGCCATACTGCTCATGGATATCGAGCACATGTTTCGACACAGCCACAACGACATCGATATTGTTTTGGAAACGCTGTTTCCACGCCGAAATGACCGAGCAGCCGGCGTGCTGACGCTCGCATGTCTTGCCATTGCGAAACAGAGCGGCGCGGACGCACAGCAGATCGTAATCGTGGAGCGTATGGACCACGCCGATGCCGCGTTTGCGCGCCTCCGCCCACACCATGGGGGGCAGTTCGACCATGGAGTGAGTGTGCAGAACGTGGGGTTTGAACCTGTCAAGGATCGCACCGACATCACTGGCTATCAAGACGTTGAAAATGCTGCAGACCTTGTTGAGAATCCGCAAGGGCGCCGGAAACTTGCCCGTTTCTTCGATCCACAGCAGGTTGCGGTGAGCCACGGGCTTGATCTGGACGCCGTTGCGGACAGCATCGTGTTGCGGCGCCGGAACCAGGTGCGCGACAGCGACTTCGTGGCCAGCAGCGACCTGATGTTCGGCTAGAATTTCAGTTACACGCTCGGCCCCGCCGAAAGAATAGGGTGCGTATAAAGAGCCCAGATGAAGAATGCGCAAAGGCTTACCGCTGTTAGCCAACAGGCCCTCCCCCAATGGGTGTGGAGCTTAGAGCAGTATAATTGAATTTGTCTCTACTCATTTTATAAATTATCGAACCTGTATGCACTTCTTGCGCATAAGTCTTTCATAAGGCTTCAATAGTCGTTCATTCCGAGGGGATGAACGGCGCGTCGGAAAACAAATAAACGCCCCTACGGATATACGCCCACATAAGCGGAATGGATCTTCACGTCCCGCAGGGTGGTTAGACGACGATCGGTAAACGACAAACACAGAAAGTCGAGCGGATACGGTTATATAGCGGAAATCGCCGGTGGATTGCAATTGCCTTCCACTGGCGCGACTGCGAGCCTTAAGCCAGGAAGCCCATATCGGGCGTATTGAACCGGCCGATATTTGGGAAGATCGTGCTGATTTCCGAAGACGAGACGCCAAACCAGCGCGCCAATGTCGCGGCGTATTGATCGACCGACGTCGTGGGCAGAAGGCGCCCCTGACCGACCTGGTCGTCGCTGGTCACGGATACGTGCGGCGCCGTCCCGTAATAACGGCCGCCATTGACGGCGCCGCCCATGATGAAGTGATGCGATCCCCAGCCGTGGTCGGTGCCGGTACCGTTGGACGACAGGGTGCGGCCAAAATCCGATGCCGTAAACGTCGTGACCTGGTCCGCGACGCCCATTTCGACGGTGGCGGTATAGAAGGCGGTCAGGGCCTCGTTCAGCCGCGACATGGCCACCGGATGATCCTGGTTCTGGTGGTCGTGGGTATCGAAGCCGCCCAACTGAACGAAGAAGACCTGGCGTTTGACGCCCAGTGTGTTGCGCGCAGCGATCAGGCGGGCAACCGTCTTGAGCTGATTGGCCAGAACATTCGACTGCCCATCAAGGTCGAAGCTGGTCGACAGTGAAACGGGAGACAGAGCGGCGTTTACGGTGCTTTCCCACGTGACGGATCGGCGCAGGACCTTCGCGTACTCTTCCTCGAAGATGTTGGCGCGCGGCTGAGTAATAAGTGTATTGAGCGCATCGGTACAAGCCGAGGAACCGAACACGTCGGACTTCAGCGCTGTCACCGGAAGCGCGCCACTGTTTCCGATCTGGTATTGGACAGCCGACCCGCCGGACAGGAAGACGGCGTTTCCGGACGCCGAAATGCAGGTCATCAGGCTGTTGCCGTTGCCCGACAGCGCCAGATCGCCCATGCGTCCGGCCCAGCCGGTGGTTGAGCCTTCCGGCGCCAGCGACTGCCACACCGATGCCTGGTCGTTGTGGGAAAACAGGCGCGGCGGCAACGGATTGGCCGTCCGGTTGGTGCTATTGTACTGCGAAAGCGTCGTTGGCTGCATCAAGGGGCCGACATTGAGCTGCACGGCCATCCGTCCCAGGTTCCACATGCCCTTGAGCCCGGTCAGGTACGGCGAAAGCGCGTACTGGAGATTGTCGGTCAGGGTCTGCGGCGTGCGCGGCGCCAGCGATGTATTGTTCAGGTCGGCGCGGGCATAGGCGATACCGCCGGCGGTCTCGCCCGGACCGCCGCCGCGAATGGCGCTGTACAGGGCATAGTTGGCCGCATCATATGGAATAAGTGTATTGCCCTGGTCGTTACCGCCATGCAGGAAGACGCAGACCAGCGCGCGATAGTCGCTGTTCGTAAAGGCGGCCGCTTCCCCCATGGCGGCGAGGTTGAGCGCGAACGGGGCGCCCCCGCCGACAATGGCCAGCTTGCCCAGGCGCGAGAAAAGTGCACGGCGGGTCACATCCCGCGTTTTGCCGATCATCATGGGAGGGTCTACTTTTGGATAAGATATTCGGGAGCGGCCATGGTCAGATAGACAGCGGCCTGGACACGATTGAGCTTCTGGGCGTCCGTTGTCGCGGGCAAGCCGGCGACGGCGGTCTGGATCAGGGTGACGGTAGCAGGCGACAGTTGGTTGGCCGTCAGGCGCAGATTGAGCGCGGACACAAGGGCCGCGGCATCGTCGGCCTTGGCCAGCAGTGCCGTATATTGCGGTTTCACGTCATTGACGCCGGACGTGACGGCGCCCAGCATGAAGTTGAGATAGCCGGCCGTCGTCGTCTCGTTGACGATCTGGAATTCGGGAGCGACCATCTTCCTGTCAGCCATGGCTGTATTGGGTGGAATATAGCCTGGGCGGAAGAAGTTGAAAACCGAAGGTGAGCGCAGCGGGCTTTGGCCAAGGCTCTGCATGCTCGAAAGATCGGGAATTCCCCACTGTCCGGTAGACGTCGCAACCTCGGCTGTACGCGCCCATTGTACGAAACGTACGATAGGTTCGCGCAGCTTGCCCCCGGTGACCGCATCCGGAAGCGCACGTGCTTCGGCGTCAGTGAATATGGCCGTCCAGACCGCTTTGAGATCTCCACGTACGCCAGCGCCATTGTCGTTGAAAGTTGCGGCAACCCGCCCGACATAGGCGGGGCTGGGATTGGACATAACCAGGTGCTTGATCATCGCCTTCGCGAAGAACGGTCCGACATTGGGGTGATTGCACAAGGTATCCAGGGCAATTCTCAGCTTGTCCTCCGCCCCCGTATTAGCGGGGATCGTGGTGCCAAGGAACGATATAGCGGTGTTGGAATGGAGGCCCCTGACGACAGTCATCGGGCGCCGGGCGTATATGGGCTCACGGATCGCGAAGGTTTCCCAGGCCACCGTCGTCGTATTCACATCGGCGACGTCGGCTGCATATCCGGTAAAGACATGCGCAAGATTGGTAACATCTTCGAGATTGAAAACGTCACTCTGATTGCCGAATAGGTCGGTCTTGGGCGTGCCGTCAATGTTCAGCATGGTCAAGCCAGTGGTGAACAACTGCATACATTCCCGGGCGTAGTTCTCATCGGGTTGCCGGCCGCTGTCATCGGCTTTACCGCTGCCGACCACGTTTAGGAATATACCCATCTGCAAGTTAAGCGTCACGGCTTCCATTAAGGCGCGGAACGTTCCGAACGCGTTGGCGTTGAGCATGTCCCAATAGCCGGCGGCTATATAGGACGGCCACATATTGGTCGAATTGAACGGGGCAACGAAATGTTCCGATAGGGCCAGCGTCACGCGCTTGCGCACTTGGTCGGGGGATGCGATCAGTTGGTGCCAGATACCGTTTTCGGCGGGTTCGACGTGGAAGTAGTGCTTATCCTGGGTAACGGCGTTGTAACCGCGGCTATCCAGCCAGTCCCACAGGCTTATGCTGGTGGCGGCGATGTACTGGTTGCCTAACCAGCCGGTAAATCCCTGTGACTTTACGGCTGCAATGTCGGCGTCCGAAGCAGAAAACTGAGTCTGAAGCAGGAAACGCGTGGCTTCCGCATCGCTGATTTGCGGCACGGGGGGAGTCACTACGGCAGGTTGAGATGGGGTCGGAGCCGAAGCACTGCTTCCGCCGCCCCCACCTCCGCCACCACAGGCGGCGAGGGTTGCGGCCATAACAGCCGAGACACCCGACATCGCTGCCCTGCGGCGCTGCGGCTTTGTCGGTCGGGCGTCGCAGTCAGGACGGTCTGCAGACGGGGCCTCGAATTTTTCGGGGGCCTCACTTACGATATGATCCATCACTCATACTCAACTGCAACACGCATCCGCCACCGTGACGGACACTTTCGTCATAAAGGCGAATTGTTGCAGAAAAGTGTTAATACGAATGCAATTATGAGGTGATTTTTAATTATAAAAATTGTGTGAATTTGAAGAGCGGGCGCCATTTTCCGGCACAAGTCCTGACTGCTTCCGGACAAATTTATTGAGTAGCTTCACACGGCTGACGTTTATGAATGGCTGTCCAGGTTAGGGTTTTATGCAGTTTGTCCTCGCGGTATGGGAATATTGTTAACAGCGGTTGGCCTTGACGTAAAACCTGTGCTAATGCTGCGGTGCATCATTGGGTCGGATTTTGTATTATGTTCAATGTATTTCGCGGGACTGGCTTCAATGTTTTCACGGCTGTGTCTCCCGTCGGTATGGTCGCCGTCGCCTATATGATCTGTATCGCATCCGTGATGATTCCCAAGGATGCGTATGAAGCGGTCATGAATGAGCCTAATCTCATGGCCGGAAACGGAAAGCTACTATTCCTGTACGGACTAAGCTGTCTCTCTTTCCTGGCGGGATTCTTTCTGATGGGAGGAAACGCCCGGAACCGCACACTGGCGATACAAAACAAGCAGCGTCGCGAAAAACAGGCCCTTGTCCAGAACAAGCTCTATCACCTGCCTCCGTTGATCGCGGTAGGTGCGCTTAATCTCCTGAGCATGATGCTGATTCTGAAGAATACACCCGGCCTGATTGGTCTGGTTCTTTCCGGTGACGGCGATGTGGCAAAGCAGGTGATCGACACCACAGGCGGGCTTGCAGGCGTGCAGCCACTGCTGATTGCCTTGGTCTGGTGGTCGATGGGCAAACACATGGTCGTGTTCGACAACCTGAACTCACCTCAGGCCAGGCTTTCCGCCCTTTGTATTGCCGGAGCGTTGCTGCTCGCCGTGTTGATTTCGATTGTAAAGGTGGCGCGCTATGAGATCATACCGCTGCTGGTGGGTTCATTGATTGTGTATCTTGTCATGAAGGCAACCAGCGGCAAGATCAATGTGCGTAAGCTCGTAACGCTGTCGGCGTTTGCAGCGGTCGCCATGATCGCCATTTTCATGGCTTTCAGCTTGCTGCGTGGCAACACGAGCGAATACCAGATGCAGCGCACCTTGTATGGCTACGGTCCGGCGTCATTCAATCATCTGGTGGCTGTCCTTGAAGGACGACTGGCGTTTCCATACGCGGGCACGGGCACCTATTCATTCGCCTGGCTGAGTAACGCGCCGTTCATCTATAAGATTGTCAATTTCCAGACCCTGCTTGGCTTGCCGGATACCACCGCCGTGTTTTTATCGGAGTTTGACGCCACGCAGCAGGCGGGTTTAGCGCGCTCCTTCAATTGGGTCACGGCGTTCGGTTATTATTATCAGGATTGGGGCCCATGGGCCTACCTGTTCATGGCAATCCTCGGCGCACTGACCTGTGTCTTTTGGAAGAAGGCCATCAAGGGCGAGACGACGGGCCTGGTCCTCTATCCATTTGCGGCCGGATCTATATTGCTCTGGTTCGCATTTCCGGTATTTACTCGTCCCCAGCTCACAACCTACCTTCTGGCCATCGTCACGCTGACGGTTTACGAGGCGCTGTTTTCCCGGCGCAAACGCGACCACCTCAGGGAGCGGATGTTCACCCGTGCGGCTCCTGTGCGGGACCGTGTCGAACTCCATCCGCGCCCAGAGATGACGACGCGGTCACGCCGAAACGTCCGCACGGACAAGTAGGCGATTTTATCTGGTGGTAACGGCCAAGGCAAGTTGGCCGGCTGTTAGAGCGATATGGCGAAAAGTGTCAGCGGTTTTCGCCAAAAATATCGCGACAAAGCAAAAACTTAGATCGGAATGGCGTTTCCATCTAAGCCCATTCCGATCTAGTGCGACTTGAAATACAGGTCGGTATAACGCCCGACGATTTCCGCTTCCGAGAAGGCGGCAAAGAAGGCCGGATCGGGCGTATGTGCATCCTTCCAGCGGTTGGCGTCGCGCACGGCCGCGTCCATCAGCCGGGCCAGGGCCGCGACGTCGAAGGCGTCGTATTCGGCCACGCACTTGCCCTGGGCGGCGATTTCCGGAATCCCGCCTGACCGCGCGCAGATGGCGCTGCGGCCATAGGCGAAGCTCTCAATCAGGGTCCGGGGCAGGGGTTCCGGCCAGATGGAGGCGATCAATGACGTATCTATACTTGAATAGAAGGTGTCGGGCGACGCAAAGCCCAGCCACTCGATGCGCGGATCATTATACTTGGCCTTGAGACCTTCGACATATTCGGGAATGCCGCGGCCAGCTATGGCCAGTCGCCAGTTTGACGTCTCCATCGCCCGCGTGGCTTCCAGCACGACCTCGATGCCCTTTTCTTCCTCGACGCGCCCTATGAAGCCGAAAACCAGGGTGTCATCGGGCGTATTGGCGCGCGTCGGCTTGGCGCTCAGGTCGGCGATGTTATAAATGACGGCCGACGGCTTGCCCTTGAAGAAACCGTGCTGATCGTGCGCTGCGATGACATAGGCGCTGTTGGAGGCGACCTTGTCGACCTCGGTCGATTTCCATTGACGGACAGCTGTCAGCGCCTTGCAGTCCAGGCAACGGGTTTCGCACAGGTGGTTGTCGCGGAACAGCGCCGACCGTCCGCAGGCCAGCGAGTAGTCACGCAGGGTGTGCACGATCGGAATGCCGCGCTGGCGAACCTCGTGCCACACCGCCACGGAAAAGCCGGTCAGGTTGTTGGTGTGGACGACATCCGGCTTGAATTCATCGAGCAACGGACCGAATCGCCGCGCCGCCTTGACGTTCCACATGTCGATGAGGTGCCACAGGATGCGCTTTGGCCCCGATGGCTTGGCGCCGCCGTCATAGGGCCAATAGATATTGTCGAGCGGCAGCCGCACCACGGTGACGCCATTGCGCTCTTCATCGATTCGCGAAGACGCATTCGTCAGGCAAACGCATATCACCCGGTTGCCAGCGCGCACGAGAGCTTCGGCCAGTAGAGATACAGACTTTTCGGCGCCGCCGACCTGGGAAGGCGGATAAAGCGTATTTACGATCAGAATGGTGCGATGCGTGGTCACTGTGTGTCTATACCGACAGGGTCCTCGGTGTCCGGCAGTCAATCCCATACCGCTATCTTCGGCGGTACGCGTGTTGCGTATCCTCAGATGCGGAAAAAACCTCTCTAATGCGGCCAGGCAAGCGGTAACGCAAAATATGAGTAGCGGGGGGCGTGACAGCTCCCCGTCCAGCGGGATCGATTGTCGTTACTGAAATATCAGGTCGTTTATAAACGAGAAAGGCCGGGCATTTGCAATCCTTAAATTGCAAAGCGCACCAGCCTTTGGTCAGTCTTTTTTGAACCAGCCCTACGAGACGGCGCCCAGATGGCTGTCGTCAGGCAGGTAGGTCGGGTCCGGCCTGTAATCCGACGGTTGAATGGGAGCGTCGCCGGCCTCCGGCTGCGCTGTATTGCTTGGGGCACCAGTGTCGGGCGTTGCGGCTTGGGGTACCGGCATGGACGGCAAGTTCGTACCTGAATTGCGGGCCGCCTGCGTACCGGACGTGCTGGCGGAGTCGCCACCGCAGGCAGACAGCAGAAGCGCCGCGGGCAGGGCGAGTAAGGAGAGGGCGACAAGACGGGGAGGGTTACGCATGATACACCAAACATTGAAATCCGGACATGAAACCTAAGTCCTGGAAGTAAATTTGCACCTAAATGACGTGATTACCTAAGGGTTACCGGCTGCCTGGCGCGGTTTGCCGAGGTTATTGACGAACCGCATGAGTGGACGTTCGACCCAGATATGATAGGCGGCGCCGATGGCAAGGGCGACCGCCGCGACAACCAGAACCAGAACCGGAGCGGGCGCCTGGTCGCGAAAGGGTACGATAAAGCGGCCGAGCGCCGATATGACGGGTAAATGGATCAAATATATGGCGTAAGACGCTTCGCCGAGAAAGATGAGCGGCCGGGGGACGCTGAGCGCTGTTCGCGACTCAAGCCCGACCAGGCCGGCAATGGCCACCGCCGCCCCGGTTCCGGCCAGGAGCCGGCAGGTCGGATCGCTATGCAGGCCGTAATTGTAGGCCAGCACGCCCCACATGATAAAAAAGGCCGTGGCGCCGACGCCCGTCAGCACGGCCGGATACCGGATGTATCCACGCCGGTAGAGCCAGCATATGCCCATCCCTAAGCCGAACAACAGGTGGTGCGTGTCGAAAAAGACAGCGGACAACCCGTTGACGCCTAGGTAGGGCAGGATCAGCGACAGGGCAAACCAGCCCCCAAGCAGGATCATTCCCGGCGCGCGCCACAGGATCATGACGGCGAACAAGGCGTAGAAGATGATTTCCCGCCGCAGCGTCCACTCGACCGTCAGCAATGGGTCGGTTGTGGCGGGCAGGATCAGGAACCCCGCGACGACGTCCCAGGCCGAAGGCTTGGTCTTCAGCAAAAAGACGATCATCAGGCTCGTCAGGATCAGCGTCACCCACAGCAGCGGATAGATGCGCTTGAACCGCCGCCACAGAAAACTGAGAACCCGCTCGGGCCGGCCAAGATCGTTCTCGTGCGCCAGCATGATGACGAAGCCCGACAGGACGAAAAAGAAGTCGATGCCGATATAGCCACCACGAAAAATAGCGAAGGTTTCGTGGCCGAGATACTTAGCCATCTGCAGCGTGGTCTCGGCGTGGAACAGCAGCACCGCCAGCGCGGCAAATCCGCGTCCGGCCTGAAGCGTGTCGAGTTTCCTGCGGTCCATGGTGCCTCGGGCTTGCTGCGCTGCAAGATATTCCCGCATGCCGCCGGAAAGTCAAACCATACGGCGGCTTAAGGGCTCGACCGGATGCCATCACCGGTATAGTGTGGCGTTATTTAAAGCGATATGTCGAAAGTGAGCAGCGGTTTTCGACGCAATATCGCGACTAAGCGATAAGGCCGGGGAGACGGGCATGCGCATTCTTTTTATTCATCAGAACATGCCGGGACAGTACAAGTATCTGGCGCCCACCCTGGCCAATATGGGCCACGAGGTCGTCTTCATCACCAAGCAGAAGACGATCGAACTCAAAGGTGTGCGCAAGCTGGTCTACCAGCCGCATCGCGTCGCCCATGCCTCGACGCACCACTACCTGCGCCTGTTCGAAAACTCGATCCTGCATGGCCAGCAGGTCGCCCGTGTCGCCCAGCAGCTGCGCCAGGAAGGCTTTGTTCCCGACATCATCATCGCCCACCCGGGCTGGGGCGAGACCCTGTTCATCAAGGAAATCTACCCGCGCTCACCGCTCCTGAGCTATTGCGAGTTCTACTACACGGCCTTCGGCGCCGATGTCGGCTTCGACAAGGACAAGGAGGTCATGCTCGACGACCTGTGCCGGGTGCGGGCGCGAAACTCCCACCTGCTGATGTCGCTGGAACTGGCTGATCGCGGCTGGAGCCCGACCCAGTGGCAGAAGTCGCGGCACCCGGCCGTCTTTCAGCCGAAGATCGCCACCATCTTCGACGGCATCGACGTCCAGAAGGTGCAGCCCAATGCCGACGCCGTCTTCAGGCTCCCTGACGGTACGGAGGTGCGCAAGGGTGAGGAGGTCATTACCTACGTCGCGCGCAACCTGGAACCGTATCGCGGGTTTCATATCTTCATGCGCGCCCTGCCGGAACTGCTCAAGCTGCGGCCAAAGGCCAGGGTAATCATCGTCGGCGGCGACAATGTCTCGTACGGATCGGCGCCCAAGGAGGGCGGCAACTGGCGCGAAGTCATGATCGCTGAAACGGGCTTGAAGAGCGACCGCGTCCACTTCATGGGCCAACTGCCATACAATGATTATGTCAGCCTGCTGCAGGTGTCGTCGGTCCACGTCTATCTGACCTATCCGTTCGTCCTGTCCTGGTCGTTCATGGAGGCCATGTCGGCCGGCTGCCTGATGGTCGCGTCGGACACGGCGCCGGTGCAAGAAGTATTGAAGGACGGTGAAAACGGCTACATGACCGACTTCTTCGACATCGCGCAACTAAACCGTACCATCGTTAAGGCGCTTGAGGACAAGGACTCTCAGCGGCTGCGCGAAGCGGCCCGCAAGACCATTCTCGACAATTATTCATTACAGATTTGCCTGCCACGGCAGCTGCAACTGATCGAAGAGGTCGCCGGCAAACCGGTGGCCCTGCGGCAGATCGCGAGCTGAGCGATCACAAAAAAGGCCTGCAGCCTCTACGGTCGCGGGCCTTTTTGTATCGGGCTCAGTGCTCTGTAAAGGTGTGCGAGAAGGTTTCGTTCAGCGGTTCCATCAGATAGGTCAGGACTGTGCGCTTGCGCGTCGGGATGTTGACCTCGACGGGAATGCCCGGCTTGACGGCGTTTTCCCAGCCCTTCGCCTTCTTGAGCAGGGCCAGGCTTTCAGGTGTAACTTCGATCCTGGCCTTGAAGAAGGATTCTCCCGACTGTGGATCGGTGAAGCTGTCGCCTGAAACGTCGAGCACCTTACCCTTCATGTCCGGCAGGTCGTGGCGGTAGAGGCCGGAGAAGCGGATGCGGGTCGTCTGGCCCGGACGGACGTCGTCGCCATCCTGGGGCAGGATGTAGGCGTCGATGACCAGCGGCGCCTTGTCCGGCACAACGCTCAGGATCTTGTCGCCAGGCGCGATGACGCCGCCAACCGTATGGGCGGTCAGGCCCAGCACCTTGCCGGTAACGGGGGCGCGGACCTGCACCCGGTCGAATTCGGTGTTGGCTGCGGCCATCTGCGGCACGATGTTGGAAAGCTTGAGCTGGGTATCGCGCAGGTCAGTGACCAGATCCTGGAAATATTGCTGGCGCAGGGTGAGCATGCGCATGCGGCTTTCGCCGATGGCGGCATTGGCCTGGGCGACCGAAGCATTGAGCGCGCCGTTTTCGCCTTCGAGCCCGGCAACGCGGCTTTCCAGCTCACGGACGCGGGTCTTGGGGGCAAAGCCGCGCTTTTCCAGCGAGTCGACGCCGGCCAGTTCCTGGCGGGTCAGTTCCTGCTGGCGGAGATTGGCGGCGATGCGCTGGCGCGCGCCGGCGATCTGCTCGGCGGTTTGGCCCTGTTGCTGACCCAGGACGGAGATCTGGCTGCCGAGCGCGCTTTGTCCGGCGCGCAGGGCCTGGAGCTGGAGCCGCATGGCTTCATCGACCATCTCCTTTTCAGCGCCGGTATAGCGCTGAAGCTCCAAAGGCACCTCGAAGCTGGTGGCCCCACCCTGTGCGGCCATCAGGCGCGCCTCCTGAACCTTGAGGGTAATATACTGTGCTGTGAGCGAAGTGGCGGCGGCTTCGGACTGGTCACCTGCCAGCTCGAGCAGGACCTGGCCCTTTTCGACGTGCGCGCCTTCGCGCACCAGCAGCTTGCTGACGACGCCGCCGGTCTTGTGCTGCACCTCCTGGAGGCTACCCGACACGACGATCTTGCCCTGCGCCATGACCGCGGCATCGACGCGCGCCAGCGCCGCCCAACCCATGAAGACACCGAAGAATCCGAATAAAAGCCACCAGCCCAGCCGGATTTCGCGCGAGGCGTCGGCGGTGGCGACACCATCGGCGGCCGTAGGTGCGACATAGCGCCTGACCATGTCAGCGACCTTGTTCTTGAAGACGACGACTTCGCCGGCCATACATGAACCCCCGGGAAACGGCTGGTCATGAACGATGAGCCAGCTTGCTATTTATGGTCAGGACTAATAAGGAAAAGCAATAAATTGACAGTGATGCTTTTGCCGGAAACGGCGCGATATTTCAACACAACAGATTGGGGGGCGTTATGGTCCTGTTGGGTAAAAAGATCAATGGTGTCCTGGCCAACGCGCTTGAGACCTGCAAGCCGCATTTCGTCAACGTCATGATCTTCAGCCTGTTCCTGAACGTGCTGTACCTGACGCCGACCATCTATATGCTGCAGGTCTATAATCGGGTCATGCCGACCGGCGGTCTTGCGACCCTGTTCTTCCTCAGCCTGATCACCATCATAGCCTTCCTGGTCCTGGCCATGCTGGACAACCTGCGCACGCGGCTGCTGGTCCGCTCAGGCCTCAAGCTCGACATGGAGCTGTCAGGGCCGATCATGACCCAGATCCTGTCCATGCAGGTCCGCTCGACCGAAGCCCGTTCGACAACCAACGTCATGCGCAGTTTCGACAGCTTCAAGCAGGCCATCAGCGGTCAGGGCTTCCTGGCGTTGTGCGACGCCCCGTGGATCGTCATCTACATCCTGCTCTGCTTTCTGCTGCACCCCTACCTGGCCCTGGTTTGCCTGGCCGGCGCGGTCATCCTGACCATCCTGGCGGTGATGAATGAGCGCGCGACCTATAAGCAGTTGACACAGGCCACCCAGGGTATGGCGCGCGCCTACGCCACCCAGGACGTGCTGACCGCCAAGGCGGACGTCATTTCGGCGCTGGGCATGCGCGAAGCCATGGTGATGTCCCAGATGCGCACTCGCCACGAGGCCATGGAAAGCAGCCTCCACGCCGGCATGTCAGGCAACCGCTACCGTGCGGCGGCCAAGTTTTTCCGCCTGCTGCTGCAATCCGTCGGCCTGGGTGTCGGCGCCCTTTTGGCAGTGGAGAACAAGATTTCGCCGGGCGCGGTCTTTGCCGCCTCGCTGCTGATCTCACGGGCGACGGCGCCGATCGACCAGACAATCGCGTCATGGAAGTCGCTGGTCGCCGGCTATAACGGCTTCTTCTCGCTCAACGACCTGTTCAACTCCGTCGAAGCCAAGCCGGACTATGTCCGCTTGCCGGCGCCGCGCGGCCAACTCGACCTCGAAGGCGTGTCGGTGGCCAATCATGAGCTCAAGACCTATCTTCTGGCCAATGTCAGCTTTTCGCTTCAGCCGGGCGAAGTCGTAGGCGTCATAGGGCCCAGCGGCGCGGGCAAGACGACGCTGGCGCGCGTTATCGTGGGCGCTGAGGTTTACGACACAGGAGCGGTCCGTGTCGATAACGGCGAGCGCCGGGAATGGGATCCCCAGCGTCTGGCGAAATATATCGGCTACTTCCCCCAGGACACCGTGCTGTTCGAAGGCACGGTGCGTGACAATATCTGCCGGTTCGACCATGTGCTGACGGCCGACATGGAAGCGGTGGATGCCGCCGTTGTCCGCGCCGCGCAAGCCGCGGGCGTGCATGAGCTGATCATGCGGCTGCCGCACGGCTATAACACGCGCATCGGCATCAACGGCCAGGGACTGTCGGCCGGCCAGTCCCAACTAATCGGTCTGGCGCGGGCTTTTTATGGCGAGCCCAGCCTGTTGGTGCTCGACGAGCCCAACTCCCACCTCGACAGCGCCGGCGAGGAGATGCTGGCCAAGGCGATTGCCGGCTTTCGTGCCGGCGGCGGCTCGGTCGTGGTGATCGCGCACCGCGCCGGCATTCTGGCGGTGGTGGACAAGCTTCTGGTATTGCAAAGTGGCCGTGTGCAGTACTTCGGTACCCGCGAGGGTTGGACCAAGCAACTGGAGAAGGCGGCAGCGAAACCTGCGGCGAACCTCGAAAAATCAGGCGCTTAACGCGAGAATCGGTGCGAACGGTTCGATAAATTCCCCTATTGGGTGTTTGTCAAGATCGTGTTCGCTGGCTGCGTTGCGATTGTCAAAAACCCATGATATCTGTGCCCGGCGTCGTGTATTCTGGCGCCGGCTGTTTGCCGCGAGGTATCATATTATTTTCCAGATACCTTGATCCGATTTCCGTAAGTACTCCGCTAAATTTCCGAAAAGTAAATTACAGGGACATTTCCAATGGCCGACGGTAACGATCTCGACAACATCCTCAATGGCACTTCGGGTCCGGACTCGATCCGGGGCTTTGCCGGCAACGATCACATCGATGGTCTGGAAGGGGCGGATACGCTTGATGGTGGCGCCGACAACGATGTTGTCAATGGCAGCGCGGGCGACGACAGCATAGCTGGGGGCACCGGCAACGACACGCTGGATGGCGGGATCGACAACGATACGCTTTGGGGCGGCGAAGGTGCCGACTCTGTGGCGGGTGGCGCCAATGACGACGTGCTGAGCGGCGAGGTCGGTGCGGACACCCTGTATGGCAATGACGGTAATGACAGCCTGTCGGGTGGCGCGGATGCCGACACCCTGTACGGTGAAGCCGGCAATGACACGGTCGAAGGCGGCGCGGGCTATAACCGCATCGATGGCGGCACGGGCAATGACAGCCTGGTCGGCGGTGACGACGGCAACTATTT
>CBFGPQ010000048.1:0-21405 GCA_965650705.1 uncultured Asticcacaulis sp. | reverse complement strand
TCCAGCATCCAGTCCATGGTCGCCGGATAGTACTGCATCTTGACGGCCTGCCACAGGTTGCTGCGCTCGGCCTTGGAGTAGGAAGCATCCGCTGTGACCGTCCACTGGTCGTACGTCCAGCGGCCATTCAGACCGGTGACGATCAGGTCCTTGTCTTCGTTATATTGCGCAATAACCGAAGTGACGGTGCTATAGGCTGTGCGCGCGCCCACCAGGTCGCCATTCACGACGACCGGGTTGGTGTAGCCACCGGTATTGCCGCCGGCCCAGTTGCCCCAGTTGCCTTCGTACCATTGCTGGTTCTGGTCTTCGCTGATCTTGAAGTTCGAATAGAGCAGGTCGTAGGTCAGCTGGAAATGCTCGTCCGGACGATACTGGAAGCCGGTCGAGACGCTGTAGCGATCCGAGGTCAGGAGCTTGGCCTCAGCGGCAGCGCCCCACGGTGTCGGCACCTTTGGGCCGCCGGTGACGATCGGGCCAGTCGAATTGGCGGGGCGGATGCTGTCGTCATTATAGCCCCAGCCCTGGAATGACTCGTAGCCGTTCTTCTGCTGTTGGGCTGTGACGCCGATGACAAAAGCGAATTCCGGCGTCAGCTTTTTGACGAATGAGCCCGAGGCGCGATAGCCAAGGCCGTCGTAATCAGGAAAGGCCGTGCCGCCATCGTAATAGACGGCGCCGGCGCGCGCCACCAGTTCCGGCCCACGGTATTCCAGCGGACGGACGGTCTGGATATCGACCGTCCCGGAAATGCCGCCGGCGATCAGGCTGGCTTGCGATGACTTATAGACGCTGACGCCGGAGACGACTTCCGACGGATAGATTTCCCAGCGGACATTGCGGTCCGGTTCGCTTGATGCGACTTCGCGGCCGTTGACGGTGCCCAGCACCATGCGCGGACCGATGCCGCGGATGGCGGCCTGACTGTCATTGCCACGGTCGCGGGTTGTGTTGACGCCCGGCAGGCGCGCGATCGATTCAGCGATGGTCACGTCAGGCAGCACGCCGATATCCTTGGCGGCGATGGCTTCCATGACGCCGGTTTCGCGGCGCTTGACATCGAGCGCATCGCGCATCGACTTACGCAGGCCGACGACCACCACGTCCTCGGACTCGGCCGGTGCTTCGGCAGCAGCCGGTGTCGCGGCATTTTCGGCCGTGGCGGCGCGAGCCAGCACGACCGAATTGCCGGCGCGTGATTTGACGGCCAAACCGGTGCCGCTGATTAGCGTATCGAGTGCCGCATCAGCCGTCATATTGCCCTGGACGGCATTGGTACGGATACCGCGCAGCTCACTGGCGGCCGCCAGAACCTGCAGGTCCGATTGCTGCACGAAACTCGGCACCGCGCTTGTCGCGTCTTGAGCCGGAATATTGAAGGCTTTTTCCTGCGCCATCGCCGGCGCGGCCATAAGCGCAACGACGGCGGCGGTGCCCATCAGGGCAGCGCGCAAACCGGCACTATACGTGTCTTTCATATGAGGATTCCCCTGTCTTTGACATGTTCAACGAGGGACACTTCCCGGCCCCTTCAATAACAAGATGAACAACGGGAATCTTTTCCGCCGGTATTATCCTACAAATTTACGACGATGCGCCCTGTGTGCCAATTATGATACGGTCATGACGGATGTTGACCGGCACGCCGAATGCGCTGTGAACCGCGCGGGCAAAGGCTTCGGGCCGGTCGACTTGAAAGCCGCCGACGAGTTTAACGTCCCGCAGGGATTCATCGGCGATAATGATCTTCTGGTCGTTATAGCGATTGAAATCGGCTGCAGCAGACGCGAGGCTTTCCTCCCGCAGTATGATCTCCCGTTCACGCCACGCCAGCCTGCGATCGATCTCTTCCGCCTGCGCAATCACTGCGACCGGTTGGGCGGCTTCGGCGACAAAGGCTCGGCTGCCCGCGGACAGACGCGTGCGCTTTTCTGGATCCCGTACGCTCCACGTTTCGACTGTTCCCTCCGTCACCAGGACGTCGGCGCCATCGGCATGCCGGCGGACGCTGAATGCGGTGCCGATAGCACGCACACGGACATCACCGGCAGAGACGACAAAGGGCGCGTCCGGGTTCTTGGCCACTTCAAACCAGGCCTCGCCCTTGACCAGTTGTACCTTGCGCGACCTTTCACCCATGACAACCTCGACATGGCTGTCGGTATTGATCGCCGCAAGCGACCGGTCGCTCAAAGGCACATTGCGCAGCTCCCCGCGCCGCGTCTCATAGGTTGCACGGCGGGACGCTGTGTAGCCAACGCCCAAGGCAGCAAGGATGGATGCCGCAAGCCCGCCCAGCAGCAGACGCCGGCGGGATGGATGCGCTTTCGCCGGCAAGGTCGGTGCCGTCGCCAACGGGCTGGATAGAATATCTGCCTGGCCAGTCCCCACCCCGTGCGTCAGGACCTGCGCGCGATCGAGCAGCATCCACGCAGCCTCGGCACGCAGATAGGCGCCGGCATTGCGGCGGTCGGCATCGTGCCACGCCTGGAAAGCCTGCTCCGTGGCGGGATCGGTCGTCCCCGCCCTCCGCGCGACCCACTCCGCCGCCTCAGCGTCAATCCGCGACATGCCTCACTCCGGCTGAGGTGTTCGGAACGGCGACGGTCAGCACGGGCTGGTCCGCCAGAGTGCGCAGAATCAGGCTGAGGCCCTTGGCGGTCTCCTTCTCGACAACGTTTTCGCTGATGTCGAGGCGCCTGGCCGTTTCTGCCTGCGACAGGCCGTGCACCTTGCGCAACTCGAACACCTGGCGGCATCTTTCTGGCAAGGCGCCGATCAGACCGAGCACGCGCGTCAGCTCGGCGCGCGCCGAGGTCGCCTTTTCCGGGTCGGGCGCATGATCGGCCATGCCGAGATCGTCGAGATTCTGCACCGTCATGATCGACACGACGCGGTTGCGGCGCACCTGCTCCAGTACGATATTGCGCGCAGAACGAAAGAGATAAGCGCGCGCATCCTGAATATGGTCGGTCCGCTCCATCCGCAGCAGACGGCAGTATACTTCCTGAACGATGTCATCGCGTTCATCCGCCTTTACGCCCAACCGGGTCAACCATTGGCGCAGGTCCGCCTCATGAGGCAGGATCTGCGTACCGACAAAAGCCAGCAGCGCGGCGCGATTCTCCGCCGCCGTCATGGCCTGCCTCCTGATGCTACGATGCGCGACGCGATCATTTCCGCCACCCTGCCTTAAGCTTTCCCTGGAAAACAGCAGGTTGTCGTGTCCCGCCGCATATTTATGCACGAGTCATAGCATATGTTGGAAGAAACGTGACGCTTATTGTATGACAATATATCAGTTGTCGGACGGCTGTGACCTGTTCAGCACGATCACCGCAGCCGCCTTCGGCACCACGAAGGTCAGAGCTTCCGCCGTTTCCAAGGCGGCTTCGCTGTCCGCTCTGCCCACGATCACTTCTGAGCCTGGCCTGAGCCAGGCGCTATAGGTGAAGGCATTGCCTGACTTGACCATGGCCACGTTGACGCCGCCTGTGAAGTCCGCGGTCAGGTATTGCGCCGCCTGGCCTGTGTCGGGAACGCTGAAAGTCATCTCGACAGGCCAGACATATTGCGCCTTGGGCCATTCCAGCGCCGGCAGGGCATTGCCCTTGAAGTCGAAGAAGGCGGCGTTCTCCCAATCGGATCCTTGCGCCCAGCGCGTCTTGCACTTGGTCGATACCCATGCCGGCTCCCAATAGACGACGCCAACCCCGCCATTGTCCAGCGTCAGCTGCATGATGTCGCGCATGTACTTCGCCTGGCCTTCGGGGGTCACAGGATAGGCCTTCAAAGCCGAATCCGAGCCCAACAGGTTACGGGCATTGTCAGCCCATTCGTCGGTGAAGGCGTGACCTGTCTCGACGACGATCACCTGTTTGCCAAAGCGGTGATGGATGCGGCGGATCGTTTCCGATAATCCGGCAAAATCCATCTTTGACCATTTGCTGTAATAGCTGAGCCCGATAATGTCGTAGCCCGTCACACCGGCCTTGGTGGCAGCCTCGAACCATGGCTCGACATTTTCGGGCTGGGCGACGTGCAACATGATTTCCGGCTTTACGGAACTGTCGGTGCTGGCGTCGTGCACGCCCTTTATGCCGGCGTTGAACAGGCGCGCATTGCGCGTCCAGTTGATCGGCGCGTTCTCCTCCGGCTTCGGCCGCAGGATCTCGCCATTGGTCTCGTTGCCGACCTGGATCATGTCAGGCATCAACCCATCGGCCTGCAGCGCGTCGACCGTATCGACCGTATATTTGTAGAGCGCTTCGACCTGTTGGTCGTCATTGAAGTTGGCCCAAGCCGCCGGTACCAGCTGCTTACCGCCGTCGGCCCAGTCATCCGAATAGTGGAAGTCGAGCAGCACCTTCATCCCGGCCTTTTTAGCTTCGCGGATGGTTATCCTGACATCGTCGAGGTCGGAATAGGGCGTCCACTTGGCATCAACCCAGATCCGCACCCGGACGAGGTTGTGACCTGATTGGGCGAATATGCCGTAGGCGTCCTGGACGCGGCCTTTGTAGCTATAGCGCGCGCCGCAATCCTTCATCTCATTGACATAGGACAGATCGGCTCCGAACCAGTATTGGCGGTCGTGGCTCCCAGAGTCGTGAGCATGTACGGATGGCGCCGCGATCAGGGCAGCCAGAGTGACGGCGGTTATGAGTGTGTGTGTCATATTAAACCAGATGCATCCGCGGGTGCGTTTCCGCCGAACGACGCGAATATTTTTGCCAAACCTGCCGCAAAAATACCTTATCGCCACCATGGTGACATCTTGCCCTATCCTTACCATATCCGTGGACAATTAACCTTATCCGGAGTTTCTGGCGGATGCGTATCCTGTCTCGCCCAAGCAGCCTGCGATCTTCTTTGCGCTTCGGTCTGCTTCTTCTCGTGTGTCTGGTACCCATGTTTATCTCCTCGATTGCCGAAGCTGACGCGTCCCAGCGGTCTTTGGCGCGCGAACGTCTCATCCTGGCATTCGGTGACTCGCTGACCGCCGGTTACGGCCTGAAATCCTCGGAAAGTTTTCCAGTCCGCCTCGAAGCCAGGCTGCGCGCCGAGGGACACAAGGTGCGCGTTCACAATGCCGGTGTGTCCGGCGATACGACGACCGACGGCAAGGCCCGGCTCAGCCGTGTGCTGACGAGCCTTAAGCGCAAGCCCGACCTCGCCATCGTGCAACTGGGTGCCAACGACATGTTCATGGGTTTCGACCCAAGGGTCACCGAAGCCAATCTCAACACCATCGTTTCGGACCTGAACACGCGTGGCATTCCTGTCATACTGGCCGGCATGTATGACACGACCAGTCTCGGCTTCAGCTATTTCGACCAGTTCAATGCCATCTATCCGCGTGTCGCCAAACGGCAAGGCGCAACGCTTTACCCCTTCTTCATGAAGGACGTGGTTCTCAATGACACGCTGCTTCTCAGAGACCGCGTCCATCCGAATGCGCAGGGTGCCGACACCATCGCCAGGAATATCCTCCCGACGATCCGGGCGGAACTGGGCAAATGACCCCTGCCTTGGAATCACGTTTTGTTCTTGGCGGGGGAATCCGGAAATGGTATTGCAGGATACTGGATTCACTCGGGATTTTTCCATGACGATCAGCATCCTTCATCGTATTGACAAGGCTCGCAATATGGCACGAGGCTATGAGCTGTCGGTCCAGCCGGGCCTGTTCGGCGACGTCTCCGTCCTGCGCCACTGGGGCCGGATCGGCACGATGGGACAATCGAAGGAATACTGGTTCCGCGACGAAGCCGAGGCCGCAAACGAGGCCGCCGCCATCCTCAGGCAAAAGCAGAAGCGCGGCTATGTCCTGCGTGCACCTGCCACTACAACCGACATCTGATGGCGGTCTATGTCGACGATATGTACCGCTATGCCATCGGAGAGTTCCGCGGCATGCAGATGTCGCACCTGATCGCCGATACGCCTGAGGAACTACACGCCTTCGCCCGGCGCATCGGCATGCGGCGCGAATGGTACCAGGATGACCACTACGACATTCCCCTGCCCCGCCGCCGGGACGCCATTACCTCGGGCGCTATCGCGGTCACCTACCGCCAGTGCGGCATGATGCGCCGCCGCCAGGCCGTTGAAGGCCACTGCGGTGATCCGGAGGACGCTGCCAGATGGTACCGTCAGTGGCTGCGTGAACGCAGCCGCTAGGGCTGCGGTCGTCAGGCGTCGACCAAGTTCGATGTCGTTAAAGCATGCCCTAAATGCGTCACCATTGACGCTGATCATCGGCTTCGGTACTCATTACCCACCAGCTTTTGTGTGAGATATAGACATGACCACAGTGACACGGATTCTTCTGGCGGCAGCCGCAGCGACGACCCTGACCCTGGCGCAGCCGGCCCTGGCGAATCCCGCCGGCGATGCCGTCGCCGGCAAGAAGGCCTATGCCGCATGTGCCGCCTGCCATGCCGTCGTCGCCAACAAGAATGGTGTAGGCCCCTCGCTGTTCGGCATTGCCGGCAAGGCCGCCGGTTCAGCGCCCGGCTTCAAATATTCCGATGCCATGAAAGCGGCCGGCAAGTGGACACCGGAAAAGCTCGACGCCTTCCTGACCGACCCCAAGAAGACGGTGCCAGGCAACAAGATGCCGTTTGCCGGCGTTAAGGACGCCAAGCGTCGCGCCGATATCGTCGCCTACATTCAGACGTTGAAGTAATCGACAAGATCCGAGCAAAAATAAAAAAGGCGCCCGCGATATGCAGGCGCCTTTTTGTTTGAGGACAGGTTCCTTTAATGATCGACCGCACCCGAGGCGCCAAGCCCCGTCTGCGAGCGGACGAACTGCGCGAAGAACTTTTCGCGCTCGGCCTTGGCGCCGGCGGAGTTGTCCGTGACCGAGAACAGCCAGATTCCGGCAAAGGCCGCGACCATGGCGAACAGGGCCGGGTATTTGTATGGGAATATAGCAACCTCATGGTGCAGGACATCGACCCAGACGGTCGGGCTGAGCACGGTGAGTGTCAGGGCCGTAATCAGACCCAAGGCGCCGCCCAGAACCGCCCCGCGCGTCGTCAGCTTGGACCAGTACATGCTGAGGAACAGGATGGGGAAGTTGGTCGCCGCCGCCACGGAGAAGGCCAGGCCGACCATGAAGGCGATGTTCTGCTGTTCGAAGACGACACCCAGCACAATGGCCACGATACCCAGAACGACGACGGCCACACGTGAGACCGCCATCTGCGATTTCTCGTCGACATTGCCGCCACGGATGACGTGGGTATAGAGATCAAGCGCCACCGCCGACGCACCAGCTAACGCCAGCCCGGCCACCACAGCCAGGATGGTCGCGAAGGCCACCGCCGAAATAAAACCAAGGAAGATGTCACCCCCTACGGCCTTGGCCAGGTGGACCGCCGCCATGTTGGACCCGCCCAGCAATGCGCCTGTCGCGTCCTTGAACGCCGGATTGGTGCCTACGAGCAGAATGGCGCCGAAGCCGATAACGAAGGTCAGAATGTAGAAATAGCCGATAAAACCCGTGGCGTAGAAGACCGACTTACGTGCTTCCTTGGCGTCGCTGACGGTGAAGAAACGCATCAGAATATGTGGCAGACCCGCCGTACCGAACATCAGCGCCAGGCCAAGCGAAATAGCCGAAACGGGATCGGAGATCAGGACGCCGGGCGCCATGATCGCACCAGCCTTGGGATGGACCTCGACAGCCTTTTGGAACAACTGGCTGAAGTCGAAATTGACCGATTTCATGACCATGACGGCCATGAAAGTGGCGCCGGACAGCAGCATGACGGCCTTGATGATCTGCACCCAGGTCGTCGCCAGCATGCCGCCGAACAGCACATAGGCAACCATAAGGATACCGACCAGCACAACCGCGATCAGGTAATCCAGACCGAACAGGAGCTGGATCAGTTTGCCCGCACCCACCATCTGGGCAATCAGGTAGAAGGCCACGACCGTCAGCGACGACAAGGCCGACAGGAAGCGGATCGGCTTCTGGCCCAGGCGATAGGATGCGACGTCCGAAAAAGTGTACTTACCAAGGTTCCGCAGGCGTTCGGCCATCAGGAACAGGATGATTGGCCAGCCGACCAGGAAGCCGATCGAATAGATCAGGCCGTCGAAGCCCGAGGTGAAGACCTGCGCCGAGATGCCGAGGAAGGACGCCGCCGACATATAGTCGCCGGCGATCGCAAGACCGTTCTGGAAGCCGGTGATCTTGCCTCCGGCAGTGTAATAGTCCTTGGTCGAGGCCGAACGCTTGGAGGCCCACCGCGTGATGCCCAGCGTCAGGAGGACAAAGGCCAGGAACATGCCGATGGCGATGTAGTTGATGCCCTGCTTCTGCACTTCGCCATTGATGGAATCGGCAATAGCCATGGCCGGCAGCGCAAAGACGACGCCTGCGGCCAGAACGATACGCGACGTCTTCATTGACCGGCCTCCGCCAGGATTTCGCGCACGGCACGGTCATAGGCGCCGTTGGCTTTCCAGACGTAGATGCCTGTGAGGATAAAGGACAGGAAGATCAGGCCGAGACCGGCCGGAATACCCCAGGTAATGACCATGCCCGGCTGAATGGGCTGGCCCAGGAGCTTGGGATCGAAACCAATCAATGTGATAAAGCCGTAATAGGCCAGCAGCATGATGATCGACAGCGTCCAGGCAAAGCGGCTGCGCCGCTTGACCAGGGCCTGAAATTTCGGATTTTCATAGATGCGCCGGTGAACGTCTTCCGTCGTCATGTCTTGTCCCCATAAGTTATTGTACGGCTATTTTTTGTTAGCGCACCATGACCGGACTTTGGTTCCGGGTCCAGCCCTTTCGGCTGTCAGGCGTGATTTGTGTGATAAAACGGGTATGCCGAAATGCGCAGCAATTTTGCCTTCAATATCGCGATAAAACCGAAGCTATCTCTTCGTATCATCAGATTTGATGTCGTCCTGAGATAGCGCTAGCAGAAAATGCACACGCCCTGCGAAACTGCGGCATCTGTTAACCTCATTTTATTCATTGAAAATTTTACTGACGGACGTTCGCACAGTGCCCGCAGAAAGCCAGGCGACGCAGGGAGATATCAATGATTCGCGCGCTTACTCAGTCGATCCGCGGTAAATTCGCCCTGGCATTCGGCCTGTTGATGGTGCTGTCGGTCGCGACCGGCGGCTTCTCTATCCTCAAGCTGAACGAGGTCTCCGCCATCGGCCGCAAGCTGGAAAGCGAGATCGCGGCGGTATCAACGCTCGGTGACCTGGCGCGCACCAGCCAGACCCTCTCGGTCATCTCCTTCCTTGAGCACCATGCACCGGATGCGGCCAAGCGCGACGAATTCAGCCAGGAAGGCGCCGCAACCCGCCGTGAATTCTCAAAACTGTGGAGCGAGTACAGCGCAATGGTCTCAGGCGATGAAGAGGCCGTTATGGCCGCTTCGCTGCGTCAGGCCTGGCAGCATTTCCTGGCCGTTCAGGAAGAGGTGACATCGCTTGATCGCGCCGGTCTTTCCGATATGGCCGGACAGGTCCTGACCAACGACCTGAACCACGAACGCGTGGCCTTCTTCGATGCCGTGCGCAAGGTGCAGAAGTTCCGCGAGACCAAGGCGCGCGCCGCCGCTGAGGCCGCTGCCGCCGTCAATGCCTCGGCGCGCATGTGGATCGTCATAGCCTTGGGCTCGCTTACCCTGTTCTGCGTCCTGGTCGGCGCGCTTTTGACCGCCAGCATCTCGCGCCCAATCGGCCGCATGACCCATGTCATGTTGCGCCTGGCACAGCAAGAAACCGACGTCACTGTGCCCGACACGTCTCGCCGGGACGAGATCGGCGGCATGGCCGGTGCGCTTAACGTCTTCAAGGACAAGCTGCGCGAAGGCGAGCGCCTGCGCGCCAACCAGGCAGCGCTGGAAAAGGACATGGAACGCCAGCGCCAGGCAGAGCTGACCCAGCTGGCCAAGGATTTCGAGACGGCCATCGGCAGCATCATCGAGGCCGTTTCCAAATCGGCCGCTGACCTTCAGGATTCCGCGGCCACCCTGTCGGCCGCCGCTGAGGAAACCGAAGCGCAATCCGTGGCCGTCGAAACCGGGGCGAGATCGGCCGCCGACAATGTCCGCTCGGTCGCCGCGGCCATCGAGGAACTGTCCGCCTCAGCCCGCCAGGTCGGCTCCCAGGTGTCGCGCTCCAGTGAAATCAGTGGTCTGGCGGTCGAACAGGCGGAACGCACCCGCCGCGCCATGGACGCCCTGCGTGACGATGCCGCTCAGGTCGAATCGGTCGTGGGCCTGATCAACGCCATTGCCTCACAGACCAACCTTCTGGCGCTCAACGCCACGATCGAAGCGGCGCGCGCGGGCGAAGCCGGCAAGGGCTTCGCGGTCGTGGCTTCGGAGGTCAAAGGTCTTGCCAACCAGACGGCCCAATCGACCAATACTATCGGCGTCTCGATCGAAAAGATGCAGGCATCAACCGGCCAGGCCGTCGGCGAGATCAGCGGCATCGAACAGACGATCGCGGAGGTCAGCGGTATCGCATTGTCCATCACCCAGGCGGTGACCGAGCAGGAACGCACGACCCAGGAAATTTCGCGCAACATCCATGAAGTGTCTCGTACCACGGCAGAGGTGACCGGCAGCATCATCGGCGTCACCCAGGCGGCGCAGGAATCAAGCCAGGGCGCTGTCCGCGTCCTGGATGCCGCCCGGGCCCTGTCCCAGCAATCGGACCGGCTAAAGGGCGAGGTCAACCGCTTCCTCGACCGCGTCCGCGCAGCTTAAGGACTAAGTGATGAAGACAATCGCACTTTTTATCGCACTGCTGATCGGCGCACTGGCCGTCACTCCGGCTTTCGCCAAGACGCGCATCTTCCTGTCGATGGCCAAGACCAATGACAAGTTCATCGGCATCCTCAAGAACTCGATTGAGGCTGAAGCCGCCAAAGATCCTGACGTCGAGCTGATCGTTGGCGACGCGAAAAACGACGAAGCAACGCAAGTCAGACAGGTAAAGGAGGCCATCGCCGACAAGGTCGACGCCGTCATTATCCTGACCGTCAATACCGGCTCGGCCAAAAGCGTCATGGACCTCACTTCGAAGGCCAGCACGCCCCTGATCTATCTCAACCGCCGCCCGCCGATCGATCGCTTTACCGGCAAAGTGGCCATCGTATCGTCCAATGACCTGGTCGCAGGAAGACTGCAGATGCGGCTGATCGCCGATAAGATCGGCAATGCCGGCAACGTCGTGATTCTCCGCGGCGAGGATGGTCACCCGGCCGCCGTTGAGCGCACCCAGGGCGTCAAGGAGATCCTGGCCGGCAAACCCAATATCACACTGGTTGAAGAAGCCACCGGCAACTGGGAACGGGCGCAGGGCGAGACGCTCGTCGCTCAGTGGCTGCAGGGCGGAAAGCCCATCAGTGCCATCCTGGCCAATAATGATGAAATGGCGCTCGGCGCGATCGATGCGCTGAAAAAAGCCGGCAAGAAACCGGGCGAAATCTACGTCGCAGGGGTCGATGGTACGGCGGACGCCCTTACCGCCATCAATAGCGGCTACCTCACCCTGTCGCTCCTGCAAAACGCCCGCGCACAGGGGGCGCAAGCCCTTGCCGACGCCAAGAAGTTTGTCAGCAAAGACTATGCAGAGCTTTATGACTGGGTGCCTTATGAGCTGATTATTCCGTCGAATATTCAGCAGTACGCAGGTCAGTAGGTGCTGGGCGGATCGCTGGCCGGAAAGCTCTCGTCGATCATAGAATCGACCTGATCGTCATCGAGATTGTTGCGGATCTTGCGCTCGCCGCGCATGGCTGTCTTCTTTGGCGTCACGTGAAAGAAACCATTCCAGAAGCCGGTAATGAAGCTGGTCACCTTGTTCATGGCAAATACTCCCGGTAACATTTTCAGAGTTGGCCGTCCGGAATGTGGCGGGCGGCAATAAGGCGGGCGCGCGCAGCGCGGACAGGTGGTAGAGTGTAGGCTGCCAAGGCCGCGCTTATGGCCAGTATGGCCAGAACGCTCAGAAACAGCAGAAAGTCCCGCGGCAGAAACGGTGCAATGGCGATTGCGATGACAGCGGCTATCAGCGCCGGGGCAAGCGTGATTAGCTCATCGCGAAAGAAGGCGTAGGTTCTGCGTTTCAATGGTCTCCCCTTCAAAAAGCGCACGATCGTCGCCCAGTATGTGGGCGAACGAATCAGGTGTCGCTTAGGGGAGTGGCTGGCAAAAATCAGTTTAGCGCAAAGGCGTGTGACGGGTTGCCTGTCAGGAAGGCGCTCCACCGCGCAAGTCCCAGGCGACCCCCCAAGGTCCGCCGGAGACGATCATCGTCCTCTCCTGTCCGCCCCCCGGCGGCGAATGAAAACGACGTGCGCGGTTGCCCATGCCCCAGCGAGATCAAGAGACCCGCCGGAACGAAGATCGAAAGCGCGATGAAATCATCGCCCTCAGTCCCGGAGCGGTACTAAGTTAACCGAGCTCGAGTCGCATATCAATACAAAGTGAACTTGAAGTTGTACTATTTTAAACGTCTACGGTTCGCGGGCAGGCACTGCATCCAGCAAAGACTGAAGGCTATCCAGGTAATCGTAAAATGCCTGACGGCCGGCTGGGGTCAATTCCGCCACCGTCTTGGTCCGGCTGGCGATAATTGATTTGTGCAGCCCTATATAGCCGGCATCAGCCAGCTTACGCAGGTGCTGGGACAGATTGCCGTCGGAAATGGCGATCTCATCGCGTAGGCGGACAAAATCGGCGCGGCCCACCGTTGTCAGATAGGCCAGGATGGACAGGCGCGCCCGGCCATGGATCACTTCCTGGAGTGTGTCAGCGGCAAAAATACTCATACAGCGGTTCTCCTCTCCTGCCACGTCAAGACGAGGCCAGGAACAAGCATAAGAAACAGCGACGCCCCCGCGAATAACGCGGGACGAAAGAGTTCGCTGTTGAAACAGAAGACAGCGAAGGCGACGGCTGCCCAGCCGATGGCCGGCACCGCCATCCACGGCTTGGCAGCAATCAACGCCGTCAGGGTCATGATAATAGCGTACAACATGGCCACGAAGGCCAGGGACAGACGCGGATCATATATGCCCGCCATATAGCAACCACCAACAAACACCAGGACGGCAATGCCGCCGATAAACCACATGGCCGCCAGAGTCCTGCTGCGCCACGACCGCTCGTGGGCGGGTTTGTGACGGCGCAGCAGGAATACGAGGTTGCCGAGATAGCCGACGACCACTTCCGTGGCCGGTAGCGGCAGGTGCGTATGCAGGACCCCAGCGACTTCGAAGAGGTGTACGAGGTTGCCGACCAACAGGACCAGGGCCCACCAGGCCATAACTAGGCCACCGCTGACCGTCAGCGGGTCGCCACGGCTGACCAGGGCACGCAGGTCGTCAAGTTCCTCGCGCAGATAGCCGGCCTCTTCGGGGTCCAGGCGCGGCAGAATCGATGTTTCGATATTACGCGGCGTATCCGTCATGCCCTATTGGTAGCGTCATAGTGACGGCTTGGCCAGCCCCAAGAATGACGCGCTTCGCTTTGATTTGCAAAGCAAGTTTATAAAGCCGCCAGCGCCTTTGCGGCCTCCGCGGCCTTTTTGACGTCCTGCGCCCGATCGATCGGACAGACCAGTACACCCGACGGCGTCGATATGACCATGATATCCTTCATGCCGATCACGGCCACAGGCGGACCGTCATGATTCTGAATGAGACAGTTCTCAGCGTCGATCAGGATCGAGGTGCCCTTGGCGTGGTTGCCGGCCATATCCTTCTCGCCCAGGCGCCACAGTTCAGCGAAACCGCCGACGTCGGCCCAACCTATATCACACGGAATAACGGCAGACCGCTTCGTCTTCTCCATTACCGCGTAGTCCACCGATATCGACGGAACCTTGGCGAAATAGTCTCCGTCCAGGGTCAGCCTCACGCCATCGCGAGCACCGGCCATATAAGCCTGCCGGCTCTGCTCCAGAACTTCCGGAGCAAAGGCAGCGAGCTCTTCGAGCATGACCTTCGGCGAGAAGAGGAATATACCGGCATTCCAGTCGTGGCGCCCCCCTGCAACATACTGTGTCGCCGTTGCAAGATTCGGTTTCTCCAGGAATGCCTGGATTTCGAAAATGCCGTCCGACAATTCAGCTCCGTGTTCGATATAACCGAAACCGGTTTCGGGATGGGTCGGCCGGATACCAAAGGTAACAATGCGTTCGCGGGCCGTATCGGCGGCCTTGGCGATCACCGCTGCGAATGCGTCCGGCTTGGTGATAACGTGATCCGCCGGCAGCAAAAGCACCAGGGCTTCCGGGTCGATGGCCTGACCGCTTACGGCGGCAATGGCAGCGACAGCCGCTGTATTGCGGGCGAAAGGTTCGAGCACGACAAGCTGGGGATCGCGCGCAATGCTACCGAGTTGAGCGTTCACAAGCTCGCAATGCCCCGTACCACAGATAACCACAGGCGGCGCAAAATCGGCGCCGGCCAACCGCAGGGCCGTTTCCTGGATCATGGTATTGGAAGTCGCCAAGGCGTGAAACTGCTTTGGCGCCTGCGGGGTGGATAAAGGCCACAGACGGGTGCCGGAGCCGCCAGACATGATCACAGGTAGAATTTTGCTAGCCATTTAGGACGGTATCCCCCTAGATTTCGAGAACGGTCTGCTACTTGATTTAGCGCAGCGAGACCAAAAGGCTATATGCTGCACCCCGAAACTTATAAAGGCGTGATACGTATTTTGCACCCGCGAAGCAATATCTTGATTCTCAAGCGGTGAAGGGATAGCGGTTAATCCGCAGTGACTTTTTATTTCCGTCCCGAGTACTCGTCCCCATCTTTTTTGTGCGAGCCGACCATGCCTGACAGTCCCTCTCCACTCACCCTGAAAAGCGAACTGGGAACTATGCAGGCCGAACTGCGCGCCTGGCTGTTCGACAAGTCCCTGCCGATCTGGTGGACGGTCGGTGGCGACCTGCAAAAGGGCGGCTTTTTCGAGAAGCTGAACCTGGACGGCGCGCCCCACGATATCGACCGCCGCACCCGCGTCGCGGCACGCCAAGTTTATTCCTATGCCCTGGCCAAGACCATGGGTTATCAGGGTGAAACGGACGCCGTCATAGACCAGGGCCTGAGATGGCTGTCCGGCCCTGCGCGCAACCCTGAAACGGGTTTGCTCTACGCCGTCCTGACCCCGCAGGCCGCTGTCGTGCGCGGCGAATTCGATTTTTACGACCACGCCTTTGCCATGCTGGCCTATGCCTCGGCTTACAAGGTACGGCCGAACGACAAGACGCTGGAAGAGGCCGGCACCTTTATCCGCGATACGATCGTGCGCGACTATTCGCATCCGGTGCGCGGCTTTGAGGAATCCAACCCGCGCACCCTGCCCCTCAAGGCCAATCCGCACATGCACATGTTCGAGGCCTGCCTGGCATGGCTGGAAGCGGGAGGCGACGACACCTGGCGCGCCATCGCGGGCCAGATCGCAAAGTTGTGCGTCGAGAAGTTCCTTCATCCGGACACGGGCGCGCTGCGTGAATTTTTCGATGGCGACTGGAACGCCATACCGGGTGAAGCCGGCCGCATTATCGAGCCCGGCCACCAGTTCGAATGGGCGTGGCTCTTCCTGCGCTGGGCACGCATGTCGGGCGACGCATCCTATATCGATATCGCAAAACGCCTGATCGATATTGCCGAAGGTCCCGGCACCGACGACAAGCGCAATGTTACCATCTATGAGCTATGGGACGACTTCTCCGTCAAGGATGGCAAGGCGCGTTTGTGGGCCCAGACCGAGCGCATGAAAGCCTATGTCAAGCTGGCCGATGCCGCCAAGACGCCTTCCGACCGCCAGGCCGCCATTGCCAAGGCTGTCGAAGCCGCCGCCGGCCTTAGGCTTTACCTCTCGACGGAGATCGAGGGCCTTTACCGCGACCGCATGAAGGAAGATGGCAGCTTCGAGATCGAGCCGGCGCCCGCCAGCTCGCTCTATCACATCATCTGCGCCATCGACGAACTGTCGACGCTGACGCTCTGAACGCGGCGCATTATTTCAACTCTGGCGCCTTGCGCGCCTTTGTGGCCTGTTCGAAGACATAACCGGCCTTAAGCAGGTCCGCGTCGCTCCACTTCGCGCCCATGAAGGACAGGCCGACTGGCATGCCCTGAACGAAGCCCATAGGTACGGTCAAATGCGGATAGCCGGAAGTGGCGGGCAGTTGCGTCGCGAACGGACCATTATAGACGTCGCCATAGATGGCATCCGACTTCCACGCGACGGCATAAGTCGGGGCGACGAGGAATCTCACATCGTGGTCCTTAAAGAGCCCGTCCAGGCGCGTGGTGGATATGGCCTGCGACCTGGCAAGCGCGGCGATATATTCGGGATCGTCCAGCCCCCTTTTTGCCTCGGCCATCTCAAAGATTTCCTGGCGGAAATATGGCATTTCCTCGCTGGCGTAAGCTGCATTGAAGGCGATGACATCGGCCAGGGTACGCGTTTTTACCTCCGACGGAGTCGTGGCCAGATAGGCATTTAGGTTCGCCTTCAGCTCATAGGTGAGCACGGCGAACTCGGCGTCATCCAGCCCCGGTGTCGATGAATCCTTTATGTTTACCAGCACGGCGCCTGCGGCTTCCAGCGACTTCAGCGCCGCTTCGAACACGGCCACGGTCTTCGGCTCACCGCCCAGCTTGTCGCGAAGGACGCCTATGCGGACCCCCTTAAGCGAGGCGTCCTTCAGCACCGCCACATAATCCGTTTTTTTCGCGTCGGCCTCGGCTGTGGCCTTGTCGGCGGGATCGCTGCCCGCCATGACGGTCAGCAGCGCCGCGATGTCGGTTATCGACCGGCCCATCGGACCTGGCGTGTCCTGCGTATTGCTGATCGGCACCACGTGGGTGCGAGACACAAGCCCCACTGTCGGCTTGAGGCCGGCCAGGCCGTTCATCGCCGATGGACAGGTTACGGACCCGTCTGTTTCCGTCCCGATGGCGACGGGTGCAAAACTGGCGGAAATTGATGCGCCGGAACCACTCGAAGAACCGCACGCCGTGCGCGTCAGGTCGTAGGGATTGGCCACCAGCCCGCCGACGGCGCTCCAGCCGCTCATTGAGTGGGTCGAGCGGATATTTGCCCATTCCGACAGGTTGGTCTTGCCGAGAATGACCGCGCCGCCCGCCCGCAAGCTGGCCACGGACGGAGAATCGCGGCCGGTTAGATTGTCTTTCAGCGCCAATGAACCGGCTGTGGTCGCCATCGGGTCCTTCGTTTCGACATTGTCCTTGACCAGTACCGGGATGCCTGCCATCGGCACCGACGCCCTCCCGGCCTTGCGCGACGCGTCGGCGGCCCTCGCCTGAGCAATGGCATCCGGATTGATGGCGATGACTGAATGCAGCTTGCCGTCCAGAGCCTTGATGCGGGCGAGCGCGGCGCGCGTCAGATCTTCGGCCGAAAAGTCACCCTGCGACATAGCGGCTTGCAGTTCGGGGATCGTCTTTTCCGCGACCAATGCCTTTGCGGCTTCGGATGGACTGGCGTGGACCGGCGACCCCACCAGGGTGATCGCAGCGGTGAACAAAAACTTACGTAACATGACAGCCCCTAACAAGTCTCAAAGGATACTTGCCCGAATTGGCGGCCATGGCAAGGCTTGCCATGCCGGTCCGACCTGCTTAGAGCATGTGCCAATTTCACGGAGAGACTCATGGATCTGAATCCCATCATGCTGGCCGCCGGTGCTGAGATCCTGCGCATCTACGCGACCGATTTTGCCGTGACGGACAAGTCCGACACCTCCCCTGTTACCGAAGCCGATCAACGCGCCGAGGCCATTATTCTGGAAAACCTGAAACGTCTTGCGCCGGACATCCCCATTGTCGCAGAGGAAGAGGCCGCCGCCGGCCGGGTGCCGGCCACGACCACGCGCTTCTTCCTGGTCGACCCGCTTGATGGCACCAAGGAGTTCATTTCCAGAAATGGAGAATTTACAGTCAATATCGCCCTGATCGAAAACGGTGAGCCGGTGCGCGGCGCCGTCTATGCCCCTGCGCTTGGCAAGATCTATTGGGGCGCCCGCGGCGAAGGCGCGTACATGGCGGATGTGACCGATGGCCGATTTGGGGAGGGACGGCCTATCCGCGTACGCCCGGCCCCCGCCGAAGGCTTGTCGGCCGTAGGCTCGCGCTCGCACGGCGGCGAGGAAACCCAGACTTACCTGAAAGCCTTCACTGTCAAGGACTTCGTCGCAGCTGGCTCGTCTCTCAAGCTGTGCCTACTGGCCGAAGGCAAAGCCGACCTTTATCCGCGCATGGGCCGCACCATGGAGTGGGACATCGCCGCTGGCGACGCCATCCTGCGCGCCGCCGGCGGCCGCGTCGAGACGCTGGACGGTGCACCTCTGCGTTACGGCAAACGGAACCAGGGGAATGATAGCGACTTCGCCAATCCGCATTTCGTGGCTTTTGGAGACCCCGCGATCCACCCGCAAGACCATTGAAATATTGATGGTCCAGGTCATGACGGTATCAGGTTGCGACTGCCAGGATTCCGTCGAACAATCTTGTCGCAAGCCAAACCAGCGTCACTCAGACCCGGCTCAAGAACAGGAACTGGCTGGATGCCGTTGTCGAGGCCTTTATTTGGGTAATCGACGGCATATTTGCGGCCGTCGCAAAAATAAGGACAGCGTAAAAGCGCCGTCATAATGCCATCTTCTTCACGGATATAGCCTGTCAGTATCCGTGGAGTACCTATGCTGAACAGACGCCAGTTGATTGGAGCCACTCCCGGCGTGGCCGTTGCGAGCCTTATCCAGGCTAATGCCGCCGAGGCCGCCAACACGGCTGTCCCCCCACATCTCCTGGCCATGGCGAAACAGGCCATTTCCCGTCACAAGACCCGGATCCGCAATCTCGACCGGATCGCCATAGCCGACTTTTCCGCTCATTCCTCAAAACCGCGGTTTCACCTGATCGACCTGCAAACCGGCAAGGCACACAGCTATCTGGTGGCGCACGGCAAGGGGTCGGACCCCGCTCATACCGGGTGGCTCAAGACATTCTCCAATGCACCAGGTTCGGAAGCGACGTCTCAGGGCGCCTATTTGACAGCGGATACCTATTCGGGCAAACACGGCTATTCGCGCCGTCTGCTTGGGCTGGATGCCGACAATTCCAATGCCTATGACCGCGCCATCGTCATTCACAAGGCGTGGTATGTCAGCGATCAGATGGCGCGTGCCGGAGCAATCGGCCGCAGCCAGGGCTGCTTTGCCTTCTCCGAAAAAGACCATACGTCCGTAATGGAACTTCTGGGCCCCGACAGGCTGATACTGGCCGTAAAGGCGTAGGTCTTCGCACACGGACTTAACGACTCTCATCTCTGACTTGAGATTTTGTAGTTTGCTCCCTGCGGACGGCGTGACTACATAGCCTTCAGATTTCCCAAAGGTCTTACCGTGTCCGCTGAACAGCTTACTCACCTCAAAAGGCTCGAAGCCGAAGCCATCTTCATCATGCGTGAAGTGGCCGCCGAATTCAAAAACCCGGTCATGCTCTATTCGATCGGCAAAGACTCGTCGGTCATGCTGCACCTGGCGATGAAGGCCTTTCACCCGTCCAAGCCGCCTTTCCCGCTGCTGCACGTCGATACGACGTGGAAGTTTCGCGAGATGATCCAGTTCCGCGACAATACCGTCAAGAACCTGGGACTGACCCTGCTCAAACACACCAATCCGGACGGTTTGCGCGACAATGTCAATCCGTTCGACCACGGCTCGAACACCTACACCAACATCATGAAGACCGATGCACTCAAGCAGGCGCTCACCGAGCACGGCTTCGACGCCGCCTTCGGTGGGGCGCGCCGCGACGAGGAAAAGTCGCGCGCCAAGGAACGCATCTTCTCCTTCCGCACGCAGAATCACGGCTGGGACCCAAAGAACCAGCGGCCGGAACTGTGGAACCTTTATAATGCCCGTGTGAAGCCCGGCGAATCTATCCGCGTCTTCCCGCTGTCGAACTGGACAGAGCTCGACATCTGGCAATATATTCTGATGGAAAACATTCCTATCGTGCCGCTTTACTTCGCCAAGAAGCGTCCGGTCGTAAAGCGCGGCGGCCAGTTGATCATGGTCGATGACGACCGCCTGCCGCTGCAGCCCGGTGAAACGCCCGAAATGAAGTCAGTGCGTTTCCGGACACTCGGCTGCTACCCCTTGACCGCCGCCGTCGAATCCGAGGCTGACACCCTAGAAGAGATCGTCGCGGAAATGCTGACGACGCGGACCTCCGAACGCTCGGGCCGCCTGATCGACCACGATGAGGCCGGCTCGATGGAAAAGAAGAAGCGCGAAGGTTACTTCTAAAAATGAACGCAATTGTAGATACGCGCCTGGATACCCGCGCCCTGATCGACTACCTGGCCAGCCACGAAAAGAAGTCGATGCTGCGCTTTTTGACTTGCGGCAGCGTCGATGACGGCAAGTCGACTCTGATCGGGCGGCTGCTTTATGACACCAAGCTGATCTTCGAAGACCAGCTCGCTGGCATCGAAAAAGACTCCAAGAAGTTCGGCACGGTGGGCGAGGACATCGACCTGGCGCTGCTGGTCGATGGGCTCCAGGCAGAGCGCGAGCAAGGCATCACGATCGATGTCGCCTATCGCTTCTTCACAACCGAAAAGCGCAAGTTCATCGTCGCCGACACGCCGGGCCACGAGCAGTACACACGCAACATGGCGACCGGCGCGTCGAACTCAGACCTGGCCGTCATTCTGGTCGATGCGCGCAAGGGCATCCTCACTCAGACGCGCCGGCACTCGTTCATCGTGTCGCTACTGGGTATCAAGCATGTCGTTCTGGCGGTCAACAAGATCGACCTGATGGACTATTCGCAGGGCGTTTTCGACCGTATTGTCACAGAATACAATGCCTTCGCCTCCGGCTTCGGCTTCGAGACCCTGCAAGCCATTCCGCTGTCAGCGCGCTATGGCGACAACGTCCTGGAACGCAGCGACAAACTCGACTGGTACCAGGGGCCGACCCTGGTTGAGCATCTCGAAACGGTCGATATTTCGCGCGACCTGACGACTCGCCCCTTCCGCTTGCCGGTACAGTGGGTCAACCGTCCCGACCTCAACTTCCGCGGCTTTTCAGGTACCATCGCGTCCGGCACGGTCAAACCAGGCGATCCGATCCTGGTCGCCAGTTCCGGCAAGACCTCCAAGGTCAAGTCCATCTCGACCTATGACGGCGATCTGCCGCGCGCCGTCGCTGGCCAGGCTGTGACCTTGACGCTGGAAGATGAAATCGACATTTCGCGCGGTGACGTGCTGGTCCCGCCCGAGGTCCGCCCCGAAGTCTCCGACCAGTTCCAGGCGCACCTGATCTGGATGAGCGAGGACGAGCTGATCCC
>CBFGPQ010000047.1:0-21714 GCA_965650705.1 uncultured Asticcacaulis sp. | reverse complement strand
TCGTTCCCCGTGACGGTGCAGGTCAGCGACGGCCAGTTCACCTACAGCGAAGCCTTCAGCATCGCCCTGACCAATGTCAACGAAGCGCCGACGGACCTTACGGTTGCGGCGACCCTTACGGTGGCGGAGAATGCGGCTGTTGGGACGAATGCCGGCAAGGTTACGGTTGTCGACCCTGACGGTTCAGGGACCTTTACCTACAGCCTGACGAGCAATCCCGGCAACCTGTTCACGATCGACAATACCGGCCAGATCAAGACGAATGCGGTGCTGAACTATGAAGGTGGCCAGACATCGTTCCCCGTGACGGTGCAGGTCAGCGACGGTCAGTACACCTACAGCGAAGCCTTCAGCATCGCCCTGACCAATGTCAACGAAGCGCCAGTTCAGCCTGCGCGGGAATTCCACGTCAATGAAGGCAACCTCACATCTCCGGTCTATGTCGGGCAATTGACGGGAGCGAACGATCCCGAAGGAAAGGCTGTCACATATCAGTTGCACCCGGATGACGCCGCCCTTGGCTTCTCGGTGAGTTCGGACGGTCGCATCCATGCGCAGTTTGGGCTCAACTATGAGAGCCGTTCGTCGTACGACCTCAGGATTATCAACCGTGACGCGGATGGCGCTGAGTCTACGACCACCCACAAAATAATCGTGGATAATATTGATGATAGTCCGACTGTTAACGTTGCACTAGAAGCCCCAGATCCAGTAGCAACTTATCCAGGAACCGGCATTACGTACTATGACCAAGATTTTTATAAACTAAGTTTTAGCTCCTATTATGGCGGCATGCCTCTATCAATCTCGGTGACACCGAGAAATTCGGGCGCTGGGATCATCGTTGACGGCGCAAATGTTACGATGATGTATTACGAATACGTGTACTGGGAGGACCCCGTCTGGGGCGCGGAGCATCCCCAAGGTTCGAACTCTTGGAATTACGATGCTACCTTCTATGTTACCGACCAAGGCCAAAATAAGAGTATATTCGACTTTGTCGGCAATGGCTCGGGGCAGTGGACTATGTCCCGTCGGCAGGCGCCGGTGATTATCGATTTGGGCGGCGACGGTTTCGATCTGGTGTCGCTGCAGAATTCGCCGATTATGTTCGACATGAATGGAGATCACTTTAGGGATCGAACAAGCTGGGTTGGCGCAGGCGACGGTCTGTTGGTGCTGGATCGCAACCGCAATGGTGCGATCGAGAGCGGCAACGAAATCAGCTTCCTGGATGATCTGGCATCTGCACAATCTGACCTCGAAGGCCTGGTGGCGTTTGATACAGACCTCGATGGTTCGCTCGATCGCGACGACGCCCGCTGGGGTGAATTCCAGGTCTGGCAGGACGCCAATCAGGACGGCGTGAGCCAGGCAAGCGAGCTGAAAACGCTCGATATGCTGGGCCTCAGGTCCATAAGCCTGGAGCGGCAGTTGACGGGCAATGAAGACGTGGGAGGTAATCGCGTTACCGCTGTTACCACGATCACCTTGGAAAATGGCGATACTCTGCAGGCCGGCGATCTGATGCTAACCTACGAAGCCGCTGAGCCAGTCACGGCGCTGTCGCCTGAATATCGGGGCGATAAGCGGCGTGACCAGGAAGAGCCGATTGCAAAGTCCAGCCGTAGTGCCACGCTTTCGTCCGATCTTACCGATGCCCTGGAAAGCATCAGGTCGGCTGATCGCCAGTCGAACACCAAGCCGGATGCGACGGCCAAGCCGCAGACTCGTAAGCCGTCGATCGCCCAGACTATGCGCGATAGCCTGGCGGATTTCGACGAGCGGCCCCAGGCCTCGTCACCGTCCCGCCTAAGCCGGCCCAAGTTGCCCGACCCGCACAAGGTTGACGACAGTGAGGTTCAGTCGCCGGATGTAACGGTCTCGGATCTGGAGCTTGCTGTCACTCAGGCAAGATCCGCCCTTGACCGCGGCCTGGGTGTGGAGCAGAGGTACCGCCTGAAGATGGTCGAGGCCATGGCCGCCTTCGCACCGAATACCGGCTCGGAAGGTGTGTTCAATACTGGCCTTGGGGCAGTGCAGACGGCATCCGTTCTGACAGCGCTGCCGCTGAAGCCAGCAACTCTTAGCGTATAGTGGACAATGTCAGAAAACGTTGAAACGCCGGACGGCGGCCCTAAGACCATTGCAGAGGCGCTGGGACAGATTACCTGGCTATTCACCCAGTCGCCGCTGCATAAGGAGTTACCGTTCAAGGTGCTGGAGGCCACTGTCATGCCGGCCCTCGCGGTAGGGCAGGCGCGGGTTTTCCGGTTCGGCAAGTCCGATGCTTTTGAAGGCGTCCCGGAATCCGAATTCGCCAAAATCGGGTTCACGCGTCATGGCCTCGAAGAACTGCCTCTGGGATTTGCCTTGTGGGGATTTCTTTCGGACGATGCTGAGCAAAAGCTGGAAAAAGGCGAAAAGCTGGATCCTGAAGACTGGAAGTCGGGTAGCAATGCATGGCTGGTCGAGCTTTTTTCGCCTTTTGCCTCTGAGCAAAACCATCTTATGCAAACTATGCTGGTGGACCTGATGCAGGGGCCTTTCAAGGCTAAGCCATTCAAGCTGCACAGGACGGATGCTCAAACGGGTGCCCGTTCGACTATCGTCGTCGACCAGCATATTCACCACTGACTAAGGCAGGCGGCGACGAGGCGCTGCTTGCGATCGCCGACAGATTAACGGTTGAGCCGAAGCGGCTTGAGGGTAACGCGGTGACCACGCTGTTGCGTATCGCTGTAGCAGTATTGAGCGCCGTGTAGAGGGAGGACGGCATGAAATATTTGTTAGCCGCTCTATGCTCGGTCGCTATCTACTCGGTCGCAGATCTGCCTGACAGTGCCGCGCGTGGCGGGGAGGCGCCTGCGCGACGGGGCGTGGTATCCAAAAAGGAATGGACCGAAGCCGATATACGCGAGTTCGAGGCTGTCGCTCGTCTACATCTGCTGCCCATGGTCATGGCCAGTAACGACGCCAACTTCCTGATCCTTATCGATGCCGACCTAGCCTGTACCATCGCGAAAACGGCCGACGGCCATGCTGACGCGGCCGCGAAAGCCTTCGCGAAGCTGGCGGACCGCATCGAAGCTGAAGGCAAAGACACGCAGCGGATCGAAGCGGGGCAGGATGTCATCGCTGATGCGATGCAAGGCGTGCCGGACCTGGTCCGTAAGGCGTGTGCGCCTGATGCGGCGGAGCGAACATTCGGTGGTACGCCCGAAGAAAAGGCGGAATTCACGGCTTTCGTCGAAGTAATCCGGCAATACATAGCGGAACAAGGCGCCGTGGCTGACGCCATGGCCAATGATGAAGCTACCGCGTGCGCCCACCTGACCCAGGCCGTGGCCCTACTGGACCGGCTATATGCCGAGTTGGATCTGATGAAGGCCCGGCATCCGAGTGACGCCAAACGCGGGGCATGGTTGGATGCGCTCGCCCGCGGACTTGATGTCTTTAAGACGAAGGCTATATCGGCGCCCAGCGGCTGCCAGTTAAGTTAAAGAGCCGCAGGCTTTGTGCCGGTTCCAAGATCAGTGACGACCATTTGTTCGAGCTGATCTCACAGCGCTTCGAGTGCGGCTTGACCTTGATTATCAGTAACCTGCTCTTCGATGAATGAACAAAGACCTTCGGATCCGAGCGGCTCGGCATCATAACCATTAGGCGTCTGGTTCCACTTAAGCGGACGTTTGCATCATAACCATTAGGCGAAAATTTCTCGATTTTTAGAACAATTAGGCATTCGGATTTGGCCCCTTAGCGACATAAGCGCAAAACCAAGCGGATGGAAAGCGGAAGTGCAAGTTAGCCGTTTAACCTCGTGCGCCCCAATGGCGGCCCGTAAATGTTTATTTTCTTGGCGGAAACATCGAAATTCGGTTAGCTAGTGACTCGTTGGAGGCAACCCAGAGTTACAGCCGGTACCGTCAACGAAATAGATAATTAAAGGGGGTTTCGATGGAAGCAGAGCCAACGCCTGACGAATTGAACAGATTCCTTGCCCGGGTAATGGAAATCGAAGAGAAATACGCGTTTACCCGAAAGGGACAAGATAGCGCTCGGAGAGCCGAACTTAAAACTTTAGTAGACGAATTCGTTGACGAGTAAGCCAGCATGTTTCTCAAGAAAATTACTCTAACGAACTTTCGACAATTTTACGGCGAGCAATCAATCTTAATCGCCGGTTCGCCGGAGCGTAACGTAACTCTCATTCACGCTGAAAATGGCGTCGGCAAAACTACAATCCTAAATGCGATATTGTGGTGCTTTTACCGAGATACTACTGCGAAATTTGAACAGCCGGATAAAATTGCGAACAATCAAGCCATCTCGGAAGGAAACTATGATGTCAAAGTCGAAGTTGCTTTCGAAAAAGACGGAAAAGATTTTGTCGCTTGCCGAACGATAAATGAGCGTTCGGGCGAAGAAAAATTCGAAGCGTTCGCTATCAACAACGGCAACTATATGAAGTTGGACGCCCCCAGCGCGTTTGTCGACTCCGTGGTGCCGCGCGAGATGGCTCGATACTTCTTCTTTGACGGAGAATTTGCCGAGACCTTTTCCAGCCAAAACAATCGAGCCAAAGTGAGGGACGCTTTGGAAGACATGCTCGGATGTCGAACGGCTAACTTGGCGATTATCCGGTGGCGCCATGCAACGGCCAGCGCTCCAGCGCTTGCTTGAGGACGTAAAGGCAAAAAAGATCGACACCATTGTCGTTTACAAGGTCGATCGTTTTACCCGGTCGCTGGCGGACTTTGCGCGGATGGTCGAGCTGTTTGATGCCCACGGCGTTTCATTCGTTTCTGTCACCCAGCAGTTCAACACGACGACGTCCATGGGCCGGCTGACATTGAATGTGCTGCTGTCGTTTGCCCAGTTCGAACGCGAGGTCACGTCCGAGCGCATCCGCGATAAGGTCAAGGCTTCGAAACAGAAGGGTATGTGGATGGGCGGCCATGTTCCCTTTGGCTATCGCGTCGATGAGCGGAAACTACGAGTCCACGCTGGTGAAGCCCAGATTGTACGGACGATTTTCACGGAGTACCTGAAAGTCGGAACGATCACGCTCCTGATAGTACGCCTGAATGCACTTGGCATAACCAGGCCATCTGTCCCCGCCGAGGAGACCTCCGCGCCTCTGCGTTTCGGCCGTGGCGGACTACAGACGATTCTCGCCAATCCGCTTTACATCGGAAAAATCCGTCATGGCGAGGCACTTTATGACGGCCAGCATGAAGGCATCATTGATCAGGAACTCTGGGATGCTGTCCAGCGTCAGCTCCAGAACAATAATCAGGGACCGCGATGGCGTGACCGCGTCACCGATCATAGCCCTCTGTTGGGTAAGCTCTACGATGCCGAGCGGCGCCGGTTCGTATCAAGTCACACCATCAAAAAGGGCCGGCGCTACCGGTTCTATATTTCTGAAACCCTACGCCGCGGAGCCGATCCTACCGGGTGGCGGTTGCCGGCAAAGAAGATCGAATCCGCCGTCGTCGATTTGGTCAGAACGATTCTAACGGATGCCGCCGCGCTTTCGAATGCTGTGATCGAAACACAGGACTGCGCCGACCTGCTCCATCCGATCATCGCCTTGGCTGCCGAGGCCGCAGCGGATTGGTCGTCAGAGCGTCTGCTCACTGAGCTCGTAACAAGGGCGGAGGTACGAACAGACCTCATACGATTAAGCGTCGGTCTGCATCCGCTTTTGGCTGGGGCGGGTGAGGCTTTACCCAAGCCGATCATGCTTCACAAGGATCTGCCAACCCAGCTCAGGCGCCGGGGTGTCGAGATGCGCTTGGTGATCAATGGCGTTCAAAAGAGCCAGGTCGCCGTTGATCCTCAGATGGTTCGGACGATCGCCAAAGGACACGTATGGTTCGAAGATTGGCTGCATGGCCGGATCAAGGGTTACAAGGACATCGTCGCCAAGGAAGGAATCAGCGCGAGTTATGCCGGCGATGTGATGAAGCTGGCCTTTCTGTCGCCGGCCATCGTTCAGGACATAATCCATGGCCGTCAGCCTGAAGGATTGATGGTCAGCCACCTGACTCGCGTCGAAGACATTCCCCTGCGGTGGGAGGATCAGGCATCGCAGTACGGCTGGAAATAGCCCAAAACCAAAACGCACACTTCTCTCAGGCTCCGCAGAGACGCGGGGCTTTTTTCGTGGATACGGGCGCCGTGGAATGAGTCTCTAGTTTATGGATGTTCGAGCGCGGTTCAGAAACACGCGCAATTACCGAGACTTGCGGGGGAATGCGCGCAAACCCTTGTGGCGACAACCATTACAGTAGAGAGAATTGGTGGTTGGAGGCGGGATCGAACCGCCGACCTGCGGGTTATGAATCCGCCGCTCTAACCATCTGAGCTACCCAACCGTGCCGAATTCAAACGGAGGAACAAAATCTACGCCGTTTGCGGAGGCGAGGCTATAGCCAATCCTGTCCGCCTGTTCAAGCCTCTCGGCAAGGATTTTTCACAAAGACCTGAGCCTGCGCAATTTGCACGCGGAATGGACCGCCCGGGTGGTTAGGGGTGGAATATTTCGCCGGCTCGCGCCATTATGTAGGATATGTACAGGTCCTGGTGGCGTTGAGGGAATATTTTGTCGGATTTGATTGATGAACTGGACGGGCGCATCCTCGATCTGATCCAGGAAGACGCTTCCTTGTCCGTGGCCGATCTGGCCGAACGCGTCGGATTGTCGCCGTCGCCGTGTTGGCGGCGCATCAAGCGGCTGGAGGACTTAGGGGTAATACGCCGGCGTGTAACCCTGCTCGATGCCGACAAGCTGGGCCTGGGCTTCGAAGTCTATGCCGCCGTCAAGCTGTCGCTGCCTTCGCGTGCCAATCTCGAAGCCTTCGAGGCCCGGCTGGGGGACTGGCCCGAAGTCGTGTCGTGCGTCACCGTCACCGGCCACGAAGACTACATGCTGAGGGTCATGACGCGTGACATGCACGCCTATGATGACTTCTTGCGCGACAAGCTTTTGGCGTCGGACCTGGTGTCCGGCGTCGAAAGCCGCATTATCATGCGGTCCGTCAAGGCGACGACGGCGGTGCCGATCCGGCTTGTCATGAACCGGCCGGAGCATGAGGAGGGCAAATGAGGCGGCAAGTGCGTACGATTGGCTTCCTGCTGATGGCGAGCCTGCTGGCGGGGGCGGCCCACGCTGTCGATGCAGCGTCGGACCTGGGGCAGTTCCAGGCGCATCGCGCCGAGGGCATGGCCGCCTTCGACCAGAACGACCCGACCGGGGCCATGGCCGCCTTCACGAAGGCTGGCGCCATCTTGCCCGATTCGCCGTCGATCCTGCTGTTGAAGGCCCAGGTGGCGATGAAGCAGCGCAAGAAGGTCGAGGCCAAGGCGGCGCTTAAAGACTACCTGAAGCGCGGCTATGTGCTCGACCTCGCCCGCAATCCCGATTTCAACCAGGTCTGGGACGCCGAACTGAACGACCTTCTGGAGCTGAACGAAAGCCCGGTCGGCGAAATGCGCATCGTATCGAACTCGCCGGGCTTCATCCTGGCCGAAGGCCTGACCCAGACGGATGACGGCACGGAAGTGTTCGTCAGTGGCATCCGCACCGGCACCGTGACCGCTATTTCCGCGAAAGGCGGTCGCGACGTTGTGACCTTCCGGCCCGGCGTGGCGGCTTACGGCCTGGCTTTGCGCGACGGCAAGCTATGGGCGACGACAGCCGCCAGCCGCCAGACGGAGACCTTCGATCCCAAGGCAAAGATCACCTCCAAGGTTGTGGTGATCGATCCCAACACCGGTGCGATCGACAAGAGTTTCGGCGATAGCGCCAAAAGTCGGCGCTTCGGCAAGCTGCTGGCCGGTCGCGACGACCTCTATGTCGCCGACAGCGAGCACGGCGAGGTCCTGCGCCTGGCGGGTTACGACGGCACGCTCGAGACCCTGGTGCCAGAAGGCTATATGGATTCGCCAGGCGGCATGGCTGAAAGCGAGGATGCCGCTTCCCTGATCGTTTCCGACTTCGTTTCAGGGCTTTATCGTGTCGATCTGGCGTCCGGCGGCATGACGCGCTTGACGCCGCCAGTGGACGGTGCCCTGTTGGGCATCTCCTACCTGGCGCGCCATGGCCGCGACCTGATCGCGGTGCAGACGGGTTTTAAACCGAACCGGATTTTGCGTCTGCGCATGTCGGACGATTGGACCCAGGTGAAGGCGGTCGACGTTCTGCTGCGTTCCGACCGGTCGCTGTCCCAGCCGACGCAGGGTTTTGTCAGTGGCGACAGTTTCACCTTCATCGCCAAAAGCCAATGGGACAATCTCGATGCCCGCGGCAATCCCATCAAGCCTGAGGCCGATCCGGCGGTAATCGGTGCCATCGCACTGACGCCTTAGTTTTTGCTTGTCGCGGCATCAAGCCGGACCGCTCTCAGCATATCGCTCCGGCCTTCACGGTAGATGTGAAGCCTGGCCTCTTGCTAAATTGCGTTTGCGAGTTATTCTCATTGTTAGAATAAGGAGCGACTCATGGTCTTGCTAAGCCTTGGTTCCGGACTGATCACTGCGCTGATGGCTCAGGCAAAACCCGCGCGCGAAGCGTTGGACTGGAGCTGGATCGCCGACGATAGCGCCGCACCCGAGCGACCCAATGAAGAAGATGCGGTAATGCCATCCGATAAAACAGCGTTCCCTCAATAACTTAACTGGTTAACAAATTATTATTCCAAATTGCCGGGAAATCTGGCACATCTGGCACCAAACCTGCGAATAGGGTTACGAAAACCTTAATCCTGTATTTTTTCAGGACAAGACGCAGAGACGGAACAGGTGATGACGGTGGGTTCTAAGGGACGTTTGGCGATCGGATTGGTGGCTTTCCTTATGTCGGCAGGCGTGGCCGAGGCCGCGCAGATGTCTCCCGACCTGCGAACCCAGCGTAGTGCCGAGCCCATTATGCGCGACGGCGATTTTGACGGCGACGGCCGCACCGATTCCCTGCGGCTGGTCAACGAAACGGACAGCGGCCGCATCGCCGTTCACGTCCGCCTGGCCGATGGCCGTGACCAGCGCGTCACCAGCTTCGACGCCTCGGCAACGCCAACCTTAAGGGTCGTGCCGGCTGGGGCCTACGCCGTTGATTGCGGCAATTTCGCCACGGCCTGCACCGAAGCCGCGATCCGGATGAACGCCGACGGGCTGGTCATGGCCATGGAGGGCGGTATTTCGGTTTTGCTGCATTGGCGGGACGGCCAATTCGCCCAGGATTTCGTCCGCTCGGACGAGGCGGATATGGCGCGCGTGGCGTCGGCACTTTACGCCGTCAACCGGTAATTTGCTTACGATAACGTCGCGAATTATAACGATGTTCCCGATATGATCCGACTGTCACAAAGCGACAATCACGCGAATTTTGTACTGGCGATTTCTTCCCGCATGAGTCATGTTGCGCGCAACAGGCGTAGCCGGGAAGCCTCCGCTTAAAACAAGAAAGTATGAGTTAGGAATGGGACGCTCAGCTGACTACAGCAGGCAAAGGTGCACGGTCGCTGCCAGCCTGGACATTATCGGTGAACCCTGGACCTTGCTGATCATTCGCGACGCGTTCCGCGGCATATCGCGCTTTGAGCAATGGCAGGAAAACCTTGGCCTGGCGCGCAATGTGCTTGCCGCTCGCCTCAAACACCTCGTCGCCCACGGTGTCTTCGAACAGAAGCTCTATTGCGAACGGCCGCGCCGCTTTGAATATGTGCTGACCGAAAAGGGGCGCGAACTGCGTCCGCTGATGCTGCACATGGCCGACTGGGGCGCCAAGTACATCTATACCCATGAAACGCCGTCGGTTGAACTGGTGCACAATGCCTGCGGCCACGTCATCGAGCCGGTAACCCATTGTGCGCATTGCAACGGTACGGTTTCGCCGGACGACGTGCAACTGCGCCGCAACCCGGACGCACGCACCCTGGGCGAAATCTACGCCGAAATTCTTTAATACGCGCTGCGCGTGGCGGCGATAAAGCCGCCACCCAGGACGCGGCCGGAATCGCCGGCGTCATAGAGCACGCAGGCCTGGCCGGGCGCCACGCCTTCTTCCGGATCGATGAACTCGACCTCTATGCCGGCGTCCGTGCGGACGATATGGGCGGGGACCGGCGGCCGGGTTGAACGGACGCGCGCCAGGACCGCCTTGCGCGCTGTCGCTGCCGCCTCGAGATCGGCCTCGTCGCCCAGCCAGTTGGTTTCCTTCAGCGACAAGCCACGCGTCAAAAGCGCCTCGCGCGGGCCAACGATGATCTCCCGCGTTTCCGGTGCGATCTTGGTCACGAACAGGGGCTCGCCGACGGCGATATTGAGGCCGCGGCGCTGGCCGATCGTATAGCCGGTAATGCCGTCGTGCGTCCCCAGCACCCGGCCATCGACATGGCGGATATCGCCCTTTTCGCGGCCTTGCGGGCGCAGCTTGTCGATCAGGTTCGTGTACTTGCCCTCAGGCACGAAGCAGATGTCCTGGCTATCGGGCTTGTGCGCGATCTTGAGACCCAGTTGCACGGCGATGTGGCGGACCTGCGGCTTGGGGATGCCGGCGAGCGGAAAGCGCAGGAAGGCCAGCTGTTCGCGCGTCGTGGCGAACAGGAAGTAGCTCTGGTCGCGTGACTTATCAGCGGCGCGGCGCAAAGAGACGACCGTGCCATCGTCGGCGCGTTCGACATAGTGGCCGGTCGCCATGGCCTTTGCGCCCAGGTCGCGGGCGACGTCGAGCAGATCCTTGAACTTGACGGTCTGGTTGCAGCGAATACACGGCACCGGCGTTTCGCCGCGCAGGTAGCTGTCGGCGAATTCCTCGATCACCTGGTCGCGGAAACGGCTTTCGTAGTCGAGCACGTAATGGGGGATGCCGATCTTCTCGGCGGCCATGCGCGCGTCGTGAATGTCTTGGCCGGCGCAGCACGCGCCTGTCTTCTTCAGCGCCGCACCATGGTCGTAAAGTTGGAGCGTGACGCCGATGACTTCATAGCCCGCCTGGTGCAGTAGGGCGGCGACAACGGTTGAATCGACGCCGCCGGACATGGCCGCAACGACGCGTGCACCTTGCGGCAGGCCTACGCCGTCACGCGTGGCGGCGATGGCGGCATCTAGGTCGGCGTCGAGGATGAGGGGGACGGGGCACTCGGTCATGGCGGCTAGATAAGGGAAAACCGCGCCAATTACTAGGTCGGCCAATATCATAACCTTATGGGCGCCCGTTGGGATCATGGCGCGGCCTTATGTGCGAGCGCCTACAATCGGGCAAAACAGCTTAGAGGATGTCATGCCCCCTGAAGATCTGAAATCCCGGACCCCTGGGCCGCTGAATGAGGCATCGCGCCAGTTCGTTGATCGTGTGGCCTCGCGCGGCCAACGCGACCAGTCACCGGAAGAAGGCGATCCAGGCAGTGAGATCGACGATACCGACCTGCCGCTCGATGATAGCGGCAGCGATCCGCTGGACACGGTTGAGTCGTCGGTCAACGATACGCAAGGCAGGGAAGGCGACCAGCCGAATCGTGATAACGCTAACGACTTGGGCGAAGATACAACGCCCGCGCCGCTGGTATGAGTTGGAGTATCTGATGCCTATAGTGTTTGCGTTACAAATGTACGCCACCCTTTCCTGGCGCATGACGGCGAGCTTTCTGCCTGGATGGTATGGCACCGTAGCCGCGCCGGCCGTGGCAGGCGAATAAACCGCCCTTCCGGTCAGGAAGGGCGGATTTTGTTTTATTTCGGCAAAACCTGTTCACCCGTCACTGAGACCTGGGCCGAAACCGTCTTGGCGTGGCCGGGTTGGCCGCCACCAAGATATAAGGTGTAGGCGCCCGGTACGACCTTGCGCACGCCCTTGTCATCGACCTGCGACAAAGCGCGGGCGTCGAGATCGAGCGTCACGGCCTGGCTTTCACCGGCCTTGAGGTGGATGCGCTTGAAGCCCGCCAGGGTGTGGTTGGCAGCGTCACCCGGTTTCTTGACGTAGAGCTGGACAACTTCATCGCTGTCGCGCTGACCGGCATTGCGCAGGTTAACGGTTGCCTTAACGCTATCGCCGGCCTTGATCGATTTGGCTGAAACTGTCGGAGCGTCGTAAGCGAAGGTCGTATAGCTCAGGCCGTGGCCGAACGGGTAGAGGACATCGCCCTTGAAGTATCGATAGGTCCTGCCCTTCATGCTGTAGTCGCTGAACGCCGGCAGGTCGTTGGCTGACTTATAAAAGGTAACGGGCAGGCGGCCTGCCGGGCTGAAATCACCCGCCAGGGCTTGCGCTACGGCCGTGCCGCCCTCGGCACCCGGATACCAGGCTTCGACAATGGCGGGAATGTTCTGGTCCGCCCAGTTGACCGACAGGGCGCTGCCGTTCATCAAGACCAGCACGGTCGGCTTGCCCGTGGCGTGGACGCGTTCGAGCAGCTTCTGTTGCGGCGCCGGCAAGTCCAGGCTTGTGCGGTCGCCGCCGGCGAAACCGGCTGCCTCGACCTTCATTTCTTCGCCCTCGATGCGCGCCGACAGGCCGCCGACGAAGATCACGACATCGGCCTGTTTGGCCATCGCGACAGCGTCGTCGCCGTTTTGGCTGGGTGTGCTCCAGACGAGTTTCTGGTCGCCGGTGGCGTCGCGCTGGAAGGCTTCAACGCGGATAGGGTATTTCTTGCCGGCTTCGAGCGTGATCTTGCCCGAGGCGATCGACGGAGCGTCACCGACGCCCCATTCGTCGACGATCAGCTTGTCGCCGACCCAGATCTTGTAGCCGTTCTCAGAGGCGTAGCGGAAGCGGTATTCGCCGCTTTCGGGCGCGGTGATCACGCCCGTCCAGCGTGCGGAAGTGTTCTTGTCTTCGGCGATCCAGCTGACCGTGGCATTGGGCTCATTGCGTGTCGTCGCCGTGCCCGAGAACTGCGGGCCGCTGAAGTGCTCGGCCTTCAGTCCCTTGGCTTTGCCGCTCATGTCGGTGCTTAAGGCCGCGTCCGGCACAGGCGCCTCGGCCGGGCCGATCAGGCCGGTGCCTTCGGTATGGAGGATCTTGGCGTTCGGGAAGCGGGCGCGGATGCCGTCCAGTACGGTGACGGGCTTGGAGGGGCGGCCGTAATAGTTGCCGACCAGGGTGTCATAGCTGTCGGCATTGGGGCCGATCACCGCGATCGTCTTGGCCGAAGCCGCCAGCGGCAGCACATTGCCGTCGTTCTTGAGCAGGACCAGCGAATCCTTGGCCATCTTCAACGACATGGCGTGGTGCGCGGGCGTATTGTAGTCCTTGGCCGTGATGTTCGGGAAGACATTGGCGGCCGGATCGAACATGCCGAGTTGGATGCGCGCGGTGAACAGGCGCACCAAGGCCTTGTCGACGACGGCTTGCGACAGCAGGCCGGTCTTGACCGCAGTGACGATGTTTTCCGGCTCGGTCGTCATATTGTTGCGGTAATCGCCGCAGATCAGGTCCATACCGGCGGTAAAGCCCACGGCGACCCCTTCCGGAGCCGTCTTTTTGTAGTGCAGGCTGTCTTCGCGATAGATGTTGGCGGCTGCGCCGCAGTCCGACACGACATAACCTTTGAAGCCCCAGTCCTGGCGCAGTTTTTCTTCCATCAGAAATTCGCTGGCGCACCCCGGCACGCCATTGACGGCGTTATAGACGCACATGATCGACTGGACATTGCCTTCGGTCACGGTGGCGCGGAAGGCCGGCAGGTAGGTGTCTTCCAGGTCGTACGGCGACGGATAGACGTCTTCCTTGTGGCGGTTCGACTCGGGTCCGGAGTGGACGGCGAAGTGCTTGGAGGTGGCGATCGTCTTGAAATATTTCGGGTCGCTGCCTTGCAGGCCATTAATATAGGCGATGCCGATGCGGCTGGTCAGATAGGGGTCTTCGCCATAGGTTTCCTGGCCACGGCCCCAGCGCGGATCACGAAAGATGTTGATGTTCGGTGACCACACCGTCAGGCCGCGATAGAATTCCGTGCCGCCGTCCGGATGAACGCGCTCCTTGTACTTGGCGCGGAATTCGGTCGAAACGACGTCGCCGACCTGTTGCATCAGCGGTGGGTTCCACGAGGCGGCCATGCCGATCGCCTGCGGGAAGACAGTGGCGATGCCGGCGCGGGCGACGCCGTGCAGGCCTTCGTTCCACCAGTTGTATTCAGGCACGCCCAGACGCGGGATCGCCGGCGCGGTGTGGCCGAGTTGATACGACTTTTCCTCGAGCGTCATGCGCGACACCAGGTCCTTGGCGCGCGCCTCGACGCTTTGGGAGGGATCGAGATAGGCGCACGCGGCTGTGGCGCAGGCTTCAGGGGTGGCGGAGTGGGCTGGTGCGCCCAGGGTGAGGGCGCATAGCAGGGCGACGGGCGCGGCCGACGCGAGCAGACGGCCTGCGAGACTGTGCAAATGATTCATTGGTTTTCCTTCCTGACAAGGAGACGCCTCGGGATGGGCATTTATGTTAGCGGTATCATCCGATCCCGCATTTCGTCAAGAATGAAAAGCCCGCTCAATTATGCTATTGATAGTACAATATTATTTGAGCAGGTTGAGCAGCGAGGTCTGATTGAGGCTGGACAGGACCTGAGCGGAGGCCTGGACCGAAACCTGGGCCATCTGCAGGTCGGTATAGGCCTGGGCCAGATCGACATCCGTGCGGTCGCTGATCAGGCCGGACAAGGTCTTGACCTGGCCTTGCAAGGATTTGGTCGTGTTGTCGACACGGTTCTGCAAGGTGCCGTTGAGCGAGGTCTGCTGGACCAGGTTGTCGTAGTGGGTGTTGAACTCCTGCGACTTGGTGGTCAAGAATGCCTTCTGGGCGTCGGTCAGCTCTGCGCCGAACGGGCCGGTCAGCGGATCGTCATTATAGGCCTGGATGTCGCGGAAGGTCTGCATCAGGGCAGTGCCGAGCTCAGACGCCAGCATACCGGTCTGGACCGTAGTATGGACGTCGATGCGCGAAGACTTCTTGATGTCGCCGTTCTGAAAGCCGTCGGTCACGGCGGGAAGAGCGGTCAACCCGGACATGCTGGTGACGGTGACTGGCGGCTGGTCGTCATTGCCGCCGCCGAACAGGTACTGACCGTTATGGACGTAGTTCAGCCCGTCAAGCGCCGAGGAAAAGGCGCCCTGCAGCGAGGTCATCATGGCCGAGGCTTCGCCGGACGCCAGGGCGTTCATGATGGCGTCCTTGGCGCTGGCGGCGGAATCGCTGGCGGTCGTCAGCGCCAGGTCCTGGCTTTCCAGGCGGTCGGCTACCGTCTTGTTGACTTCGATATAGCCTTCCGACTTGGCCAGTGATGACTGATAGGCGGCGATGATTTCGGAGGAGCGGCCGTGGCCCATCAGGTCGGTGGCGACCTTCTGGGTCGACACCTGGTCATTGGCTTTGGCCATGCGTTGCTGGGCGTCCATTAGGTTGCCCAGCGCGTTGCCCCAGATCTGTCCGGTCGAGATACGCATCTATCAGCGTCCCATGTTGAGCAGGACATCGTACATTTCCGAGACTGCCTGGATGAGGCGGCCAGAAGCACCGTAGGCCTGCTGGTAAATGGTAAGATTGATCAGTTCCTCGTCGAGATTGACCCCTTCGGTGGCGGAACGGCGGTTCGTCGCTTCCTTCAGAAGGGCCTCGGAGGCCGTCTTGTTGGTTTCGGCATTGGCCGCCAGGTTGCCGACCTGGCCGGCAAGATCCGAGGCGTAGCGTTCAAGCGTCGACGCGCCGCCGCCGTTAAGCCCCGCCTCCGGGAAGGTGATCGACGTATTGGCGATGTCCGACATGGCCAGGCCGCCGGAACCGTCGCCGGAAACCAGCGCGGGACTGGGCGACGTCGCTGACAGATTGACATGAGCCAGCGCCATCTTCGTTGGATTGCCATTGATGGTGCTGTCGATCGACAGGCTGCTGGCGACCTTGCCGGATGTGCCGCCGATGCCGAAGAAGGCACTGAAGGAAGCGCCGCCGTTGCGTGAGGTGTTGTCCGACGACACAGCCAGTTTGGCTGCCGGATCGCCGTAGCCGCTGAAGGTCAGGGCGCCGTTTCCGTCCAGTGTGAACGTGCCATAGCGGCCGACACCGTTGGTCGTGTCGTTCAGCGCCACGCGCAGGTCATCTAGGGTGGTCACGCCCGTGGTGGGGATAGTGAAATCGATATCGGCGAGCGTCGAGCCGTTTTCACCCTTGATGCTGAATGACATCTGGCTGCCGCCGGTAAAGCCGTGCGCCGACGTTGCGGTAAGGCCCGTCTGGTTGCTGGTCGGCACGGACGATGAAATGAGGTCGTTAAGGCCAAAATATTGCGAGAAGCCCTGCCCCAGCTTGTTCGAGCCCCCGGTCGCCGGATCGGCGATGGCGACGCCGGCTGTCGTGCCGGCGGCATTGACCGACAGGGCGCCTCCGGTGAAGCTGAGCGTCAGCCCGCCACCCGATCCGGCCTGGATGTCGGCCGCGAAGCTGGCGTCGGCGAAGGTCCCAGAAACCGCCGCGCCGCTGGCCGGATAGCGCGTCCAGGTATTGGCGCTGAAATCGATCTGCATCCGGCTGGCAATGGCGCCATTGGTGTCCAGCATGACGATATTGGTCGTGCCGGTCATGCCATTCAGGGCTTCGGCCTGGGTTTGGCTCAGGGCCTTGCCGGTCAGCGACGTCGGGGCGGGAACCGAGGATGAAGCATTATGCGCCGCATTCATCTGTTCGGTGAACTTGGCCATGTACTGGTTGAGCTGGTCGTTGATCGCCGGCGCGGTGACATCGCGCATGTCGATCAGGCCTTTGAGCTCGCCCGAGGTAATGCTGTCGCCGAAGTCGCGGGTTTCTCCGGATACGCCCTTGATCATGATCGAATTGAAAGCGGTCGAGCTCGATACCGAGGACGTCGGCTGATAGGACAGGGTGGCGTAGGTATCGCCGCTGAGGACGGTGCCGTTCTGGGTACGAACGGTAACGCCGCCGTTTTCATTTTGCGTGACCTTGACGTCGATCAGCTTCGACAATTGGTCGATATAACCGGTCTGAGCGCTCTGGGCGCCGGTCGCGTCGCCGCCGACTACGGTCGCCGACGAGATCGAGGCGTTCAGCTTGGAAATATTCTTGAGCAGGTCGTTGATGGCAGTGACGTCAGACGCGATGCGGGCGTCGGCGTCAGCGCGGACCTGCTGGATCTTTTCGGAAATGCGTCCGCCTTCGGCCAGGAAGCCGGACAGGTTGGAAAGCACTTCCTGGCGCAAGGCGCTGGAGCTGGGCGTTTCACCGGCCTTGGCCATCGAGGTGAGGGCGCTGTTCATCTGGTTGAACAGGTTGTTCTCATCGGTGATGTCGCCAAACTGCGCCTGGATCTGATCGAGCAGGTCGTAGGTCGCAGCGCTTTGCGACGCTTCGGAGCTGGCCTTGAACGCGGCCTGCTGGAGGTAGCGGTCGGCCGCCAGGGTGATCTGGCCCGAAGTGACGCCGGCGCCCTTGCCGCCGATGGTGACGGAGGTCTGGTTGGCCTGCTTGCGGATATAGCCCGGCGTATTGACATTCGAGATATTGTCGGAGGTGACGCGCAACTGCTCCTGCGCGGTCATCAGGCCCGATACGCCGATGTTCATGATCGCATTCAGCGACATGGCTGGTACTCCTTAATCTTTGGGCAACCAGATTTCGGCAAAGCCTGCACCGCACCCGGCAAATCCTGCCGGGAGGTTACGGAGCTGCGATTTCTAAAACTCAACATTTTCATGTACTTAGAGTTTTGGCCATAAGGGCGGTTACGATTCTGAACTCTACGGTTTCAATTCACGTGCCATGTTTATATGCGTACCCTTCGTCGCGGCGATGGTCGGGGGTTAACCCTTTGGAAAGTCGGCAAGTTTTGACCGCCGTGCCTGCCGGGCAGGCAAATATCGCCCGTCTATGGATAAGTTAAAATCAATAAAATCAATATGTTAAAATTGGCCCGGCGCTTGCAACCCGTGAGGCGATTGGTTTGCGCAAGAACTGCGTCGCCCTAAACAGGTCCTTCACGTTGCGAAACGCGGCGGCGGGCCACTCAAGTGTTTTGCGCGAGTTCCTATGTCGCTGTCCGCACCCTTGCCGGTCAATTCTGCCGCAGTCCCTGCCGGCGCGTCGCTTGATGTCGCCTCGGGTGTGGTCCTTGGCGCTATACCGGAAGGCGGCATGTCTGTTTTTGACGTCCTGCTGCAGCAGGTCGCCATTGAGACGCCGCGTCAGGCCGACGCCGTGACGGCACCGATCGCCAAAAGCGAGGTCGCGGCGGCGGTATTGATGAACGATCTGAAGGTCGCGGCGCCTGAAGACGAACTGCCGGAAGCCGAAAAGCGGCCGGCCCAAGAGGCTGATGCTGAAGTGTCGGCAGTCGCCGCGCAGATGGCCATGGTAACCGCGCCGGCCGTCCAGCCGCAGACTAAAACCGCTGAGGCTGCCCCGGAACTGTCCCAGCCCGAAATCGCTGTTGACGCCAAGGCGTCGAAGGCGAAGCCCGAAAAATCCTTCACACTGACGGCCGCGGGCAAGGATAAGGACACCGGCGAGGCGGAGACGGCAGAGGGGGCGGACTCTGTAGAGGTTTCGGCGAAGGTGAGCACTGAACCTGTTCGCGACGCTGTCAAGACCGCCCCCCGGGAGGCCCTGGCCAAGGTGCGGGATGCCGTGACCGGCACAGACCCGCAACCGGCTCAACCCGCCGCCGATCCGCGCGTCGTGAGCGCCGCCGCGCCGGATGCGCAATCCGCCACGCAACCGCAGGCCTTCTCGCTCCAGGCTATCAGCGATACCTCGGGCAGCTATTCCGCTACGGGCGCCAGCACCACGGCCGGTTCGAACCTGTCGAAGGCCGCCGTGGAATCGCTGTCGGCCTTGTCGATGCAGATCCACAAGAAGCTGGAGCAGGGCTCGACCAAATTCGCCATCGAGCTTTATCCCGCCGATCTCGGCAAGGTCGAGGTATCGCTGCACATCAGCCGCGATGGCAAGACGACCGCGCACCTGACCTTCGATTCTCCGCTGACCGCCGCCAGCTTCAGCGCCAGCGAGCCGGAGCTACGCCAGCAACTGGCCGACGCCGGTGTTTCGCTTGACAAGGATAGTCTGTCCTTCTCGTCACGCGAGGGTTCTTCACAGGGGGGAGGCGGCAGCTTCGGCTCGGCCCTGGCGCAGGACCAGCAGCAATCGCAGGCCCGCCAGGCCGCCCGCGCGCTCAAGGCGGCAAACCAGGTCGCCGACGAAAGCGACCTCAACGCCGTTCTCGATACGGCCGTCTCGGCCATGCGCAGGGGCGTTTCGACGCTTGCGCTCAACCTGATCGTTTAGGAACTCACATGGGCTATACCATTTCCGATACCGCCACCTATGTGCCGCTCGACACCAGCAAACCGTCGAAGTCGACCAATTCGATCACGGATACATCGTCGCTGGGCGCCAACTATTCGACCTTCCTGAACCTGCTGACGGCCCAGGTACGCAACCAGGACCCGCTGTCGCCGATGGACACGACCCAGTGGACCAACCAACTGGTGCAATATTCCTCGGTCGAGCAGCAGCTCAAGGGCAACCAGTACCTGGCCCAGATCGCCAGCAACAATTCCGCCGGCTCGATGAACGCCGCCGTCAGCTATATCGGCAAGACGGTCTCGGTCGCGACCGACACGGCGACGCTGAAGGACGGCGCCGCGACGTGGAACTACGACCTGGGCGCCACGGCCGGATCGGCCAAGCTGAGCGTGCTCGATGCCGACGGCAAGGTGGTGTGGACCGGCGACGCCGCAAGCGCCGGCCTCGCCAAGGGCGCCAACAGCTTTACCTGGGACGGCAAGACCACTGCCGGCAAGGCCGCGCCGGCCGGGGACTACACCCTGACGGTCGAAGCCAAGACGTCCAGCGGCGCCAAGATCGCCAGCAGCATCAGCCTGTCGGGGCTGGTCTCATCCGCGGAAAACATTGACGGCACCATCGTGCTCCAGGTCGGCAACACCCGCGTGCCGATGTCCGCCGTCACCAAAGTTTCTTAAGTTTTAAGTTGTTCCAGAAGGAAATCCCATGAGCATCAACAGCGCCATGCAAACCGGAGTGACGGGGCTCGCCGCCAACTCGGCTGCGCTCACGACCATCTCCAACAACATCGCCAACGTCAACACGACGGCCTACAAGCGCGTTTCGACCAGCTTCCAGAGCATTGTTACCGGTTCGACGACGAACAGCCATTTCAACAGCGGTGGCGTCAACGCAACCTTCCGCCAGAACATCTCGACGCCGGGTGAACTGGCGGCCTCGAACTCAAGCCTGGATCTGGGCATCGACGGCCAGGGCTTCTTTGTTGTGTCGGGCTCTTCAGAAGACGACGCCGCCATGCGCCAGGTCCTGTTCACGCGCGACGGATCGTTCGCAGCGGACAAGACCGGCAAGCTCAAGAACGCGGCCGGCTTCTACCTGCAGGGCTGGCCGGTTAATGCCGATGGCTCCGTGTCTTCCGACTCATCCGACCTGACCAAGCTTGAGCCGATCAATATCTCGAACATCGGTGGCACGGCGGAAGCGACGACCCAGGTCGCAATCAATGGCAACCTGCGCTCCAGCCAGCCGGTATCGACGGCAGTGACGGCCGGCACCTATGACCCGACCGATCCGACGGCGTCGATGTCGGTCTATGATCCGTCGTCGGGATCTTCGCCCGGTACAAGGCCGGATTTCGAGATTTCCATTCCGGTGTCCGATTCCAAGGGCGGTCAGCAGTCGGTCACCATGTCGCTGCTCAAGACCGGCGCCAACACCTGGGCCTACGAAATCTGGTCGCCGAACATCGCCGATGCAGCAGGCGACACCATTGCCACCGGCGGCCTGGGCCAGATCGCCCGCGGCACCATGGCCTTCACCACCTCGGGTGAATTCGATGAAGCCAACTCGACCAGCGTCAACCTGACGACCGGCGTGGCCGGCGCGTTTTCGCCGGATCTGGTTATTGGCGCCTCTGCGGCGGCGACAAATCCGCACTGGGACTCGACGCTCGGCGTCGCGGGGCAGGCCGTCACAATGGCCTTTTCGGGCACCAAGTCCGGCCTGACGCAATATGATGACGACTCCGTGACCCAATCCGTCACCTCGAACGGTACCGCCTTTGGCAACCTGTCGAAGATCCAGGTTGGGGAGGACGGCATGGTCACAGCCATCTTCGACAACGGCGTGACGCGCAACATCGCCCAGGTGGCGGTCGCCAGCTTCATCAATCCCGATGGCTTAAGTCCTGTCTCCGGCAACGCCTATACGGTCAGCCGCGACTCCGGCACCTACTCGTTAAAAACGCCGGGACTTGGTGGTACGGGCCTGCTGGCGCCGGCCAGCCTGGAAGCCTCGACGGTCGATCTGTCGCAGGAATTTACCAACCTGATCACCACCCAACGCGCCTATTCGGCGTCGTCGCGCATCATCACGACGGCCGACCAGATGCTGCAGGAGCTGTTAAGTATAAAGCAATAACTGCCACCTTAAGAGTATTGCGAAAGATATTTCTGTTTTTCGCAATATATTTACACTCATTAACCGGCGTTAATAAAAAGAAGTATCCTCTCGGCCATATTAAACGAAAGTTTAACGTGGTTTCCAGGCAATATTAATACCATATTTACTATGGCGATTAAGCGGATGTTGAGAGAGGTGCGCTACATTCATCGATAATGGTGATGGTAGTAAAGGCAAAATGCCATGCTTCAAGAACAGCAACGCCGCGATAGTAA
>CBFGPQ010000046.1:0-22734 GCA_965650705.1 uncultured Asticcacaulis sp. | reverse complement strand
CCGCGTTCATCATGTAGAACATGATCTTCAGGCCCTCGTGCTCGCTGCCGAGCAGAAAGCCCTTGGCGTCCTCATAGACCATGACGCAGGTCGAATTGCCGTGGATGCCCATCTTGTGCTCGAGGCCGGCGCACTTCAGGCTGTTACGCTCGCGCGGATTGCCGTCGGCGTCGGGCAGGAATTTCGGTACCAGGAAAAGCGAGATGCCCTTGACGCCGGCGGGGGCGCCTTCGATGCGCGCCAGGACCAGATGGCAGATGTTTGAGGTAAAGTCGTGCTCGCCGGCCGAAATCCAGATCTTCTGGCCAGTGATGCGATAGGAACCGTCACCGTTCGGAACGGCCTTGGTGCGCAGAAGGCCAAGATCGGTGCCGCAATGCGGCTCGGTCAGGTTCATTGTGCCCGACCATTCGCCTGAGATCAGCTTGGGCAGGTACAGCGCCTTCTGCTCTTCGGTGCCGCCGGCATGCAGGGCCGAAATGGCGCCTTCGGTCAGGCCGGGATACATGCCGAACGCCGACGAGGCGCCCGACAGCATTTCCGAGAAGGCGGTGTTGACGAAGTGGGGCAGGCCCTGGCCGCCATATTCAGGGTCGTTCGACAGGGCGGTCCAGCCGGCTTCGGTCAGGGCCTTGTAGGCCTCCTTGTAGCCCTTCGGCGCGGTCACACTGCCGTCGGCATGGAGAACGCAGCCCTCCTTGTCACCGGTGATGTTGATCGGGTGGACAACTTCTTCCGTGAACTTGGCGGCTTCTTCCAGGATGGCCATGACCGTTGCCGAGTCAGCGTCGGCAAAGCCTTTCAGATTGTTGTACTGATCGGTCTTGAAGACGTTCTCAATGAGGAACTGATAGTCGCGAACCGGGGCCTGATAGCTCATTGTCGGTTATCCCTGTATCTCAGATATTTTGTTTAAGCTTTTGCTTGCTGAAGGTTTTCGGCCTCCAGCTTATGAACCTGTTCTTCCAGCCAGACGCAGCCGGCCTGCATGTCGGAAATGGCGGCGTCGATATCCTCGCGCTGGCGTTTGAGGGTCTCAATCTGCTTGCGGTACTTGACCAGCGTTGCCTTCATCTGCGAAGCGCCCTGGTCTTTCGGGGTATAGAGGTCGAGGATTTCGTGGATTTCGACCAGCGAAAATCCCAGCCGCTTGCCACGCAGGATCAGTTGCAGGCGGGCGCGGTCGCGGGCGCTGTAAAGCCGCGTCTGGCCCTTGCGCTCCGGGCTGATCAGCCCCTTGTCTTCATAGAAGCGCAAGGCGCGCGCCGTCACGTCGAATTCTTTCGAAAGCTGGCGAATAGAGTAGGTGCGATTTTCCATCTGGCTGTTCCCGTCCCCCTATTATGATGACTATGTTTACATTGACGTAAACGTCAAGATATTTGTGTTTGTGATCACGGTCAAGCGGCAAGTGACCGCAACGTCAACTTTTCTGCATAAGGATGCCATAGGGGCTTGTGTGATTGACGGGAGGGGCGCGTCGGCCTAAAGGCTGGCCCTGTTGAACAAAGGAGTTTGCCCCGATCATGTCGTCATTTGCCACCCTTGCTTACGCCGGCCGCGCATGGCCGTTTGAACAGGCCCGCGCCCTGATCGCGCGCCTGATCAAATCGCGTCTCAAGGATGCGGCCGAGCAGAAACGGGTTTTGGCCTTGATCGAAGCCGGCAAGACGGATGAGGCGCTGCATGAAAACGAGGCGCTGGGCCGGCCGGTGATCTTCGAGACCGGCTATGGGCCGTCGGGCCTGCCGCACATCGGCACGTTCGGCGAAGTGGCGCGGACGACCATGGTCCGCCAGGCGTTCGAAGCCATGACGGGCGGTCATTGGGAAACGCGCCTGATCTGCTTCTCGGACGACATGGATGGCCTTCGCAAAGTGCCGGAGGGCATCCCTAATCCTGAGATCCTGCGTGAAGATCTGTATAAGCCGTTGACCGTGGTGCGCGATCCATTTGGCGAATATCCGTCATTCGGACAGCACAACAACGCGCGTCTCAAGAAGTTTCTCGATGGCTTTGGATTCACTTATGAATTCCTGTCATCGACGGAGTGCTACAAGGGGGGCGTCTTTGACCAGACCCTGCTGACGGCACTTGATCGTTTCGAGCAGATCCAGGCGGTCATGCTTCCGACCCTCGGGCCGGACCGGCGCGCAACCTATTCGCCCTTTCTGCCAATCTCGCCGAAGACCGGCCATGTCCTTCAGGTCCCTACGCTTGAGCGCGATGTGGCGCGCGGCACGATCGTGTTCGAAGAGAATGGCGAGAAGTTCGAGGTGCCGGTGACCGGCGGCCACGTCAAGATGCAGTGGAAGCCCGATTGGGCGATGCGCTGGGCGGCTTTGGGCGTCGATTATGAAATGGCCGGTAAGGACCTGATCGACTCGGTCAAGGTCTCGTCTCAGGTGTGCAAGGTGCTGGGCGGCATTCCACCGGAAGGCTTTAACTACGAGCTGTTTCTGGACGAGCAGGGCCAGAAGATTTCGAAGTCCAAGGGCAACGGGCTGACCATGGAGGACTGGCTGCGTTATGGCGCGCCGGAAAGCCTGGCCTACTATATGTTCCAGTCGCCGAAATCTGCCAAGAAGCTCTATTTCGACGTCATTCCGCGCGCGACGGACGAGTTCTTCCAGCAACTGGATGCCTTCCCGAAGCAGGAAGAGGCCAAGCAAATCGAGAACCCGGTGTGGTTCGTGCTGCGCGGCGAAACGGCGATCAAGTCGCCACCGGTGACCTTTGGGTTGATGCTCAACCTCGTGTCGGCGGCCAATGCCTCGGACAAGGAGACGCTGTGGGGCTTCCTGCGCGCCTATATTCCGGGCGCGACGCCAGAAAGCGAGCCGGTGCTTGACCGCCTGGCCGGCTATGCGCTGAACTATTTCGAGGACTTTGTGAAGCCGTCGAAATCGTTCCGTCTGCCGGATGAGAAGGAGAAGGCGGCGTTCGAGGACCTCATCCAGCGCTTTAAGGACTTGCCCGCGGATACGCGTGACGCCGAGGCGTTGCAGAACATCGTGTTTGAAGTCGGAAAGGTTCATGAATTCGAGCCTTTGCGCGCGTGGTTTCAGGCATTGTATGAAGTTCTGCTCGGGCAGTCGCAGGGGCCGCGCTTCGGGTCGTTCGTGGCGATCTTCGGACTGGAGCGGACGATTGCCCTGCTGGAGCAGGGCGTGCGCGGGGAGCTTGTGCCTGCCGCTTGAGCTCGAATGGCAAATGGGGTGTGGGGTCTGTGACCCCACAAAATCTTCTGATACCATAAGAAAGCCTGGCCATAGGCCGGGTTTTTTTATGGTAATATAAGGCTTGGGGCCTCAGGCCTCAAACCCTAACTATCCGCGCCAACGGAGGCCCCATGCTGCGTCGTGCCCTTGCGTTCAGTTGCGTACTCCTCATTCCCGCCCTGGCCAATGCCGCTCCAAAGCCGGCGGCCATCGACGCCGAAGTCCGCAAGGTCCTGGATGCGACGAAAGCCAACGGTCTCGCCATCGCGGTGATAGACAACGGTAAGGTCGGCTACACCCAAGCCTACGGCATTCGCAACGCCAAGGGAGAGCCATTAACGCCCGACACCATCATGTATGGCGCCTCGCTGACCAAGGCCGTCTTCGCCTACACGGTTCTGCAACTTGTCGATCAGGGTAAGCTTACGCTCGACAGCCCCATCAGCGAATTGCTCGACAAGCCGCTGCCGGACCATGACCCGGAAGCCATCTATCCCAACAAGTATGGTCCCTATAAGGACCTCGCTTCTGATCCGCGTTGGGCGAAGATTACACCGCGCATCGCCCTGACGCACTCGACCGGATTTGCCAACTTCTCCTGGCTGGAGCCTGACCGTAAGCTGCGCATGCATTTCGATCCCGGCGCCCGATATGCCTATTCCGGCGAGGGGCTGATCCTGCTGCAATTCGTCATCGAGAACGGCAAGCTCAAGCAGGACCTCGGCGACCTGACACAAGCCAACTTTACCCGGCTGGGCATGACGCGGACCAGCCTGACGTGGCGGGATGACTTCCGGCCCAACCTGGCCGACGGCTGGAACGACAAGGGCGAGGTCGGCGAACACGATGAGCGGTCAAAGGTCCGGGTCGCCGGATCGATGGACACGACCATCACGGATATCGCCAGGTTCACGGCAGCTTTGGTGCGCGGCGACGGGTTAAGCGCCAAATCACGCGCAGAACTGACCAAGCCGCAATTGAAGATTACCACGGCACATCAGTTTCCGACCTTCCTGCCGGATTTGCCGGCGGAGCAGCAGCGCAAGGACCTTTACGCCGGGCTAGGCGTGATTGTGTTCGACGGCCCGCAAGGCCACGGTTTTTATAAGGGCGGGCACGACGGTCAGACGGCCAACACCATGGTCTGCATCGAGAAGGGCCAGCGCTGCGTCGTCATCCTGTCGAATGACGTCCGCGCCGAAGCCGGCTTTGCCGATCTGGTGAAGTTCGTGCTCGGTGACACCGGCGTGCCGTACGAATGGGAATACGGCGATCACGCTGGCAAGTCGTGACTCGGTAAACGAATGGGGTGTGGGGCCTGTGGCCCCAAGGCCTTTAAAATCAAAAGACAAGCCTGGCCCCAATAGGCCAGGCTTGTCTTTTGATATCAGAAGGTTTTGTGGGGTCACGGACCCCACATCCCATTAGTCTACAGAGATCAGGAAATGCGTCTGCAGCGTCGCGATCGGCTGCGATCGCTGATCCTGCCAGGCCTGGACCTCGACATTGGCCACCGTCCGCCCGACCCGATTGACGACCGCGCGCGCAAAGGTATCCACCGGCCTGCCGGTGCGTAGATACTGGATGCTGACGTCGATCGGCTTCGGCACATGGTGGAAGGTTTCGTTCAGGAACAGCTGGGCCATGGCCGTCATCTCCATGAAGGCGCTGATGACGCCGCCGTGCAGGGCGGGGATCATCGGATTGCCGATCAGGTGCGGCGCATACGGCAACCGCGCCGTCAGTTCATCGCCGGCGAGATCCAGCCGCATGCCGAGAAAACCGGCAAACGGAATGGCCTTCAATACATCCTCGGGGTTCAGACGCTCGAGCGGCCGGGTGAGGGCGGGGGCGATATCCTGTGTCATAACCTTATCCTTTCGGCGTCAGCGACGGCGAGGCGATGATAAAGGCCGCCTGGGCTGCCGCCACAGGATCATCCGGCGTATCTTCATAGGCAAAGGCGCGCACGAAACCGATCGACCGCGTCAGCTTGTAGCACTTGGCCGTCACCAGCAGGTCACGGTCGGGCTCGGCCGCGCGCATATAGTCGATGCGCAGGTCCAGCGTCGCGATGGGCTTGAATTCATTGAGCCTGTCCCACACTGCCATTCCGGAGCCGTTGTCGAGCAGCGCCGTCACCACCCCGGACGCGATCACCCGCGTTTCCGGATCACCGACCAGGTCCTCGCGCCACGGCAGGCGCATGGTCAGGCCGTCGTCGGACCGGCCATCATAGATCGCGCCGATCGCCTTCATGTAGGGGGTATTGTCGATGATGGTTCCGAACATGTCGGAAAAGGCTGCCTGGTCCATGGCGTCACCGTGTGTAAAGAGACGACGATTTTCGCGCATCTTGACGCGAACGTCAAAGGCTTCGCAGTAAAATCTCCTTGCAATCGATGACCAAACGGCGTTTTTAGACAGTTATATTCCCCATTTCCCAAAGGTTTTTGCAAGTATGTCCGCGTCTCTGGATCAGGTTCCCGCCAATCGTTCCGCCCTTGTCCTGTTTTCGGGCGGGCAGGATTCGAGCGTGTGCCTGGCGTGGGCGCTGAAACACTATGATCGCGTGGAAACCATCGGCTTCGACTACGGCCAGCGCCATTCCATCGAGATGACGACGCGCCTGTCCGTGCTGGCGAAGTTTCGCGAGGTCTTTCCGGCCGCGGCCGAGAAGCTTGGCGAAGACCATGTCTGCGATCTGAAAGGCTTCGGCGCGGTAGCGGAATCGGCCCTGACGCGCGAAAGCGAAATCGTCATGACCGAACGCGGCCTGCCGTCGTCCTTCGTGCCGGGGCGCAATCTGGTGTTTTTTGTCTATGCAGCCGCAGTGGCCGACCGGCGCGGCATCGACCATCTGGTCGGCGGCATGTGCGAAACCGACTATTCCGGCTATCCCGATTGCCGCGCCAACACGCTGGACGCCATGGAAAAGACGCTGGTCCTGGGCGTGGAGCGGCCATTCCGCATCGACACCCCGCTGATGCAGCTCAACAAGGCCCAGACCTGGGCGCTGTCATTCGAGCTGGGCGGTGACGATCTGGTACAGCTTATTCTCGAAGAAACCCACACCTGCTATGTGGGCGCTCGCGGCGAGCGCCATGCCTGGGGCTATGGCTGCGGCGAATGCCCTGCCTGCCAGTTGCGCAAGACGGGCTTCGAGCACTTCCTCGAAATCCGCCAGGCGTCGCAAGGCAGCTTCGCGAAGTAGTTCGACGCATGTACAGCTTCAAGGAAATCTTCCTGACCCTGCAGGGCGAGGGCGGCCAGGCCGGCCGCGTCAGCGTCTTCGCACGCTTTTCCGGCTGCAACCTGTGGAGCGGCCGTGAGCAGGACCGCATTACCGCCGCCTGTGACTTCTGCGACACCGACTTTGTCGGCACCGACGGCGAAAACGGCGGCAAGTTCTCAACACCTGCTGATGTCGTGGCGGCGATGGACGCCGTATGGGGGCATGGGCGCGACACCGAAAAAGCCGTGGTCTTCACGGGCGGCGAGCCGCTGCTGCAACTCGATCCGGAGCTGATTGCGGCCGTCAGTGCGGCGGGCTATTTCATCGCCGTCGAGACCAATGGCACGATCGCGGCGCCTGACGGCATCGACTGGATCTGCGTCAGTCCCAAGGGCCAGAACCCGTTGAAGCAGACGTGCGGCCAGGAGCTCAAGCTCGTCTGGCCGCAGGACGGCGTCGATCCCGCCGATTTCGCGGGCCTCGATTTCGATCGCTTCTACCTACAGCCGAAAGATCCACTGGGCCCTGACAAGTCGCTGACGCCCGCGCACAATCAGGCTGTCATCGACTATTGCCTCCGCCATCCGCAATGGCGGATGAGCGTCCAGACCCACAAGCTGGTCGGGCTTAAGTAACGGTGTGGACTGTGTCAGGTCGCGCGACGGGGCCAATTTTTATAGTTGAAGACCTGGCTTGCGGAGCCGCAAACTGCCCCCTATGACAAACCCAATGTCACAATACGGGGAGGTAAAAATGCGCAAATCTGCGATGCTGGCGGCTGCGGTCATGGCCCTCGCGTTTCCGGCGGCCGCTGAAGAATTGTCCGCGCGCCTTGATGCCATCCCGTATGCATTGAGCCTGGCCAATCCGGCGGTGAAGGCCGAGGTGACGAAGGACAAGGTCGTCCTGACCGCGCCCAAGGGTACCGACCTTTACCGTTCGGCCAAGGGCAAGTCGGCGGCAAATGCGCCGCGCATCACCTTCGTGCCGGAGGGCGATTTCATCTTTTCGGCCAGGGTCGATGCGTCGTTCGGCGCCGACTATGACGGCGGCGCCCTGGTCGTCTATGGCGACGACGGCTACTGGCTGAAATTCCTGTTCGAGCGTATCAATGCCAATGAGAGCGCCGTGACTTCGAGCTTTGCGTCGCCAGCGACAGACAACAGCTACCACGTCCGCGTGCCGGCGGCGCCCGTCTGGATGAAGATCGTGCGCGTTGACCGCCAACTGCTGCTTTACACGTCCCTCGACGGAAAAGCGTGGCAGATCCTGCGCGATTTCAGCATCGATCCGGCGCGGAAACTCCAGGTCGGCTTTGCCAGCCAGGCGCCGCTGGGCGAAAGCTATACGGCGACCTTCAGCGACATCCGGTTCGAGGCCAAGACTCTGACCAAATACTGGACGGGTGAATAGTCCATGCCGGACACGGTTTGCGTTGCCTCTGATCATCGCGGCTTTCCGCTCAAGGCTCAGGTGTTGTCGTGGCTCGAAGGCAAGGGCTATGCGGTAAACGATCTCGGCGCCCGTTCGGATGAGCGTTGCGATGCGTTCGATTTTGCCACGAAGCTGGCTGGAGAATTGAAAGCTGATCCTGCGCAGCGAGGCATTCTGATCTGCGGCAGCGGCCAGGCGATGGCGATGACCGCCAACCGGTATCAACACATCCGCGCCGCCCTGTGCGGCGAGGTCACCAGCGCCCGGTTGTCACGCGAACACAATGACGCGAACGTGCTTGTACTGGGAGCCGACATCATAACGCCGGAGACGGCGCTTAACTGCATCGAGACGTTTCTTGGCACACAATTCCTCGGCGGCCGCTACGCCGAGCGTCGCGACCGTTTGACGGAGTTGGGTGGGCTCTGAGTTAGGGGCGTGCCTTATCCATTTCGGCCTTGGGCAGGGCGCAGCCCTTTAGCACCGCATCGTCCAGGCGAACCTCGGCGCTCAGCGGATACTGCCGGTCGCTCATGCCATCCGAACATGGGCCGGGCGTCAGAACGATGCTGAGCGTCGTCGAGCGCAGCTCGGCCTGGTTGCCATTGACGTGAAAGCCTGTCGGCGTGAAATGTCGGGGCGCGGCATCGGGCCGCTCCAGCAGGACGTCCGTGTCATCAGCGGTGATGGCCCAGAAGGGCTCGGTGCCCAGGATACGCAGGGGTTGGTTCAACGCAACACCGGCGAGCGTCGTGGCTTCGGCGGTGGTAAGGCTTTCCGAAGCGGCGGCGGGCTCGACCTCGGAAATCTCAGGTGAACAGGCTGTCAGGACGGACAGCAGCACGATACAGGTTACGCAGCGGATCATTGTCGGGACTCAACGAAAAGTAGCGGCGGTACGAGCTTAGGCCCATACCGCCGCTACGTCGAGTGCACGAACGACACGTTTCATACGTATCTAAAGTGTTACGCCGCGTCGAGCAGTACCACTTCGGCGTCTTCCAAAGCCCGGATGTCGAGCGTGGCTTCGTCCTTGATGGCGGCGCCGTCGCGCTCGTTAAGTTCGACGCCGTTGACGCTGACCTTCCCCTTGGCGACGACCAGGTAGAGGTGGCGGCTCTGGCCATCGGGCGCCGTTACGGGTGTATAGCTTTCCGACTGGTCCTTCAGCAGCGTTGCGCCCAGAAGCCGGGCCGGCGTACGGATCGGCAAGGCGTCAGCGTCCCCCGGAAAACCCGAAGCCAGCGCCACGAACTTTCCGGAGCGGTCACCCTTGGGGAAGGGCTTGGCGCCCCAACTCGGCGGCGCGCCGCGCTCGGACGGGATGACCCAGATCTGGAACAGGGTCGTCTTGCCGGGTTCGACATTGTATTCGGCGTGACGGATGCCCGTGCCGGCAGACATCACCTGGACGTCGCCAGCTTCGGTGCGGCCCTGGTTGCCGAGCGAGTCCTGGTGCGTAATGGCGCCTTCGCGGACATAGGTGATGATTTCCATATTGTCATGTGGGTGAGGCGGGAAGCCGGAATCCGGCGCGATTTCGTCGTCGTTCCATACGCGGATCGATCCCCAGCCCATGCGCGCCGGGTCATAGTAGCTGGCGAAGGAAAAGTGGTGCTTGGCGTTCAGCCAGCCGTGGTTGGCGCCGCCCAGGGTGTTGAAGGCTCTCTTGTCGATCATTGGAAACGCTCCTCTCGGCGCATGTCTGTATGCGCGGTGTTGAGGTTTATATAAGTGTAACTGTTATAATTACAATAGGCATCTGAATACTGCTCGCGCGAAACGTGATCGCCTTTGAATCTATAAGCAAATCCGCCGTCCGGCGCCAGTCGTAGGCCGCAGCAGTATCGCGTTCCCATAACCTCCCCAAAACGCATATAGTACTGGAAACTTCCATGAAAACGCTTTTGCTTGCCATTTCCGCCCTGGCCGTCGTCGCGGCCGCTCCCGCTGCTGCCCAAGACTGGAGCGGGCCCTACATCGCTCATCATTTCGGCTATTCGACCCTTGCTGAAGACGACGATGAAACCCTGCTGTTCGACACCAATCGCGACGGCACGTTTGGCGATACGGTCAATACGTCGGCGCCCACCAACGCTTTTTCGCCTGGCTTCTGCGCGGGCTCCCCGAAAGGTAACAACGCCTCCGCCGGCTGTGATGACGATGAGAATACGCCTGCCTTCGGCGTGCGCCTCGGCTATGACTGGCAGGCTGGAAACTGGATCTACGGCATCGTCGGCGAAATCGAACTGACGGACTTGAGCGACAGTGTTACGGGCTTTTCCACGACGCCGGCCGCCTATCATTTCCGTCGCGAGGTCGACAGCGTCGCGGCCCTGCGCGGGCGTCTCGGCTATGCCGTAAACAGCGACTGGATGCCGTACATTACGGCCGGCGTCGCGCGCGCTGACATCAACCGTCTCTACGATACGACCAACACAGCCAACAGCTTCACGCCGATGGGCGGCAGCGACGGCAACGGCTATCAGCTTGGTGCAGGCGTTGAAAAGGGAATGGGAGACTGGTCAGTCGGCGTAGAGTACCTCTACACGTCGCTGAAGGACGAGGACTATGTCGTCGCGGTCGGGCCGGGGACGGCGGGGCCGACCAATCCGTTTCGCATCGTCAATCCGGCCGGTACGGACATGATCCGCAGCAGCGATACCATCGACAACCATTCGGTCCGGGTCGTTGTCAGCTACCGCTTCGGCGCCATGTAGTTAGCCTACGCTATGAACACCGCCGCCGGTCTGCCCCCGGTGGCGGAGGTAGGCGTCCAGGAGAACGCATGACATCATGGCTTCGGCGACCGGCACGGCGCGGATGCCGACGCACGGATCGTGGCGGCCCTTGGTCATCAGTTCGACCTCGTTGCCCGTTACGTCGATCGAGTCGCGCTTGGTCAGGATGGAAGAGGTGGGCTTGAGCGCCATACGCGCCACAAGCGTCTGGCCGGTCGAAATGCCTCCCAGGATGCCGCCGGCGTGGTTCGAGCGGAATTCCGGACCGTTTGGCCCCATCCGCATCTCGTCGGCGTTCTCTTCGCCCGAGAGTTCGGCGGCGCCGAAGCCTTCGCCGATCTCGACGCCTTTGACGGCGTTGATGCTCATCAGAGCCGAGGCCAGTTCCGAGTCGAGCTTGCCATACAGCGGGGCGCCCCAGCCGGCGGGCACGCCTTCGGCCTGGACCTCGACGACCGCGCCGATCGATGAACCCGCCTTGCGGATGCCGTCGAGATAGTCTTCCCACACGGGGACACCGGCGGCGTCAGGCGAGAAGAACGGGTTCTGATCAACCGTTGACCAGTCCCAGTTGCCGCGATCGACGCGATGCTTGCCGAGTTGAACCAGGGCGCCGCGCACCTGGATGCCATCGCCGATCAGGGTCTTGAGCACCTTGAGCGCTACGGCGCCGGCGGCGACGCGTGCAGCGGTTTCGCGGGCGCTGGAGCGGCCGCCGCCGCGATAGTCGCGCACGCCGTACTTGGCGAAGTAGGTGTAGTCGGCGTGGCCGGGGCGGAACTGGCGCGCGATCTCGCCATAGTCCTTGGACCGCTGGTCGGTGTTTTCAATCAGGATCGAGATCGGCGTGCCGGTGGTGACGCCTTCGAATACGCCCGACAGGATCTTGGCTTCGTCGGCCTCGCGGCGCTGGGTGACGAAGCGAGATCCGCCGGGCTTGCGGCGATCCATGGCCCACTGGATATCCTCTTCCGACAAGGGGATGCCGGGCGGGCAGCCGTCGATGACGCAGCCCAACGCCGGACCGTGGCTTTCGCCCCAGGTGGTGACGCGGAAGAGATGACCGAAGCTATTGTGAGACATGGATTATTGCGACCTTCTAGTTATGGGTCGGATAGCCCAGAACGCCTCAGGGTGCAATGAGCCTCGCGTCGACCGTGGCGTTGCGATCGACGGTTAGCTTGCCGTCGGCGTATTTCAGCTCTGCGACCTGAAGCACAGTGCGCTGGTGGTAATAGGGATCGGCCTCGGCTTCGGGCGCATTCAACTGATGGACGAAGTAGTAGATGAAGGCGCGTCCATTATTGACGACCACGTCCGGGTGCTGGCCCTTGGCGTCGTCGGTCGGTTGTGTGCCGGGGATTTCGAGCAGACGTTCGTCCTGGAGCGTCCAGGTCTGCGCATCCTTTGACGACAGAACGATCAGACCCTGCCAGGCGTCGGCAATCATCCAGTACATGCCTTTGAACTTGAAGATCTTGGGACCTTCGGCGGCGATGTCGACGACCGGCGCCGCCTGGCGCGTCCAATGGATGAGGTCCGTACTGTCGGCGGCGAACAGGCGGCTGCCCTTGCGCTCATCCTTGAACCACAGGCGATAACCATCGTTCAGCTTGATGACGCTGGCATCGATGACACGGTCGGAACCGAGATCGAGCGTGTCGCCGCACATCCAGGTGTCGAGGTCTCGGCTTGTCAGGTGGACGATGGTCCGGCTGCCATTCCAGTTGGAAAAGACGCCCGGAACGACGGTCAGCCACATATGATAGGTGTTGCCGAACTTTTGCAGTTCCGGCGCCCACAGGGTTTCGCCAGTGCATTCCAACGGGATTTTCGCCTTGCCGGAATAGGTCCAGGTCTGACCGTCCCTGGAGGTCGCGACGCCAATGGCCGTACCGTGTACCCAGGCGACGTCCTTCGGATCAGGAAGCTTCATGTCAGCGCGGCGGTTGGTGTAGAACATGCGCCAGACCTTATTCGCCTTGTCGTACATGATTGACGCATCGGCGGCGCCGTCATGGACCGGGTCGCGATAGAGCGGCTTCGGCGCAGTTTCGGCGCAGGCGGCACCGGCGATGACGCCGAGGCAGAGGGCGAGGGCGTTGGCGTGCATTTGTTCCCTGCGTTTCCAATTGTAAGACTTTTAGCCAGATTTAGCCCTGTTCACCTGAGCGCACAATTTTTTTCGTGTGTAAACGGACCGCGCGAGGGCCATATCTGGGCGACTGGTTTCACGCGAAAGCATCCTCATGCTTAAATTTCTCGGCAAGGTGCCCTTCTGGCTCAAGACGGTCATTGCCTTTGCGGCCGGGATCGCGGTCGCGCTCTATTGGGGCGAGGCAGCCCTGCCGGTGCTTGACCCGATCGGCAATACCTTCGTGAAGGCGATCAAGATGCTGGTCGCGCCCCTGGTCTTCTTCACCATCGCGGCTTCGATCGCGCGCCTGGGCCACAGCGAGGACAATGGCGGCGGGCGCGCCGTGCGGCTGGGCGCCTATACCATCGGCTGGTTCATGATCACGTCTGCGATCGCTGTGTCGATCGGTCTGGCCATCGGCATCTATTTCCAACCGGGGCAGGGGATCGCGCACCTGCCATTCGAGGCGCAACCGGTTAAGGATATCCCGACGCCGGTCGAGGTCGTGACCGGTATCGTGCCGTCGAACATCTTCCAAAGCTTTGCCGAGGGCAAGGTCCTGAGCATCGTCCTGTTCGCAATCCTGGTCGGTGCGGCACTGGGCGCTTTAGGGCAAAAAACCAAGGAGTTAAGCACGCTTGTTGAGCAGGGTTCTCAAGTGATGTTTAAGCTGACACGCTGGATCATCCAGTTGACGCCGATCGGTGTCTTTGGCCTGATCGGCTCGGTGGTGGCCTCGCATGGTCTCGCCTCGCTGCGGCCGCTGATCCCCTATATCGGCCTGGTCTATCTTGGTTGCCTGACCCTGATCTTCGTCGTATATCCGCTGTTGCTGAAACTGCATGGCCTGCGCGTCACCGGCTTTTACAAGGGCATCTTTACCGCTCAGCAGACAGCCTTCTTCACCTGCTCGTCGATCGGCACCTTGCCGGTGTCGTTGCAGGTCGCGGTCGATAATCTGAAGCTGCCGCCGTCCTACGCCGGCTTTGCTCTGCCGCTGGGCGCCAATATGAAGATGGACGGTTGCGGCGCCATCTATCCGGCGATCTCGTCGGTCTTCATCGCCAACTATTTCGGCATCGAGCTGACGACCTCGCACTATGTCATTATTGCTTTAAGCTCGATCCTGGGCTCGCTGGCGACCGCGGGCGTGCCGGGCGTGGCGACAGTCATGCTGACGGTGACGCTGTCGGCGGCAGGTCTGCCCCTGGAAGGCATAGCGCTTCTGGCGGCCATCGACCGTATTCTCGACATGATGCGCACGGCCACCAATGTCACCAGCCAGATCCTGGTGCCGACCCTGGTGTCGCGTGAGAATGGGCTAATAGAGGCGGACTCTCCATTATTGACTGGATCGGCCAAAAGCTGAGCGGATTGCACCAGCGGTGGGCGGGGCTATGCGTAGGCAGTCACGCGCGGTTTAAGCGCGGGGAAGGCTCAAGCCCAGCGACGGACTGAAGCGGAAGTGCTCGCGGTCGTAGCGGTAAAGCTCGGCCGGTCGGCCGCCGGTGTCGTCGCGCATGATTCCCAGGGGCTGAACGAAGCCCGTACGGTCCAGCACCCGGCGGAAGTTCTGCTTGTGCAGCTTGACGCCCGACAGCGCCTCCAATGACCGCTGAAGCTCCAGCAGCGTAAACCGTTCCGGCATCAGCTCGAAGATTACCGGCCGGTACTTCAGCTTGCCCCTGAGGCGCGACAGGCCCGTGGCGGCGATACGGCGGTGGTCTGACGCCATGGGCTGGCCGGTCGGCGCTTCGAGAGTACCGTCGCCCTTGACGCGGCGCGCTTCGCCGATCAGGCCGGCGCTGTAGAGCAACTCATAGCGGTCGAGCACGCGCTCTTCGTTCCAGTGATCGAAGTCCACGGGGAACAGGGTTTCGACACGGCGCTGACGGGTGGCGCGATCGTCGCCATCTTGACACCACACATCAAGATATTTTCGCAAGCCCCTGACAGGATTGCTATCTCCGCGCCAGTCTTCCCAAGGGAAGAAAGCCTTGAATGGCACCCACGAAGCGTCGAAGCGCGCCTGGAAATCGCGGTTGGCGGTCAGGGCCAGATAGCCGATCGAAACGATGTGGTCGGCGCCCTGCGCTTCGGGCAGGGTGGTTTCGCGGTCTAGATCGCCGAAACTGTACAGCTGTTCGACATAGCCGATGTCGAATCCCGTCTGTTCGCGCACAAATGCGCGCAGGGCAAGGTCGAAGGTGCGGTGACTGCGCGGGACGAAAAGCCCCGACGGCAGGGCGTAGGCGGGATCACCCGGGGAGTTGCGCGGCAGATTCCGGCACAGGACCAGCGCTTCATTGTCCTTGACCGTGACGACGACGGCCGAAAGCTCAATCGTCAGCGCCATCTATGTCACCTGTTTCATCAAGGTCTCGAACCGCGCCACGAAGCGTTGGCGCGCCACCTGTCCCGGCAGGGGATCAATGTTGAGGTGATAGCCCTCGGGGGGCTCGCCGAAGAACTGACGCGCTTCGATCTCGCTGAAGCCAACCAGTTGTGTCGCTTCGAAGTAGGCGCAGGCATGGTCGGCCTGTTTGATAAGCTTCTTGAGCGACACCGGTATGGTCGGCGGCAGGCCGAAGCGAATATGTATGGCGTGTTCCAGATGGCTTTCGAAGCGCTTGTAGTCGAGGCCGAGCGCCGCCTTGAAAGGTGAGATCATGTCGCCGATGACGTATTCCGGCGCGTCGTGCAAAAGTGCGATCAACCGTTGCGCAGGGGTGAGCGCCGGATCGATATGGGCGCTGATCTCCTCGACGATCAACGAATGCTGGGCGACGGAAAAGCCGTGCTCCCCTAGCGTCTGGCCATTCCAGCGCGCGACGCGCGAAAGGCCAAGGGCGATGTCGTCGATTTCGATATCGATGGCGTGCGGATCGAGGAGATCCAGCCGGCGGCCCGATAGCATGCGCTGCCAGGCGCGCGGCGCGCGGTCTTTGATGGTGCGGCGTTTCGGAGCGGGGCGGGAACTGTCGGCCATATTTGTCACATCGGCATTTTATCGCGAATGATATATCCTATAGGACCGTAAAGCGCATGTCCGATGATTCCCGCGCTGTACACAGAAATTGACGGAGGCAACGATGGCGGCAACAGGTCAGGCCTGGTCACGGGTCACAATTCCGGTCAGCGGCCATGCGAATGAGGGCAGGGCGCTCGATATCGCCGCGTGCATCGCGGAAGCCTTCGAAGCCGAGTTGAACGTCCTGTTCGCGCCGGCTGATCCTGCGGAACTATCGCCGTGGCTGGGCGAGGGGTTCATGGGTACGGTCCAGATGTCGACGCTCGATACGCTGAAAGCCGCTTCGGAAGAGTCGGAACTGGCGGCGCGCGCGCAGTTCGCGAAGACCACCTATGCCAAGAAGGTGTTCTCGGCCCTGGAATCGCCGGTCTGGCAGGACCTGGCGGAACAAACGCGTCTGTCCGACCTCGTTGTTTTCGGCGAGGCCAGTGCGCGTGGCCAGGGTATGCTGTCCGAAGCCTTCCAGCAGGTGTTGATGGAGGAGCGTGCCGGGGTGTTCGTGGCGCGCCAGCCGCTGAATGTCACCGGCACCGCCGTTGTCGCCTGGGACGGCAAGGAGCCGTCGTCGCGCGCCGCGCGCCGCGCCGTGCCTTTGCTGAAGAAGGCGGCAAAGGTCGTAGTGGTCGGGGCGCCCGTCGGCGACAGCCCGGCCCATCTTGACCGGCTGGCCAGTTATTATGCCGCCCATGGCATAGAGGCCCAGATCGATTCTTTCCCCAAGGGCGAAATTCACACCCAACTGACCGATGCCTGCGAACGCCACGGCGCCGACTACATGGTCGCCGGCGCCTATGGCCGCTCACGCCTGCGCGAGTTCGCCTTTGGGGGAACGACGCGGCACCTGCTGCAAAATACGTCGATCAACCTCTATATGGCGCATTGAGATCAGCTATGCCGCCATCGCCTGCAGGCTTTCAGCAATCGACGCCATGACCGGCGCCCACTCGTCCACGCCCGGCGCGATGAAAAGCTGGGAGCGCGGATACCAGGGATAATAGGGCTCGCCGAGCGCTAGCCACGGCTGCGGTGGCGTGATCAGCCAGATTGGCGTGCCACAGGCGGCGGCGATATTGGTAGTCGCGGTCGGCGGGCCGACGACCAGGTCAAGCGCGACACATAGTGCCGCCAGATCGTCGAGGTCCTGTTTAAGGTCGATGCCTGCGGGCGTGTGAATATCAAGGCCGGCCGCGCGGGCGGTGGCGAGTTCGGCTTCTGCGTCGCCATATTGCAGATTGATAAACTGGATGCCTGGTGTCGACAGGATGCCTTGCCATTCCTCAAAGGGCGAAAAGGCGCGGTCACGCAGCGCGCTCGATTTCAGGCTCTTCCATATGACCCCGACCTTGGGCTTGGCGTTCAGGCCGGCAAGATAGCCGCGCCAATAGGCAACGCGCTCCGGATCGGCCGTCAGGAAGGCGGGGTTACGGGGAAAGTCACGAACGGCGCCCCTGAGGCCGGGCAGGAAATCGCCCATCAGCGCCCAGAGGGCGAATGCCTTTTGATCGAGGTCGGGAAAGTCGCGGCGGATGCGGCCGTCGCGCGTTTCGGTGCGGTGGGCGACGACGATGGCGTCCGGAAAGCTGCGTTGAAACAGTGGCACCAGGCGTGGTTCGACGCCGATACCCAGACGGCCTTCTCCGAGTGCCGCGACAAGGTCTGGCAGCAGCGAGGCGAAAAGGATTTCGTCGCCCAGGCCTTGTTCGGCGCTGACGAACAGGCGCTTGCCGGCGATGGTCTGACCGCGGTTCCAGCGCGGCAGCTTCAGACGATAGTCGATCTCACGGCTGGTGCCGCGCATATGGCGCCCCTCGTACCACTGCCAGCCGGCCTTCACGTCGCCGAGCGCCAGGGCAGCATGAGCACACGTCAGTTCGGCGCTGCGTTGATTGCCCGTGTCCTTGAAACGCCGGGCACAGTCGCTGACGTCGGCGAGGCCTCCTGTCAGGTCGCCCTTTTCAATGCGGACGCAGCCGCGGTTGAACAGGGCGGGCAGGTTGCCAGGATCGAGGCGCAGGGCCTCGTCGAGGAAAACCAGCGCCATGTCGCGGTTGCATTGGCTAAGCATGACGCTGCCCAGCGCCTCCCACAGGGCGGCGACCTCGGGCCGCTGACCGAGGGCCGTTTTGAGAAGCTCTATGGCGTCGTCGAAGCGGTTCTGTTCGCGTAACGCCGCCGCATACCCCGTCAGCGCCGCCACATCCGCGCCATCGCGTGCGCAGAGGTGGGCGTAGAGCTTTTCGGCGACGTCCCACTGCGTCAGGCGGAAGGCGAGGTCGGCGAGGTGGTGGATGATTTCGGCCGAGTCCGGCGCCAGGGACAGGGCGCGCTGATAGGCGTCAAACGCCGCCGGCAGGTCATGCGCTGCCTCGGCCTTGCGTGCGCGCCTCAGCCACTCGGCGGCTTCCGCTGGGACCTTAGGCGTGTTTTCAGGCAACTTGAGCCTTCGGCGATCCGCCGACGAATTCCGCGATCAGGGCTTCGCGCATTTCCAGCATGGACTGAGACCAGTCGGTCAGGGACGGCGAGAAGAAGACGCGGCTTGAGGGATACCAGGGGAAGCGGTCGGTCCCTAAGCAGTTCCACGAGCGCTCGGGCGCACTCATCCAGATGGTCGCCCCAACGGCGCCGGCAATATTGCTGGTGGCGTTTGCCGGTCCCAGCACGCAATCCATGGCGGCGCAAAGGGCGGCAAGGTCATCTAGATCCATTTTCAGGTCGATGCCCGGCGGGGTCCAGATGTTCACGCCCATGGCCTCGGCCTCGGCCATTTCCTCGGTCGTGTCGCCATACTGGAGATTGACGATCTGAATGCCTTCAACGTTCAGCACATTCATCCATTGCTGGAATGGCGAATAGTAACGGTCGCGGCGCGAGTTCTTGATCAGCGACTTCCACAGGACGCCGACCTTGGGCTTGTCGTTCAGTTCGTTCAGCAGGTTCTTCCAGTGGGCGACACGCTCCGGATCCGGGGTCAGGAAGGCGCGGGCGGCCGCGAAATCTTCCGGCCGGCGGCGATAGCGCGCCAGGAGGTTACCCATGATGGTCCAGTAGTCGTAGCTGTCCCAATCGGTTATGGCCGGAAAGAGGCGAACGGTGAGCCCCTTATGCTTGGTTGTGTGGTGCCTGACGACCGTGCAGTCAGGGTAGGAGCGCTGGAACAACGGCACCAGTCGCGGTTCGACACCGATACTGACATGACCGTCAGGGCCGACTTCCTCGATCAGGTCGGGCAGGATGTTGGCGAACATGACCTCATCGCCCAGGCCCTGCTCTGCGGACACGAAGATGCGCTTGCCGCGCAGAGACTCGCCCGGCCGCCATTCGGGACGATTGATCAGGTAGTGGACCTTTTCGAGAGTGTCATCCTTGTGGCGTGCCTCGTACCACTTCCAGCCGTTGTCATAGTCCAGGGTGTGCAAGTAGGTGAAGGCGATAGACAGTTTGCAGGTGTGTGCGTTCATCGGATCGGTGAACATCGGCAGGGCCCGCATAAACTTTTCGAGTGCCGCCTTTGGATCGCCGTATAAGGCCTCGAGGTTCGCGTAGTTGTAGAGGGCGTGGACGTAGTCCGGGTCGTATCGCAGCGCCTCCTGGTAGAAAATCACCGCGTTGTCGACGTCACCCTGGGCGTTGACGACAGTCCCCAGCGCGTTCCACAGCTGGGGGTCGTCGGGCTTTTGAGTGATCGCAGAGCGCAGGATATCGATGGCCTCGTCGAACCGGCTGGCTTCGCGGTAGACGCTGGCCAGGTTGTTGACTGCTTCCGGATGGCCCGGGACCCGCTCCAGGAAGAACAGAAAGAATTTTTCGGCCATGTCGTGGATGGCCAGGCGATAGGCGAGGCGGCCGAGATCGTTGGCGATGTAGGGATGGTCGGGCGTAAGGCGCAGCGCCGTCTCGTAGCAGGTCAGGGCTGAAGGCAGGTCCGAGCATTTTTCGCGGGAAATGGCCAGGATATGCCAGGCTTCCCCACATTTTTCGTCGATGTGCAGGGCTTCCAGTGCCAGGTCGCCGCCGCCGCGCCAATCGCCGGCCTTGAAAAGCTCAAGGGCCTTGCGCAGCAGGTTGAGGGCGCCGAACGCCTTGATGTGGGTCGTCTGCTCATGCAGGATACGCAAGGCGTCGCTGGAGGCCGCGTCACCGAATATTTGCGCGGCGACATTATAGGGCTTGTTGGCTTCGAATGGCGTTTCCCCGACAAGGGAATCGGAGACGGGCGGCGTCCAGGCTACTTGCGCCGGCTGTTGCGACGACAGTGTAAAGCCGGGTTTCTTGACCAGGAGCGCGTGGCCGGCCTTGGCTGGCCTCGATGCCTTGGTCCTGGAAAACGCCTTGGACATTTCCGAAATCTTCCTATGTGTGCGCACGCGCGCGATCATCCGCTTTAGTTTTAAACAGGGATTCGCTTAACACTCCTTAAAGAAAGCGCGGGGCATTAACCCTAATTGTACCGGTTCGGCACATAATTGCCGGACTGCGAAACCTGGCGTTAACTCGGGACAGGTATAGGTAGGCTAAGCGGTTTGCCCATCGTCCCGCGCAAGCGCCAAGAAACTACGAAGGAAAAACGATGCCTTTGAAATTGTCGTTGAAGCCCGGGGAGCGCTTTGTCCTTAACGGCGCGGTGGTGCAGAATGGCGACCGGCGCTGCTCGCTCGTCCTGCAGAACAAGGCATCCGTCCTGCGCGAGAAGGACATCATGCAGGCCGAAGAGGTCAATTCGCCGGCGCGCCACGTCTATTTCCCTGTCATGATGATGTATCTCGATGAGGGGGGAGCGGACAAATACTACGACGAATTTCTGCGCCGCATGACGGAATTCATGGGCGTCATCTCCAATCCGCTCGTGCTGGCCGAATGTGTCGCCATCTCGAAGAGCATCATGGTTCAGGAATATTATAAGGCGCTGATGGGCGCCCGCAAACTCATCGAATATGAAGACGAACGTCTCGGAAGGAAACCTGAGTAGCATGTCTCTTAAGGCGTATCAGACAACCGCTGCCCGCGCGGAGAATCCGCGGCAGACAGAATACCGTCTCTTTGGCCAGGTCACGCGTGCCTTGATGGAAGCCGAAAAAATGGACAGGTCCATGATCCGCGAGCGCATGGATGCGCTCGACTGGAACCGCCGCATGTGGTCCGTCCTGGCAGCCGATTGCTCCGTGGATGGAAATGGGCTTCCCGACCAGGTGCGCGCCAATATCATCTCGCTGTCGATCTGGGTGAACAAGCACACCTCCCTGGTCATGCGCAGCCAGGAGGAAATCGCACCCCTGATCGAAATCAACCGCATCATCATGCAGGGGTTGATGCCGCAAGGCGAAGGGCAGGTCGCCGTTCCGTAGCAATCGGTCGGTTAAGCCGGCTGCAAATTCAAGAAATAACGAAGGCCCGGATGGAGACATCCGGGCCTTTTGCTGTCCCGCGCCGGGGGGTATGGCTAATGCCCGGTTAAAATTGCCGGGCGTGGCAGGATTTGCCGCGAAAAAAGTGTGACCTTACACGGGGACGTAATCCCGTCTTTGGTGCAATGAAGAAAAATCTTTAAATTTCAATGTATTAAAAATTCTCTGGCGAGGGCTGGCGTGGCATCCGGCTTGCTTCGTGTGGGGCAAGCCAAAATGGCTTTTGGGACAAAAGTCCTTAAATCCCCGTCCAGAATGGAAAGGAATGCCGATGCTTACTTCGGTCAATACGAACGTTGGCGCCATGGTGGCGCTGCAAAACCTCAACTCGACAAGTTCGAAGCTGCAGGAAACCCAGAACCGCATCTCGACCGGTCTGAAGGTCGCGAGTGCCAAGGATAACGGTGCGTCCTATGCCATCGCGCAGACGCAGCGTGCCACGGTGCAGTCGTTGAATGCGGTGATGGACTCGCTCAACAGAGGCACGTCCGCCGTGGACGTGGCGATGTCGGCGGGCGAAAGCGTTTCGGACATGCTTACTCAGATGAAGGAGAAGGCGCTCGCAGCATCGGACACGTCGCTCGACACGACCAGCCGGACTGCCCTGAACACCGATTTCGAGGCTTTGCGTGACCAGATCGCCAAGACCGTCGCGAACGCGAAGTTCAACGGCATTAACCTGCTGGACGGCAGCATGGCGGCGGTTGGCGGCCTTGCCATCCTGGCGAACGCCGACGGCACGTCGACCCTGACGGTCGCGGACCAGGACCTCTCGGTCGGTCAATCGATCGTCACCCTGTCGACGGCCGCCAGCTTCAGCACGGCGACAGCCGCCGGCAACCTGCTGGCGAGCATTGATGCGTCGATCACCAATGTCTCGGCGGCTCTCGCCAAGATGGGGACCTCGGCCAAGGCGATCGAAGCCCACGCAGCCTTCATCACGAAGCTGCAGGACTCGATCCAGGCCGGTATCGGCAATATCGTCGATGCCGACATGGCCAAGGAAAGCGCGCTGCTCCAGTCGCTGCAGACGAAGCAGCAACTGGGCGTGCAGGCTCTGTCGATCGCCAACCAGGCGCCGCAGACCGCGCTCAGCCTGTTCCGCGGGTAGAGGTAAATTCGCTGGGGAGGGGTCTGATCAGGCCTCTTCCCAGCCTCATTTTGTCCGTCCGGAGGGGAGTTCCGCGGCGGGTTTTCGTGCTGGCCGAATGCCGAAAAAGCATAGGAAAAATGTGCCGGGTGGGAAAAATTTGCCGGAACGCGGCAAAAATTGCCGAGTGAAAACACAGTTAAACCGAAGTTAAACTAAATAATTACAAATACTTATAATAATTTCTTCCAGCGCCTTTTCTGGCCCTTCGCTTGCATCAGCGGGGGCAGGCAAAATGCCCCCGGTCGACAAAATGTCACCGGTTCATCCAGAAAAGGAATGACCTAGATGCAAAGCGTCAACACCAATGTCGGGGCCATGGTTGCCCTGCAAAACCTGAACCGCACCTCTTCGGACCTGATGTCGACCCAGAACCGTAT
>CBFGPQ010000045.1:0-22909 GCA_965650705.1 uncultured Asticcacaulis sp. | reverse complement strand
GCCTCGGTCTCGCGCTTGTCGTGGATCTTCTTGCCCTTGGCCAGGGCGACCTCGAGCTTAACCAGCCCCTTGTCGTTGAAGTACATCTTCGTCGGGATCATGGTGTAGCCGTCGCGCTGAACGGCCGCCATCATGCGCCCGATCTCCTTGCGATGTAGCAGCAGCTTGCGTACACGGCGCGGCTCGTGATTGAAGCGATTGGCCTTGGAATAGATCGGAATGTCGGCGTTGACCAAGGCGATTTCATCACCGTTTTCGATGCTGACATAGGACTCGGCGATATTGGCCCGCCCCTGACGCAGCGACTTGACCTCAGTACCGGTCAGCACGATGCCGGCCTCGATCGGATGTTCGAGGAAGTAGTCGAAGCGTGCCCGCCGGTTATCGGCGATCACCTTGTAATTGGAAGCGTCTTCGTTGGCCATAGGGGTCTTAGATAGGTTACGCTGGCTCCGGCACAAGCCCAGCCAGCGCCATGGCATCGTCGACCAGAGGCCGGACGGCCTGGCTGCACGCCGTGATCGGCAAGCGGACCTCTTCGGTGCACAGACCCAGACGGCTCATGGCATACTTGGTCGGCGACGGCGAGGAATCGGCGAACAGCACCTTGTCGAGCGTAATCAGCTTGTCCTGCCACTGGCGCGCCGTCTCATAGTCGCCCTTTACAGCGGCATTGTAGAGGGCGACGCAGGCGGCCGGCGCCACATTGGACGTCACTGAGATGACACCGTGGCCGCCGTGCGCCGAATAGCCCAGGAAGGTCGGGTCGTCGCCGGAGATATAGGCGAACGGCTTGTCGATCATCAGGCGCATATGGCTCAGGCGGTCGATGTCGCCCGTGGCGTCCTTGATGCCGACGATGTTGGGCAGCCTGGCCAGGCGCGCCACCGTGTCGTTGCTCATGTCGACGACCGTGCGGCCGGGAACATTATAGAGCAGAACCGGGATCTGAACGGCGTCGTTGATCGCCTTGAAATGCTGATAGATTCCTTCCTGCGAAGGCTTGTTGTAATAGGGCGCGACGACCAGCACGGCGTCGGCGCCCACCGCCTTGGCATGGTGCGAAAGCTCGACCGATTCGGCGGTGTTGTTCGACCCGGCGCCGGCAATGACCTTTACCCGGCCAGCGACGCGTTCAACGCACAGCCGGACGACCTCCTTGTGCTCATCGAGGCTCAGCGTCGAGGTCTCACCGGTTGTGCCGACCGGCACCAGGCCGTGCACGCCCGCGGCGATTTGATGCTCGATCAGCGCCTCGAAAGCGGCATAGTCGACCTCACCATTGCGAAACGGTGTGACCATGGCGGTAATGACGCCCTTGAACGGCGGGGTTTGCCTTGCGTTACTCATTCCTTAACCAGTCCTGCACACAGTCTTTGCCGGAGACAGCCTTCGCTTAGCCAACGTGATGAAAACGTGATCATTTCGCGTGAGGTGTGTCTTTCGATCATCGCAGATCGGAGATTATATCGAATTTAGCCTTAAGCCCGCCGGGCTTTGGCTGCAATGTCTTTATAAAAGAAAACTATGGCCTATAGTCGGTTAACGACGGGCCTGAATATACCGCGTAAGAATTGGCTAGGGACTACAACCGGCATGAAGCTTAACCTTTCAGATCGCGTCCAGACGCACGCGGCGGCGCGGCGCCCCTTGTGGCGCAAGGCCGCGCTCATCCTGACCGTCAGCGCCGCCGGCCTTGTTTGCCTGGGTCCGGTGTCGGCGCAGGACGTCCCAGCTCCGGCTCCGTCGGCCCAGAACACAATGGCGACGCCGGACACCGCCCAGCCCTATCAGCCATCGCTGATGTCGGCCGAGGATGTCGAGACGCTCGAAAGCGCGCTGGAGCTGGTGCGCACCAAGAATTTCGCCGCTGCCGATTCGATGAAGTCTTCCTTAGGCAATCCGGTCGCGCGCAAGATCATCACCTGGGCCATCATCAATAATGACGGCCAGAATATCTACAGCTTCGCGGCGCTCGACGGCGCGCGCCGCGATCTATGGGGATGGCCGCGCGAAACCAAGCGCCAGATCGCCGCCGAAAAGATGATCGGCCTGTCGGGTATGTCAGGCCAGCAGATCGTCGACTGGTTCAACGGCTCACCACCTGAAACCCTCGAAGGCGCGGTCGCCCTGATCAACGCCCAGCAGGCCGTTGGAAATATCGAGGAAGCCTCGCAGCTGGCCAAGACGTGGTGGCGCACCAAGACGTTCGACGCCATGGGCCAGGCCAATTTCCAGCAGGCCTTTGGCCGCTACCTGACCCAGGACGACACGATCGCGCGGGTCAACTGCCTGATCATCAACACGCAATCGGGCTCCAGCCAGGCGATTCGCGACCTGCTACCGAGCGTCAACGACCACACCCGCGCCGTCGCCAATGCCGCCCTGGCCCTGCGCACGGGTGCTGCCGGCAGCGATGCCCTCTATACCGCGGCCCTGGCTTTGGATCCGCGCAACAAGGCCCTGGCCTTTGCACGCGCCAAGTATCTGTCCGGAAAGGGCCTGGAGCCCCTGGGCTACCCGATCCTGGGCGATTTGCCGCCGGCCTCGATGAGCCCGGAAGCGGCCAGCCAGCTTTACGCCCTGCGCCTGGCCTACTTCAAGTCGGCGCTGAAGGCCAAGGACTACCGCGCCGCCTACAACGCCATGAAGGGCGGCGGTTTCGAGCCCGGCGAAAGCAAGGCCGAAGCCGAATTCTTCGCCGGCTGGATGGCGTTGCTGAAGCTCAACGACACCAATGCCGCCGTCGAGCACTTCCATAACCTGGCGACCGCCGGCACCTCTCCGATCACGCAGGGCCGCGCCAACTATTGGCTGGGCCGCGCCTATGAAGCGCGAAACAATCCGGGCCTGAACGGCATCAATCCCGACGCCACTGAAGCCGAAAAATATTATGCCAAGGGCGGCCAGTATATCTACGCCTTCTATGGCCAACTGGCGGCGGAAAAGGCCGGCATCAAGACGATTTCTATCGGCAAAGATCCGATACCGTCCGCCGCCGATCGCCAGCGTTTCGAAAGCCGCGACACCATCCGCGCCGCGCGTATCCTGGCCAGCATAGGCCAGATCGACATGTTCCGCCAGATCGTGCTGGCGACCAGCCTGGTCCTGCCCAATGCCGAGGAAGAGGCGCTGCTGGTCGACCTGACGGCGCGCTACGACACCCAGTTCATTGCTATGAAGGTGGCGCGCAATGCGATGCAGCGTGGCTTCTATCTGCCGGAACGCGCCTATCCGCTGCGTGCTGTGCCCGACGTGCCGTCGCCGGAAAAGGCCTTCGTCCTGGCCATCACGCGTCAGGAATCGGGCTTCGACCCCAAGGTGCGCAGCCACGCCAATGCGCGCGGCATGATGCAGCTTATCCCGTCGACCGCGCGGGCAGTCGCGCGTCGGCTGGGCGCAAGCTATAATGATTCAAGACTTTACGAGCCGGAATTCAACATGTCTCTCGGCGCCTATCACCTGGGCGAACTGGTGACGCGCTTTGATGGCTCCTACATCATGGCCGCCGCCGGCTATAATGCCGGCCCCAGCCGCATGTCGCGCTGGGTCGCCGACTGTGGCGATCCGCGCGGCCCGAACGCTGATCCTCTGAGCTTTATCGAGTGCCACCCGTTCAACGAAACCCGCAACTACATGATGCGGGTGACCGAGAACGTCCACGTCTATCGCGCCCGTCTCAACGGTGGCACGGCGCCGCTGACGCCGTGGGCCGACGTCCAGCGCGGTCTGCCCGCGCCTATCGTGAACACGCCGGACGATGGTGAAACCGGCACGATTGGCGGTGACGGCGACGGGCCAATGAGTTATCTGGATTACCAGAAGGCCGAAGCTCAGAATACCGCGCTCGCCGCCAGCCTGGCCGCGGCCGCAGCGGCTGAACCTGTAAAGCCAAAGGCGACGGCCAAGGCTAAGAAGTCGACAAGCACCAAGGCGAAAAAGAGCAAGAAGAGCTCGACGACAAAAAAGAAGAAGCGGAGAGATTAAACGACAGGCGCGGCGGCCAGTTGCAGATGCAAGACCCCGTCGCGCCGGATCAGCTCGCCCGACAGATTAAAGACGTCACGTAAAGTCCCGCTGTTGAAGACATTTTCCGGCGGACCGCTGGCGGCGATATGGCCGTCCTTCAGCAACACCACCGCGTCGGCAAACTGCGCCGTCAGCGGCAGGTCGTGCAGGCTGACGATGATCGCCGCCCCTTCTGCCGCCTTTTGACGCAACCGCATGAGGACCTGCCTTTGCCAGGCGGGATCGAGCGCCGTCAAAGGCTCGTCCAGCAGGTAGACATCCGCACGGCCGCACAGCACGCGCGCCAAAAGGACGCGCGCCCTCTGCCCGCCCGATAGGCTGAAAACGCCACGATCGGCGACGTCCTTTAGCCCTAAGGCCGTCAGTTCCTCGTAGGCGCGCTGGCGCGCCATTTCCGGCGCCAGATGCGAAGCGCCTAGCGCCGCCACATCGACCGCCGCCAGGTCCCATGCAATCGTCCGCTCCTGCGGCATGTAGGCGATATGGCCGGCGCGGAGCTGGGGCGTCATGCGTGCCACATCGGTGCCATTTAGCGAAATATTTCCAGCATTTACTGGCAGGAGCGCGGCCATGGCCTTAAGCAGGGTCGACTTGCCGGCGCCATTGGGACCTGCCAGGACGTGCATCTGCCCGGGCACAAAGCCCGTCGAGATGCGGTCCAGCACCAATCGACCGCCCAGTTGCACGCTCACGAGGTTGAGTTTCAGGGGCATGATTCAGTCCTGCATCCAGCTGCGCGCGCTTTTCCAGGCGATGACGGCAAACAGGGGCGCGCCGATCAGCGATGTCAGCACGCCCAGGCGGATATCACCCGAGGCCGGCACCAACCGCACCAGCCCGTCGGCGATCAGCACCATGACGCCGCCGGTGAGGGCCGATGGCCAGATCAGCCTGAACGGGTCCTTCACGCCCATGGAGCGAACAAAATGCGGCGCCGCTAAACCAACAAAGCCGATAACGCCCGAAACCGCCACCGCCAGCCCCGACAGGATACCGGCGGCAAGGATAATCACCTGGCTCAACTGCGCCATATTGATGCCCGTTGACCGCGCCGTTTCGTCACCCAGCGTCAGGAAGCGCAGGCCCTTTCCCAGCTTCCAGCTCAGGAGGCTGGCCAGCCCGAGTCCGATAATGCACAGCCCCGCGTCTTCCCAGGTACGGTTCTCGACCGAGCCCATGGTCCAGCCAAGTATCTCGGCCGTCGTTACCGGCGACGGCGACAAATTGAAGACCAATGCCATCAGCGCGCCGCACAAGGCCGTCAGGCCGACACCCAACAGGATCAACGACTGGCGCTGCGGAAAGCGGGCGGTGAACAGCAACAACAGCACTGCGATAGTGACCGCGCCGAAAAGCGCAAAACCCTCTACGGCAAATGGCGTCAGGCCCAGCCCAAGTACAATCGCCAATGCCGCCCCGAGCCCTGCGCCGGAGGACACGCCAAGAATACCCGGCTCGGCCAGGGGGTTGCGCAGCAGGCCCTGCATCAGGGCGCCGCTCATCCCAAGCATGGCGCCGACCAGGAAGGCGGTGATGTTGCGCGGCAGGCGGATCTCCCAGACGATCTGCCCCGGCAGTGAGTCGGGCCGCGTCACGGCGTCGATCCATAGCCTGAACGGCAGGGGCACGTCGCCGAACAGCAGTAGGAGCGCGATCAGCGCCACGGCCGCGACCGACAGGGACAGATTGAGCGTGCGTGCCGACAGATGCATGGCTTACCTTATGGTCGTCTGCGACAGGGCTTGCAGATCGTAAGCCGCGTGCCAGGCGCTGCAGGCGACGGCCGTCGCCGGCACAGTGAAGTGCGGCGTCGTCTCGATGGCCTTGCGGACCAAGGGATGGCGGCCGGGCACGCGGCGCATGGCATAGGCGTCTTCGTAGAAGCCGAGCGCAAAGACCTCAGGTTTCATGCTGAGCAGGACCTCCGGTGAAAGGAAGTAGAAGCCCTTGGTCTGGCTTTCCATGCGGAACGACAGCCGCGTCAACAGGTCGCCCGTAAAGGTGTCGGGTCCGGCCGTATAACCTCCCGGCGTATAGTAGAGCACGCTCCGGCCAAGGCCCATCGGACGAACTGCATTCATGGCCGCACGGAAACGCTGGGCTTCGGCCTGCGCCGCCTGGGACAGCCCTAGTTCCGCGCCGACGCGTAAAAGCTCGCCTTCTGCCTGATCCAAATTCTGCAAGTCATTTATCGTTATGACCTTTATGCCGCTTTTGGCAAGACGGTCGAGCAGTTTGCGGTCGCCGCCCCAGGTGCGCACCACGATATCGGGCGCCAGGGCCAGGACGGCCTCGCTCTTGGCAGGCACGCGGCGAAGACCTTTAGCGCGGTCGCGGTAAAACGACTCGGGCAATCGCGCGCGCATCGACAGGCCCGCGACGCTGCTGCGCGGTACCAGCCCCAGGACGTACTGATCAGCGCACATATCGAGCGACACGACGCGCGGCACAGCGAACGCTTGCGATGACAGCGCCATCACAAACACTCCACACGCCAGACTGTATCGCCGTCCCCCTGCCGCCACCTATTAATGCCTTCTGATTTCCCTATCCCCAGAGGAGACAGGACAAAGCTTCCATTTGTGTAAAGCCAATAGGTGAATCGCTATCGCTCACAAAGTGCTTTTGCGACAAGCAAGTCGCATGCCTGAACTCTACAAAGCGCTTTACGACGCGGCGACAGGCGACTATTCCCAAGCCATGATTATAACCGACACCGCCACCACCTTGCGCACCCGCGCCTGGGCCGACTATGCGCTCATCGATTCCGGCGACGGCAAGAAGCTTGAACGCTATGGCGATTATCTGGTCGTGCGTCCTGAGCCACAGTGCTGGTGGGTGCCCAAATACCCCGAGCTGTGGAACCGCGTCGACGCCACCTTCGACCCGGCCGGCGACGAAGACGAAGGCCGCTGGGCCTTCAACCGCAAACCCGCCGAACAGTGGGCGCTCTCGTGGCGCGATGTGCGCTTCTATGGCCGTTTCACCAGCTTCCGCCACCTCGCCTTCTTCCCGGAACAGGCCGCCAACTGGGAGTGGCAATCCGCCGCGTTGAAGGCGCGCCCCGGCGCGCGGGTGCTCAACCTGTTCGGCTATACTGGTGTCGCCAGCCTCGCCGCCGCGGCCGCCGGCGCCAAAGTCACCCACGTCGACGCCTCCAAAAAGGCTATCGGCTGGGCGCGTGACAATGCCGTCCTGTCGGAAATGGCCGATGCCCCTATTCGCTGGATCTGTGAGGACGCAAGAAAGTACGTCCAACGCGAGGTCAAGCGCGGGTCGAAATACGAAGCCATTATCCTCGATCCGCCAAAATACGGACGCGGACCAACCGGCGAAGTCTGGCGCTTGTTCGAAGACCTGCCGGAGATGATCCATCTCTGCGCGCAACTGCTGTCGGATGACGCCGCCTTCCTCCTGCTCAACGCCTATGCCGCGCGTGTCTCAGGCCCGGCGCTTGCCCACCTGCTGGCCGAAGCGGTCGGCCCTCAGCGTGGTGGCACGGTCGATCACGGCGAACTGACTCTAATCGAGGATTCGAAGCCGCCCAAGGGTATCAAGCCGTCCGCCATTCAGCCGCGCGAAATCGGCCTGTCCTTCTTTGCGCGGTGGCAGCGATGATCAAACAGATCACCTCTCTGACCAACCAGACGGTCAAGGACATCCGCGCCTTGCATATGCGGAAAGAGCGCGAAGCCACCGGACACTTCCTGTCCGAAGGACTGAAGATCATCATTGATGCGCTCGATCAAGGCATCACGCCCCTGATCCTGGTCTACGGCAAGGATGCCGATCCGCACCCATTGTTGAAGCGCGCCATCGACGAGACGCTTAAGGCTAAAGGTGAAGTCCTTGAAGTTACCCGCGAAATCCTTGAAAAAATTTCGCGCAAGGACAATCCCCAGATGGTCGTCGCCGTCTTCGCCCAGCGCATCGCCACGCTTTCTGACATCAATCCGGACAGCAACGACGTCTGGGTGGCTCTGGAGCAGGTGCGCGATCCCGGCAACCTTGGGACCATCATCCGCACGGCCGACGCGGCCGGCATCGGCGGGGTCATCCTGATCGGTGACTGCGTAGATCCGTTTTCGGTCGAAACCGTACGCGCCACCATGGGCTCTGTCTTCGCCCTGCCGATCGTCAAGTGCACCCGCGAGGAATTCCTGGCCGATCGCGGCCGCTGGACTGGCTCGGTTGTCGGCACGCTGCTTACGGCCAAACACGATCACCGCAGCGCCCCCTATCGCCGCCCGACCCTGATCGTCATGGGCACAGAACAGTCGGGCCTGACGCCCGACATCGCCGCCACCTGCGATACCAATGTCAAGATCCCGATGCGCGGCCGCGCCGACAGCCTCAACCTTTCGGTCGCCACCGGCATCATGATCTACGCCGCATGCGGCCTGTGACCGCCGCAACCCCTTAGATTAAAAAGATTTAAGGTCGCCCAGGTTCATTTTGCGTTCATGGTGGCGGCCATAGTCTGAAACCGTTCACGCTACACAAAGGGGCAAACATGATTTCGAAACTGGCCAGACTGGCTATCGCCGCGGCGCTTATGACGTCGCTCTCGGGCTGTGTCGTCGTTCTTGACGGCGAGGACGGTAGCTTCCATCATCACAAATCACACGACAACCATCAGCATCACGACGAAAAGCCCGCTGAGGAAGTCGAAAAGACGGCAACCTAAAGACCGCCACGTACACGCACATAACCAAAAGAGAGTTCCTGAAATGAAATCCCTCGCACTCAAGATCGTCGTCCTCGCCTTCGCGGCCGCTTCCCTGTCTGGCTGCATCATCCTCGGCTGACGCTGTTTGGAGGCATCCTGCCAACGCGGTTAGGCAAAAAGCCCTCAATCAATATTGCCCGCTTACCTCAGGCGGGCCAGACTTCACCTTGAAAATAAAAGGATTGCGCACATGAAACGTCTGCTTACCGCCATTGGCCTCGGCCTGCTTGCGTCGACCATGTCGGCCTGCGTGCTGATCTAAGCTTCGACCAGGCCTCACGCGTAGGCGTAAGGCCCGCCGCGTTCCAGCGCCCGTCCGTACGCCGGACGGGCGTGAATGCGTCCAAGCCAGGCCTTGACATGCGGCCTGTCCCCGGCCCCGGCGCGCGCAGCCGCCGCTTCGACGGGAAAACTCATCATGATGTCGGCGGCGGTGAACTCTTCCCCCGCGAACCATTCGTGATCGGTGAGCGTCTTTTCCCAGAAATCGATATTGGCCTGAAGATTGGGCCGCACCATCAGTTCCTCGATCTTCTCAGCGATGCGGGAAGCAATCGGCCGCGCCAGCAAGGGCGTCTTGGTGCGGATGCGATCGACGACCAGCTTCAACAGCAAGGGCTGCATGGCCGAACCTTCGGCATAGAACATCCAATAGGTAAAGGCGTTGCGCGCCCGCGTCTTGGGCTGGGGGATCAGCCCCGTACCGTCATAGGTATGCAGGATATAGTCCATTATGGCGCCGGTTTCAGCGACAACCTCGCCTTCGCCAGTGACAATGACCGGGGCCTTGCCGAGAGGATGGACCTTCTTTAACTCGGTCGGCGCCAGATAGTTGGCGTCGCGCTTATAGTGCTTGACGTCATAAGGCACGCGCAACTCCTCAAGAAGCCACAGAACCCGTTGCGAACGTGAATTTTCCAGGTGGTGAACGGTAAGCACGGCGCCTCCAGATGAGTCTGTGCAAAACTATACGCTCATCAGCGAATATGGATGCAATTAGTTTCCAAATCAGGTGCCTCTAGGCTTTGCCCGCGTGGTCGGATCGGCTTCTCGCGGGTTTTCCGGCCAGACGTGGCGTGGATAGCGGCCCTTCATTTCGCTGCGCACCTCGGCCCAAGATCCATCCCAGAAGGCCGGCAGGTCCTTGGTGATCTGGATCGGGCGGTGCGCCGGCGAGGTCAGGGCCAGGGTTACCGGCGTGCGATTGGGCCCCAGCGTGGGGTGGACTGTGGTGCCGTAAAGCTCCTGGACGCGGACATCGACGCGCGGCCCACCTTCGGCGCCATAATCTATACGGATATTCGACCCGGTCGGCATGCGCAGCGTATCCGGCGCCAGCTTGTCCAATGCCTTCTGCTGATCGTAGGTCAGGATGTTGACCAAGGCCTGGTAGGTGTCGTGCGCGCTTAAGGACAGCATGGATTTGCCGGCGGCATAAGGCCCAAGCCAACGCTCAAGCGTTGACAGAAGCGCGTCGTCGCTCAAGTCGGGCCAGGTCTCGTCCTGGCTGCGCAGGAAGGCGACGCGCTGGCGCAAGCCTTCGGCGCTTTCAGAAAATTTCAGCGCCTTCAATCCCTTTTGCTGGATTTCCTCGGCCTCCGCATGAAGCAGAAGCTCGGGCGGGATCTGGTTCAAGGGTTTGGATGACAACACGAGTGCGCCTAACCGCACCTGCTCGAAGGCGCGGAAACGGCCGTTGGTCTTTTCCAGCACCGGCCCCTTGGTGACGCGATCGGCAAACAGGCTGGTCACCTCGGCTTCGGTCAGCGCCGCGCCCAGCAGGATGCGGTCGCGGTTGGAACCGCCGCCCAGGTCGCCGACCGCCAGGAACTCCGCCTTGGCCAAGGGATCGTGCTCATCGACATAGGCGCCGCGGCCATTGGCCATCAGGAATTCGCCAGGTTTGCCGCGCGCCCGGGCGACGCGCTCCGGGAAACACTCTGCCAACAGGTGATGCGACAGCGTGCGGCCGCCTGCCCGGCGCGTTGTTTTGACCAGGGCCTGTGCTTGGCGCGTCCAGTTGTCTGCCAGGCTGCGGGCCTGCGTCACCTTGGGTGAGCGGTCCTTACCCAAGGCATCGAGGCGCAGATCGAGATCGGTCGCCTTGCCGCCAACGCCATTTTCCGAAAGCAGGACGGCCAGCTGTGCGCCCTGAGCCGCGGCGCCGGCTTCGGCGGCCTTGAGCAGCATGTGCGCCAGGCGCGGCGCCATCGGCAACTGCGCCATCAGCCGGCCGTGCGCCGTCAGATCGCCATTGGCGTCCAAAGCCCCCAAGGCCTGCAGGAGCCTTACGGCCTCGTCCATGGCGGCTTTCGGCGGGTGATCGAGCAGCGCCAGGCCCTCGGTTGATTTGGCACCCCACAGCCGCAAGGACAGGGCCAGTTGCGACAGGTCGGTCTCGAGGATTTCCGGTCGCGCGAATGGAATCAATGATCGATCCTGCTCCGCATCCCACAGCCGATAAGCGTCGCCTGCTTGCGTCCGGCCGGCGCGGCCGCGCCTCTGGTCAGCGGAAGCGCGCGACACGCGCTCGGTCACAAAGGCGGTGACGCCGCGCGCCGGATCAAAACGCCCCAGCCGCGACAGACCACAGTCGACGACCATCGAAACCTTATCAAGGGTGAGCGAGGTTTCGGCAATGGCGGTCGCCAGAACGATCTTGGGACGGCCCGGACTATTCTTGGCCAGCACCCGCGCCTGATCCCGGAAATCCATGGCGCCGAAGAGCTTTTGCAGTTCGATGTGCGGGGGAAGTCCGCGCTCCTCTATACGCTGGGCGACGCGGTGAATTTCGCCCTGCCCTGGCAGGAAAACCAGCATGGTTTCAGCGGCTTCCGGTGACAATTTGCCGGACAGCCTTACGACATGTTTGGCCATGTGGGTTTCCATCGGCAAGGTCTGGTCGCGGCCAAGATAATGGGTGGTTATCGGGAAGGTGCGGCCAAGCGACGTAAAGCCCTTGGCGTCCGGCAGCAGGCCCAGTACGCGTTCGCCATCCAGCGTCGCCGACATAACCAGCAGGCGCAGATCATCGCGCAGCACGCCCTGCGCATCGCGGGCAAAGGCCAGCCCTAAGTCGGCATCAAGGCTACGTTCGTGGAACTCGTCGAAGATCACACAGCCGATGCCATCGAGCGACGGATCATCCAGGATCAATCTTGAGAATATACCTTCGGTGACAACCTCGATGCGTGTTTTGGCGCTGACGCGTGTCTCGCCGCGCACACGGAAACCGACCGTCTGCCCGACGGGTTCGCCCAAGGTCTCGGCCATACGCGCCGCGGCCGCCCGCGCCGCCAGCCTGCGGGGCTCGAGCAGAATGATCTTGTGGCCACCCAGCCATGGCTCTTCCAGCAAAGCGAGGGGCACGCCCGTGGTCTTGCCGGCACCGGGCGGGGCAATGATCAAAGCTGTTGTGTTGTCCGCCAGCCAGGCCTTTAACGGCGGGAAAATCTCTTCGACGGGAAGCATGGTCTTCCGTACCAGACGCAAACCAAAAGAAAAAGGCGCCCGGTTGCCCGAACGCCTTTATCCTCAACTGTTGCCGTGTCAGGTCGTTCCTGGGGGCGGCGGGATATCCTTGTCGTCCTCGTGGACCTCGATCAGGCCGCGGCCGACGTGGCTGTGGCTGCGGCTATAGCCGAAGTAGATCAGCAGGCCGACAGCACCCCAGATCGGCAGGACCAGCTTGGCGACCAGCGGCAGGTTGAAATAGAGGCCCAGGCAGCCCAGCGCGGCCAGCGGCGCAATGATCCACACCAGTGGCGTCTTGAACGGACGGTGGCGCTTAGGGTCCTTGACGCGCAGGACCATGATGGCGATCGCGACCATGAAGAAGGCGAACAGCGTACCGGAGTTGGACACGTCCGCCAATTGGCCGACCGGGAAGAAGGCACCGGCAACGGCAACGCAGATGCCGGTGAAGATGGTCATCTTCCAGGGCGTCTTCCACTTGGGGTGCACGTCAGCCAGCTTTTCCGGCAGCAGGCCGTCGCGGGCCATGACGAAGAAGATACGCGTCTGGCCGTAGATCATCATCAGGATGACCGAAGGCAGGGCGATAGAGGCCGCAGTACCGACCAGCTTGCTGATCAGGTCGAAGTTCATGACGCGCAGGACTTCGGCCAGCGCTTCCTTCGAACAGACGATCGGCGCCGTACCGGCATCGGCCAGAGCCTTACATTGCAGGGTAAATTCTGCGCTGTCCGGGGACAAAACCTTGCCCGCCGCGTCGGTAATCGGTTGAGCGCCTACGGTACCAACCACGCCCGCGGCGACCAGAAGATAGAAAATGGTGCAGATGCCGAGCGAACCGATCAGGCCAATGGGCACGTTCCTCTGCGGGTTCTTGGTTTCTTCGGCGGCAGTCGACACAGCGTCAAAGCCGACATAAGCGAAGAAGATGGACGCGGCCGCGCCTATGACGCCAAGCCCGTCATGGCCGAACAGGCCGTTCGGCATCAGTGGCGTGAAGTTTTCACCCTTGATGAGCGGGAAGCTGATGACGATAAAGGCCGTCAAGGCAACGATCTTAACCACCACCAGGATCGAGTTGACCGTAGCGCTTTCCGTCGTACCCATGACCAACAGCCAGGTCACGGCGGCGGCAACGATGATGGCCGGCAGGTTGACGACGCCGTTGCTGAAATCAACGGTCGGCATGAAGCCGTTCATGCCCCAGACAGGGCCGTTGGCAAGAAATTCGGGTAGCACAAACCCTGTATATTCGCGTATTTGCCCCATGACGTAGCCGGACCAGCCAACACAGACGGCAGAAGCCGCAACGGCGTATTCCAGGACCAGCGCCCAGCCAACCATCCAGGCCAGCAGTTCGCCCATAACGGCGTAGGTATAGGTGTAGGCCGAGCCCGAGACCGGCACCATCGAGGCCAGTTCCGAGTAACACAGCGCTGCGACGGCACAGACGAAGCCGGCGACGATGAAGGAGAACATCATGCCCGGGCCGGCCTTTTGAGCAGCGGCCGCGGTCAGGACGAAGATACCGGTGCCGATAATGGCGCCAATGCCCAGCATGGTCAGTTGGAACGCACCCAGCGAGCGGTGCAGCGATTTTTTCTCGGCCGTGGCCAGGATCGCGTCTAGTGGCTTTACACGCCAGTTCATCTATCACCTTTGGAAAATAGGCACCTGAACGCCCCCGGGCGCCGGTTTGATAAACGAGACTATAACGCTAAAGTTGGTTTCGCAACAATTTTACGAAAGGTGAAAAGATACGGGCAAATTATTCTAATAAATAAACTTTTCTCGAAATTGAAACGTCACGCGAGCGGCAATATTGACGAAAAACGCCCCTTCGCGATGGCGAAATGGCTGCAGCGGCACCATTTAAATTGATTTGGCGAAGCCGTGCGGCCATACAGTCCGTATCGGCTTTCTGGTGAATTTCATGACCGCTTCCCCCTCTCCTGTTGGCGTGCTGATCGCGCCTGTGACCCCGCTTCAGCAGAACTGCACGGTTGTATGGTGTACCAAGACAAACAAGGCCGCGATCATCGATCCGGGCGGCGATGTCGAGCCGATCGTCGACGAGCTGAAACGGCGCGGGCTGACGCTGGAAAAGATCTGGGTGACGCATGGCCACGCCGACCACGCCGGCGGCACGCAACATTTGCGCGAACTGACCGGCTGCCCGGTTGAAGGTCCGCATCGCGACGACACGTTCTGGATCGAGCGCATTCCCGAAGATGCGAAGCGCTGGGGCATCTATGACGCGCAAAGCTTCGTGCCCGACCGCTGGCTTGAAGACGGCGACACCGTTACCCTGGGTGAAACGACCTGGCAGGTCATCCATTGCCCCGGGCATACGCCGGGGCATGTCGTCTTCCATCATCCGGAAAGCCAGTTCGCCCAGGTCGGCGACGTCCTGTTCGCCGGTTCAATCGGGCGCACCGACTTTCCGCGTGGCAATCATGCCGACCTGATCAACGCCATCACGCAGAAACTGTGGCCGCTGGGTGATGTCCGCTTCGTGCCCGGTCACGGCCCGATGTCGAGCTTCAATGCAGAACGTCGCGGCAACCCCTATGTCGGCGACCGCGTCGTTGGTTCATCGCAACCCAATAAATCTGGTCCGGGTTGATTAGCCTGAGCCCCGTCATCGCGTGACATCGCGATTCCGGGTCCAGGGGGCTCGCCCCCTGGTTAGCCTTTCAGCAGCGGCGCCAGGCGCTGGGCCACGCCCATATCGCCCTGGATCTTCATCTTGCCAGTCATGAAGGCCATCATGGGATCGAGCGCACCCGAAGCGATGCTCTTGAAGTCGTCGATCGAGACCTGAATGGTCGCATCGGCATCGCCGTCTTCGTTGGTGACGCTGTTCGGGACGGCCGCGCCATTGATCAGGATTTTGCCGTCGCCACCGAAATCGAGCTTGACGATCTTGCCCAGGCCCGATTCCGTGCCCAGCTTTTCGGCGATTTTCGAGGTGATGGTTTCCAGATCGGACATGGCCCTGCGACTCCTTATGGTTTAGAGATGGCGACCTTAAGCCAAATCCGGCGCGCCGCAAGATAGCCGTAAGGTAAGCTCCGGCAATTATTTGTGACCATTTGAGTGAGGGTGTTTGCGCAGTTTCGACGTTATTGTATTAGGTGCCGGTGCGGCGGGCCTGATGTGCGCCATCGAAGCGGCGCGGCGCGGCCGCAAGGTGGTTGTGCTGGACCATGCCAGCAAACCCGCCGAGAAGATCCGTATTTCGGGCGGCGGCAAGTGCAACTTCACGCATCTGAAGGCAACGCCTAAAAACTTCATCTCGCAGAACCCGCACTTCTGTATATCGGCGTTGAAGCGCTTCACGCCGTGGGATTTTGTCGGGCGGGTGATCGAACGCGGCATCCCCTATTATGAGAAGACCGAAGGGCAATTGTTCTGCGAAACGTCGGCGCAGGACATTATCGACATGCTGCTCGATGACTTGCAATCGGCCGGCGGAGAGTTGTGGCTGAAGACCGAAATCCGGCGCGTCGATGCCCATGACGGCGGTTTTGTGCTGGTTACGACGGCAGGTCCTCTGAACTGCGAAAAGCTGGTCGTCGCCACCGGGGGGCTGTCGATCCCCAAGATGGGCGCGACGGGTTTTGCCTATGAGCTGGCGCGGCAGTTCGGTCACACCATCGTCGAGACACGTCCGGCCCTAGTGCCATTCACGCTGGGCGATGACAAGCTGGCGGATTTCAATGGTCTGTCTGGCGTGGCTGTCGAGGCGCGCATGACAGTGGGAAAAACGCAGTTCACCGACGGCTTCCTGTTCACCCATCGCGGCCTGTCGGGGCCGGCCGCCTTGCAGATTTCCAGCTACTGGCGGACGGGAGAACCGGTTGAGATCGATCTTCTGCCTGGATCGAATCTGATGGAATGGCTTTTGGAACGCAAGCAATCACGCGGCAAGCAGTCACTCGGCAATGCCCTGGCCGAGCTTTTGCCAAGGCGATTAAGTGATCGGTGGCTAGAAATTCACAACTTGCGCAACGAAAGCAATGTTGGCGACTTGCCGAATGCAAGCCTCGACGCACTATCGAAAGCCATCAAGAAGTGGACACTGGTGCCGATGGGCACCGAAGGTTACCGCACGGCCGAGGTGACGGCAGGCGGTATCGATACCGACGGCCTGTCGTCACAGACCATGGAAAGCCGCCTGCAGCCCGGCCTCTACTTTATCGGCGAATGCGTCGATGTCACCGGCTGGCTGGGCGGCTATAATTTCCAGTGGGCATGGTCGTCAGGCTGGGCCGCCGGTCAGGCCGTATAAAACCTTACGGATAGAAGACCTCGGCTTCGGCGGGCTCATCGGCGAAAAGGTAGTCCACGCTGTCCGGTTCCTTGATGGTAAGACCGTGGCTCTGGCCGCGCGTGCGCACCGAGACTTCATAAACGGGCTTTCGGGCGCGCTGCACCCAGCCGATCGGGCGATGAACAGCAACCCCATGCCACGGATTGAATGACATACTATCGTCGATGACGCGCGACCGCTCTTCACTCCAGGCCACCTGCGGAGCAAGGCTGAGACGCGCCACAGTCCGCCACGGACTCTCGTCCTCCGACCACGAACGCGTGTTATCCTCAACCGGCATGACCTCGAGATTGGTGCATAGCTGCACGCGCAGGTCCCATTTGCCACCTTGCATTTCAAAATGGGCATTCATCAACTTGCGAAGCGCAAGTTTGTCGTTGTCGGTATCGATCCGTTCGCCGGTCAGCCGAGTCAGGTTACTCGAAACCGGCACCAGCGACAGCTTGGCCATATAGGGACCGTAGAGGATCGGCACCTGGCTGAAATAGGTTTCGCCAAGCGGATGGCGCGGCTGCTCCCCGCCGATGCCCCGCCAGCCAGACGAGCTGCCCCCTGCCCCTTCGATAAAGGCTTCGGCGGTACGCGCCACGGCGGCTGTGGCCATCTTCAGGCCCTCCATCCGGCCGCTGATCGCCGCAAGGCCTTTCATCGGGGGCATCATCGCCCGGAGATTGGGGGCCGTGAAGGTCGGAATGTTGACCAGGACGAAGTCTTGGGTCGTCGCGCCTTCAGACCCCGGCAGGCGCTCGCCCTCGACACCGATCAGCTTGATGGCAAAACCGCGCGGCGTGCCGAAAGCATCAGGCAGGATTTCGCCGGGGACGGTGGATAGCCGGATGACCGCGTCATAGACTTCGGGATGTGCAAACAAGCCCTGGGCCAGCGTTTCATCGAGATCGTCCAGAACTTCCAGACGGCCGATCAGCAGTCCGTGGCTCTTGCTGTGCTGGGCGCGCTGGAGATCATGGGGATCGTCGGTCGCCCGGCGCATGCTCTTGATATGGAGGGCCGCCAGATCGGCAATGGTCTCCGCCTCGTCCGGCTGCGGCACTTCGACAGCGGGCTTATAAAGTACAGGCGCGTTCGGCATGGTGACTTTCCCGGGATCACTTTGCACAGGCAACCACGCACCGAATAAGCTTTCGATATGAAATTACTTGAGCAAGGTCTCCTGCCAGAACATCAGGCTGGTCCAGAACTGGTAGTCCTGATTGGCCTTCTTGGCGAAGCCATGGCCCTCGTCCTTGCCGACCAGTGACCATGCCGTGCCGCCCTTGGCGCGCACCGCCGCGACGATCTGATCGGCTTCGGACGCCGGCACGCGCGGGTCGTTGGCCCCCGTGACGACCATCAGCGGGATATTCAGCTTGCTCACGCTGGTCAAAGGCGAAATCTCCATCAGCTTGGCGCGCTGCGTCGGGTCGCGCTCGTCGCCATATTCGACGCGGCGCAGGTCGCGGCGATAATCCTGGGTGTTTTCCAGGAAGGTGACGAAGTTGGAGATGGCGACGACGCACAGGGCGCCCTTCAACCGCGCACCATAACGGATGGCCGAGGCGTAGCACATATAGCCGCCATACGATCCGCCGGTAACGGCAAAGCGCGCGGCGTCCAGGCCTGGATCCTTTTCCAGCGTGTCGAGGAAGGCGCCGATGTCCTTGACCGAATCCTCGCGCTTGAACGGCCCGTTGTCGAGACTGACGAAGCGCTTGCCAAAGCCGGTCGAACCGCGAACATTGGGATAAAAGATCGCGACACCCAGCTCATTGAGCAGATAGTTGTTCCGCCCCATGAAGCCCGTCGTCGCCTGGGCTTCCGGCCCACCGTGGATATTGACGATCAAGGGCCGCTTGCCTGGGAATTTCGCCGGGTCAGGACGATAGAGGAAGCCCGAGACCGGCTCGCCATCGAAGCTTTTGACCTCGACAAATTGCGGTTCGACGTTCCGGTTGGTGTCCAGCCCGCCGGTTTCCGACTGCGTCCAGCGCGTGACGTTCAGGGTTTTCGGATCGACGCTATAGGCGTCGGCAGCCGAGGTCGCCGAGGTAAATGTCAGGCCGACCTCGCCCCACGGCGCGATCCGGACACCGCCGATACCACCGGCCGGCAATCCGGACACGGTCCGAACGGTTCCGGTCTTGACGTCCAGTAACTTCAGGCGATCGATGCCGGCCTCATTGACAACATAGGCTATGAAGCTGCCGTCATCAGCGATGTCGAAGGCATCGACATCCCACTTTTTCTCTGGCGCCTTCGGCGTGAACTTGCCGGTCTTGGGGTCGAGCGTGCCCAGGCGCTGAAAATCCGAGCCTTCATCCGAGGTGACCCACAGCGTACCGTCTGGCGCGAATTCAGCGCCGCCATAGGCGATATCCTTTTTGATATCGCCGATCGGCGTCATGGCGCCGGTGGCTGTGTCCATAAGGTAGAGATTGGACTTGGTGACCGAGATATATTCACTGACCACGGCCGTCTTGCCATCAGGCGAAAAGCCACCAACGCCCCAGCCACCGCCCTTGACCTGCGCCACCAGGCGATCAGACTTCGGATCACGCGGGTCGATGATATAGATATCGTTGTCCTTGCCGGTGCGCCGCGTCGAGGTATAGGCGACGAGTTGACCGTCCATGCTCCAGGCGTTGAAGCTGTTGCGACTCTTGCCGTCTGTCAGAAGCGTCAGCCGGCCGTTCTTCAGCGTATAGAGTTGGAAGAACTCATTGCCGCCGATGTCCTTGCGCGCCAGCAGAACATCGCCCTTCGGCGACCACGAGCCACTAACCGGTTCCGCCTCAAAGCTGATTTGCGTCCGCGCCATCATCGGGCCTTTGACGCTATGGACCTGAGCGGTATTGCCAAAGCGCGTGGCGATCAGCATCGAGCGGTCATTGGGGTTCCAGCCGGTAAAGCTGGCGGTACGAAATTCCATATAGGGCCGCGTCTCGGCGACCATCGCATCGGGCACCGCCGGTATACCGTCTGCGACCAGGGCGGCCGGCTTTTCGGCGTCGGCAAGCGCGGGCGGGGCAAAGACAGAGCACAGCAGCGAGGTCGCGAACAGAAGGTGATGCGGTTTCATAGAAAGTCCTGCGGCAAATCTTGTTGCAACAGTGACGGTATTTTTACCTGCGCCGCAAGCAAAAAGACGGCCTATTTTGTGGCCGAGAAACTTCCGGACGCAAAGCGGCCGCTAAGACCGACATAGACGACCGGCGCCCGCTGGCTGGAGGCGCTGACCATACGGATGTCGCCGGTATCGCGGACAAACAGGCTTTCACGTGGCCGGAAGATATCGCTAACCGAGACCGTCAAATCGATTTTGGGCGTTAGGACACGGTGCCAGGATAGAGATCCGCTGCCGAAGCCGCCGGTATAGCCATCGCCCGTCAGTTGCTTGCCGACGCCGTAATAGCTCAGGGACAGGGTGTTCCTGCCGCGGCTATAGTTGACGCCGAACTGGCTGCTGGCTGTCACCAACGACCGCTTTGCCGCGAAGTGCGATGCCTGCATCTCCATGGCATACAGGTCGACATTGGCGTTGAGCGACCAATGCTCAGACAGGGTTGTCATATAGGCCAACTGGAGGCCCGTCTGGTGGCTCGATCCGTTATTGCGCCGCGACAGCAAAACGACCTGCCGGCCGATGCCCTGCGGGTCGGGGATGATTTCCGTCACCGGGTTGATCACCCGCTCATTATTGAGACGGTAGGCCCGGAACGTATAGCTGGTCAAGCGTCCGGCGTAATCGTAGGAGGCTTCGAACGCGTCAGTCTCCTGCGGCTTCAGGGCTGGCGTGCCAGCCGTCACCGTCCGGTCGTTGAGATACATTAGCGACGGATTGAGGTCATAAGGCGTCGGCCTTTGCAGGCGGCGCGAATAGTTGAAACGCAGCTTTTGCACGTCGGACAGGACATAGGTGGCAAACAGACTGGGGTTCAGACTGGTGTAGGCGACCTTGATCGGCGCACCGGATATCGCATCCTGACTGTCGTAGTCGACGGCCTCGGCGCGAACGCCACCCAGCACGATCCAGCGTTCGCCCAGCGCCTTTTGATAGGTCACATAGGCAGCACTGATGGTCTGCCGGTAATCAAAGACGCTGGTCAGCAGTGGATTGGCCGCCATCGTTCCAACACTCGGCTCAAATGGGCTGAATATCAGGCTGTCCTGGCGCGTGTCGTCGCGACTGATTTGTAGTCCTGCCGTCACCTGATCGTCGCCCACATAGCCATTATAGTCGGCTCCCAGGACGGATTTGGTCGTGCTGATATTCGTGTGGCCGGGCTGGCGGCGCATCGCGCCGCTGCCGAGAAGGCCCGACAGGCTGTAGTCCAGCAGAAAGTCGCTGTCGGCACGCGACGTTTCACGCGTCACCTTGGCGTCCAGTTTCAACGTTTCGCCCAGCGCCTCGCCGACATGGATCCATCCCATCCCGATCGTTGCGATCTGGTTGTCGAAGCGTGACGTGCCGGTGCTTTCGAATTGATCCGTCACTGCGCCGGACGCGTCGCGGATCGTCGTCAGGCCGGCATTGCGCGACGTGCTGGAGGTCTTCATGACATCAAGCTGGCCGGTCACGGTGTCGAACGCGCCAGCATCGTAGTCGAGCGTGGCGGTGGCGAAGAGCGATTTTCCCGTGGACCGCGTCACACCATTATTGTCGGTCGATCGCACGGGCTGGCCGTTGCCGTCCAGTTCAGCCTGGGTCGAACGATTGCGCATAAGTGTCGGATAGTCGGACAGGTTCAGCGTCGCCGTCGTCGCAAACGGCCCGCGGCTGTGTTTGACAAAGGCGTTGGCAGTGTAGCCGCCGACAGACGCCAGTTGTCCGCTCACGTTCGCCAGCATACCTGCCGGGCTGGCGGTCTTTGTGACGATATTGATGATCGCCCCGGCGCTGGAAGAATCGTATTGGGCACCCGGATTGGACATGACCTCGATCGACGACACCGCCGATGACGGCAGGGCACGCAAAGCTGCCTCGCGATTTTCGCCGCTGAAGAGTGGAGACGGCTTGCCATTGACAAGGATTTCGACGGCATTGCCACGCAACGTGACCTCGCCCGACGCCGTGACATTGACGCCGGGGACCTTTTTCAGCGCGTCGGCGGTCGAGCCAGTCTTATTGGCCGGATCCTTGTCAACATCGTAGACTTGCCGGTCTATCCGGTTGAGGCTGCGCTTGTCCTCAATAACGACGGTGCCGTCCTCCGTTTCCCTGGCCGGCTCGGCATCGTCAGCCTTCTCCTCTGCGTCCGTCTCCTCTACGTCTGCTGGGCCTGCGTCGTCGGTCTCCGTTGCCTCGGCATCCAGTTGCACCTTGGTCTCAGGCGGAGATTGCGCTGAGGCATGCTGGACCATTGCGCCACTTGCCCAGACAAGCACGCAGGCCAACAGCCTCAGGTCCTTTTTGTGCGTCATATGATGTTGGTCGGGATCAAACAATTCAGACGGCGGCAGGTACAATCAATCGTGCGGCCCGCATGGTCAAGCCATAGCCAAAACAAAACCCCTGAGGCGGACCCCAGGGGTTTCGATTTTACATCGCAAGCGAGATATTACTCGCCGGCGACCGGACCTTCGAGCAGGACTTCCGCCGGCAGCGGCTCCATCGTCTCTTCGCGCTGGTGCGTCAGTTGCTCGTCGCGCTTGAGCGCGATGCGTTGCAGCGAACGCAGGTAGGCGCCCGTACCGGCCGGGATCAGACGGCCGACGATGACGTTTTCCTTCAGGCCGTCGAGCGTATCGATCTTGCCCTGGACCGAAGCTTCGGTCAGGACGCGCGTCGTTTCCTGGAACGAAGCGGCCGAGATGAACGACTTGGTCTGCAACGACGCCTTGGTGATACCCAGCAGGATGGACTGTGTGATGGCCGGACGACCGCCACGCTTTTCCGCCTTGAGGTTCTCGGCATCGACTTCCGATTTGTCGAGGTGATCGCCCTTGATGAGGCCAGTATCGCCGGCATCGAGGATTTCCACCTTCTGCAGCATCTGACGCACGATGACTTCGATGTGCTTGTCGTTGATCGGCACGCCCTGGAGGCGATAGACCTCCTGGATCTCATTGACCAGGTATTCGGCCAGGGCCTCGACGCCCAGGATGCGCAGGATATCGTGCGGGTCCGGGTTGCCGTCGATGATGTAGTCGCCACGCTGGATGATATCGCCGTCATGGACGGAGATATGCTTGCCCTTCGGGATCAGGAACTCGACCGGCTCGGAACCATCCTCCGGCGTGATCTTGATGCGGCGCTTGTTCTTGTAGTCGCGGCCGAATTCAACGCGGCCATCCATCTCGGCGATGACGGCGCAGTCCTTCGGACGGCGGGCTTCGAACAGTTC
>CBFGPQ010000044.1:0-23341 GCA_965650705.1 uncultured Asticcacaulis sp. | reverse complement strand
GACCAGGGCGTGGTCGGCGGCGACGCGCAGGATGACTTCTTCCAGCAGGCCTTCGAGGACGTCGGCGCTGGTGCGGAAACGCTTGCTGTTTAAAAGCAAATCCTGCTGGAAGCTCAGGAAAGGCTCCGGGTCGATGTCGCGGATGGTAATCAGGAAATCCGGCGTCAGGATGAAGGTGACCGTCGAGGTTTTGGGCTGGCTTTTCTGCGGCTGCCCGTCGCCGCCCGTGGTGAGCGCCGCGGTCATGTAGGAGGTGCCGTCGCGCGTGTACATGCGATTGAGCGCGTGGTTGCGCCAGATCTCCTCGCGGCTGGGCAGGGCCAGGTTCAGGGTTTGGGGCAGGAGGCGCAGTTCGTCGTCGGTGGGGGTGAGCAGGTCGATCCATACCGGTTCGTCCGGCACATTGTGCATCGGATCGAGCTGGACTTCGGCAACCTTGCCGCCCGTCGTATGAAACACCGTGATCATGGCGCGCCCCCGGACCTGTTTTGACCGAGTGTAGAAAGGCCGTGTGACCAAAGCTTTAAGGCACAAAATTGTTATTAGATTTTCGTTCACTCAATCCATAGTACAGGTAGTGTCGGCTGCCGGCGTTCTTTGGCGGCAGGTTAGGGATTCCTCGCATGACCACCTCCGTGTCCGGCCATATGTCCCAGTCGGGTGAAGAAAAACAACGGTTTCCGAGCTATATCGAGGCCATGGAGCGCCTGGTCGGCGTCGTCCAGGCGCTGTCCCAGGCCCGCGACGTGGCAACCATAACGCGAATCGCCCGCGACGCCGCGCGTGAGCTGACCGGCGCCGACGGGGCGACCTTCGTGCTCAGGGACGGCGACCAATGTTATTACGCCGACGAGAACGCCATCGCGCCCCTGTGGAAGGGCAAGCGCTTCCCGATGGAGATGTGCGTCTCGGGCTGGGTGATGAACCACGCCCGGCCGGTGGTCATTGAAGACATCTATAATGACGCGCGCGTACCGGCCGAAGCCTATCGTCCGACCTTCGTGAAGTCGCTGGCCATGGTGCCGATCCGCACGGAGGCGCCGGTGGGCGCCATCGGCAATTACTGGGCCAGTCATTACCACCCGACCGACGAGCAGTTGCGCGTGCTCCAGGCCCTGGCCAACACGACGTCCGTGGCGCTGGAAAACGTGCGGCTGATCGAGGAACTGCGCCAGAAGGTCGGCATGCTGGAGACGCAGAGCGCCCGCATCCAGCAGCAGCATGAATCGCTTGAGGTCTTCACCCACGCCCTGGCGCATGACCTGAAGGAGCCGGTGCGCACGGTGCGCGCCTTTTCCGAATTGATCGCCGAGGGCGAAGCCGGCGACAGCGAGGCGCTCTATTTCGACTTTATCCGCAAGGCCGCCGAGCGCATGGGCATGCTGGTCGAGACGGTCTATTCCTACACGCGGCTGCATGACCCGTCGCGCGCGGTCAAAACCACCGTCGATGCCGGCGATGCCCTGACCGGCGCCCAGGACAGCCTGCGACAGCTTATCACGTCATCCGGCGCGATGATCGAAGCCGGTCCGCTGCCGCCGGTTGACGCCGATGCCGCGCAACTGAGCCAGATATTCCAGAACCTGATCGGCAACGCCATCAAGCATACGAATGGATCGGCCCATATCCGCGTCAATGCGAAGGACGACGGTACACACTGGCATTTCGCCGTCGCCGACAACGGCCCGGGGATCGCCGAAGGCGACCTGCAGCGCATCTTCCAGCCGTTCAAGCGCCTGAGGCTCGATGAAGAGGGCGCGGGGCTGGGCCTAGCCATCTGCGCCAAGATCGTCGCCATGCACGGCGGCCGCATCTGGTGCGAAAGCCGCGAAGGCGAGGGTGCGACCTTCCACTTTACCCTCCCCAAGGCGGCCGATGCGGCGCGCGCGGCGCAGGCGCGGGAAGTCAAGAGCACCGTTCCGGAGGGACAGGCCGCGGGTCTGGCGCACGTCCTGCTGGTCGATGACCGCGAAGCAGATATCGAACTGACACGCATTCTTTTGCGCGACCGCGACAAGGCCGAGTTCGACCTGACCGTGGCGCGTTCGGGCCGCGAGGCGCTGGACGTTCTACGTAAGGCGCGGGTGAGCGGCGAGCGCTTCGACCTGATCCTGCTGGATATCAACATGCCGGGCATGGACGGTTTCGAGACGCTGGAGGCCCTGCGCCGCGAAGGCGATTTCGCCGACATGGCGGTGGTGATGTGCACGGGCTCGACCCAGGACAGCGACCAGGAGCAGGCGCGCAAGCTGGGCGCGGCGGGCTATATGGTCAAGCCGGCGTCGCTGGCGCAGCTTCGGCCGATGCTGGACGCCGTGCCGGCGCTGCGCTGGCAGGACAATGGCCCTGCGGCACGGTTGTTGCGGGTGGCGTGAGGGCATCTTCTGCCTCCCTAAATCTATTGGATTTGGGGAGGCAGGAAAATCCTTACCTCTTACTTACAACGGGGCGCGCAAATGTGACTGTATCCTCATGGCGGATCGCGGTACGCGGAGGAAACCGCCGGTGAGAGGGCCATGTCATGCACCACGACCACAGCGATTTACGGGCCTGTATCGCGCTGTGCTGGCAATGCCGCGACACCTGCCAGACGACCCTCTATAATCATTGCCTGCAAATGGGCGGCGCCCACGTCGCGCCGGCGCATGTCAAGATCATGGCCGACTGCATCCAGATGTGCCAGACCTGCGCCGACTTTATGACGCGCGGCTCGGAGCTGCACATGGCGACGTGCCTGGCCTGCGCCGATGTCTGCGATGCCTGCGCCATTTCCTGTGAAACGATCGGCGGCCCGGAAATGCTGGCCTGCGCCGAGATCTGCCAGCGATGTGGCCGCGTATGCCGTGAGATGAGCCACGCGAAAGTGGCCGTGCACGCGTGAAAGATCAAAATATGAAAAAGCTCCTGCTGCTTGGTGTCGCATTGGCGTTGACAGGCTGTGGTGAGACCGCTTCCCTGCGCCCGGAAGACGGCATGGGCGTTAATCCGAAGCTGCCGAAGCCGGTCAAGACCCTCATTCCGACGGTCAAGATCGCCGAGATTTCCCGTTGGACGATCGACCAGGCGCCGACGCCCGCGCCGGGGCTCCAGGTCCAGGCGTTCGCGCGCAACCTGGCCCATCCGCGCTGGCTGTATGTCCTGCCCAATGGCGACGTGCTGGTCGCCGAAAGCGATGCCCCGCCCAAGCCCGAGGACGGCAAGGGCATACGCGGCTTCTTCATGAAGATGCTGATGAAGAAGGCGGGGTCGAACCAGGGCAGCGCCAACCGCATCACCCTGCTGCGCGACGCCAATCATGATGGCGCGGCCGAGCTCCAGGTCGTCTTCCTGCAGAACCTCAACTCGCCGTTCGGCATGGCGCTGATCGGCGACCAGCTCTATGTCGCCAATACCGATGCGGTGGTGCGCTATACCTATCACGAAGGCGACACGGCCATTACTGGTCCGGGCACCAAGGTCGCCGACCTTCCCGGCGGGCCGATCAACCATCACTGGACCAAGGGTCTGATCGCTTCGAAGGACGGCAGCAAGCTTTACGTGTCGGTGGGCTCCAATTCCAATGTCGGCGAAAACGGCATGGCGGCGGAAACCAACCGCGCGGCGATCCTGGAGGTCGATGCCAAGACGGGGGCCACGCGCTTGTTCGCGTCAGGCCTGCGTAATCCGGTGGGCATGGCATGGAACCCGGAAACCGGCGAACTGTGGACCGTGGTCAATGAGCGCGACGAGATCGGTTCGGACCTGGTGCCCGACTACATGACCTCGGTAAAGCCGGGCGGATTTTACGGCTGGCCGTACAGCTATTATGGCCAGACTGTCGACGACCGCGTGAAGCCGCAGGACCCGGCCAAAGTGGCGTCCGCCATCAAGCCGGATTTTGCGCTGGGACCACATACGGCGTCTCTGGGCCTGACCTTCTACACCGGGCCGCTATTGTCGGAAGGCTATAAGAACGGGGCGTTTGTCGGTCAGCACGGATCGTGGAACCGCAATCCGCCGTCGGGTTACAAGGTGATCTTCGTGCCGTTTTCGGGCGGGCGGCCTTCGGGCATGCCGCAGGACGTGTTGACCGGCTTCCTGGGGCCTGACGGCAAGGCGCGCGGCCGGCCGGTGGGCGTCGTGCAGGATATAGACGGCGCGCTGCTGGTGGCGGACGACGCCGGCAATACGGTCTGGCGCGTCACGCCGGATACGCAGCTTCGCGTGAGGTAGGCACGCATAACGGAAGTTATCAATCGTGATAATTTGTCTGTGGAAACTTCGTCCTTAACGCGATTTTCAGTAAGTCAGCGTTGCAAACCGATGTTACCGTCTTCCCCAGTTGCGCGAGGCAATGAAGCGCTCGCATGCTCTCATTGGGGGAAATCCAGATGGTCAGCATCTATTCGGCCGGGACGGTTACGGTCGCCAATACCTATACGACCGGCACCCAGCTTGACGCCAAGATCGTTACGCATCCGGGTGGAGGATACACGGTCGTCTGGCAAAGCAATGGTCAGGACGGGTCGGGGTTTGGCATCTATTCCCAGCGTTTTGACAGCACAGGCGCCAAGGTCGGCTCCGAGATCCGGGTCAACGCCTATACGACGAGCGACCAGAACGCGCCGGTCGTCACGCGCCTCAGCGATGGCGACTATGTCGTCGCCTGGGCTAGCAACGGCCAGGACGGGGCGGGAGCTGGGATATACGCCCAGCGCTTTAATCCGGACGGTACGACACAAGGATCAGAGTTCCGCGTCAATACGACCACCGCCGGCAACCAGGGCTGGACGACGCTGGAGCCGCTGAGCGGCCTCGCCGTGACCGACCTGGGGGCGAATGGCTTTGTCGTGACCTGGCAGGGCAACGGCGCCCAGACCGGTCAGGTGGATACAATGGGTATCTTCGCCCAGTGCTACGACCTGTCAGGCGCAGCCGTCGGCGGCGAGGTCCGGGTCAATACCACGACCACCAACGATCAGACCGTGCCGGCCGTGGATGCCTTCAGCAACGGCAGCTATGTCGTCTCATGGACCAGCCTGGCGCAGGACGGTTCGGGTTACGGTGTTTATGCGCAGCGCTTCGACGCCAGCGGCGTCGCGGTGGGATCAGAAACGCGCATCAACAGTTACACGGCCAGCGATCAGTTGATGCCCTCCGTGGCTGTGCTGGCCGACGACAGCTATGTCATTGCCTGGTACAGCAACGGCCAGGACGGCGATGGCCTCGGCGTGTACGCGCAACGCTACGATTCGTCGGGGGCGGCGATCGGGTCGGAATTCCGGGTCAATACCTACACCACCAGCGATCAGAACTATCCGCGTGTCACCGCCATGTCGGACGGCGGCTTTGTTATCGGCTGGACCAGCAAGAACCAGGATTTCGCCAACGCCACCTTGCCGCACGGCGCCTATTCACAGCGATATGATTCCGGCGGCAATACCGTAGGATTCGAGACGCTTGTCAATGAGACGGTCGTCGGCAGCCAGGTACACCCCGTCACCGCTGAACTTGATGACGGCAATGTCGTTACGGCCTGGGTGAATTACGCGTCGAGTTACGGTGATATCCATCAGCAGGTGTATGAGCATCATACGGACGGCTATGGCGGCAATGCCGTATTGGGCGCGGGTGCGGTTACCCGCGTCAACAGCTATACGAACAATTCCCAACTGGACGCCAAGATCGTCACCCATCCCGACGGCGAATACAGCGTCATCTGGCAAAGCAACGGCCAGGATGGTTCGGGTATTGCAATTGCGTCCCAACGCTACGACGCCAGCGGTACAAAACTTGGCGCCGAAACCCGCGTCAACACATATACGACCGGCGACCAGAATGCACCGGCCGTGACCCGCCTCAGCGATGACGGTTATGTCGTGACCTGGGTCAGCAACGGCCAGGACGGTTCGGGCGCAGGCATATATGCCCAGCGCTTCAACGCTGACGGCACGATGAATGGCGCAGAATTTCGCGTCAATACGACGACAACCAGCAATCAGGGATGGGCGACCGCCGAGCCGTTGAGTGGTGTGGCGATTGCCGACCTGGGCACGAACGGCTTTGTCGTCACCTGGCAAGGTGTAGGTACGCAGTCTGGCCAGGCCGACACCATAGGCATCTTCGCCCAGCGCTACGACATGTCGGGCGCTGCGGTCGGCGGCGAGGTCCGCGTCAACACCACCACCACCGGTGACCAGACGGTTCCGGCTGTCGATGGCTTCAGCGATGGCGGCTATGTCATCTCCTGGACCAGCGCGGCCCAAGACGGCTCTGGGCTTGGCGTCTACGCCCAGCGTTTCGACGCCAACGGCGTGGCGGTCGGCTCCGAGACGCGCGTCAATACCTACACCACAAGCGACCAGGTCATGCCGTCCGTGGCGGTGCTGGCCGACGACAGCTACGTCATCAGCTGGTACAGCACCGGCCAGGATGGGTCGGGTCTTGGCGTCTATGCCCAGCGATACGACGCGTCGGGAACGGCGCTGGGCTCGGAGTTCCGCGTCAATACCTTCACCACCAACGACCAGAATTACCCGCGCATCACCGCGCTCGCCGACGGCGGCTTTATAATCGCATGGACCAGCAAGAACCAGGACGCCGGCGGCACCTATCCGCACGGCGCCTACATGCAGCGCTACGACGCCAGCGGCAATGCGGTGGGTGGCGAGACCCGGATCAACCAGACCACGGCCGAAAGTCAGGTTCACCCCGTTGTCGCCGAGCTGGACAACGGCAATATCGTGACGACCTGGGTACACATCCAGTCGACTAGCGTCGATGTTTACCAGCAGGTGTTCACCAACACCGCCGGCTTTGAGAGTTATTACGGTACAGCCAGCGCGGAAACGATCGACGGCGGCATAGGCGAGGACACCGTCCTCGGCGGCGGTGGCAACGATACTCTGTGGGGCTCGGCCGGGCACGATTCCATGAGCGGAGACAACGGTGACGATATTGTCGACGGCGGAGGAGACAACGACACGCTCTATGGCGTCAATGGCGACGACAACCTGACCGGCGGCTGGGGCGCGGATGCGCTGTATGGCGGCGCCGGGCTAGATACGCTGGCCGGCAATACCGGCAATGATACGCTGGACGGCGGCGTCGGCGCGGACACGCTTACCGGCGGCACTGGTAATGATGCCTACTATGTGGATGACCTTGACGATGTCCTGGTGGAGGCGGCGGGCGAAGGCATCGATACCATTTACGCGACGTTCGCACTCGACCTGAGATCCCTGGTCCATTTCGAAAACCTGACGGTAACGCCAACCGACACGAGCAACGACACTTTCTGGGGCAATGATGGCGGCAATACGATCGTTGCCAATTCGGGCGCCAATGTCATGTATGGCGGCGACGGCAACGACGTGCTGCATGGCTATATAGGTGCGGACACCCTTTATGGCGAAGGTGGCGACGACACCATGATCGGCCTGTCGCAGGACGATGTCTATTACGTCGACTCGACCGGCGACGTCGCCCAGGAGACCCTTGCGGCGCACGGTTACGATATCGTCTACGCGTCCGCGACCTTCGACCTGGGTGACTATATCGAGGAGTTGAACCTGACCGGGACGGCCAATATCGACGGCCACGCCAACGAGGGCAACAACCTCATGCGCGGCAATTCTGGTAATAACGGCATCTACGGCAACGGCGGCAACGACACCATCGATGGTGGCGCCGGTGTCGACACGATGTATGGAGGCACGGGCGGCGACTACTATATCGTCGACAACGTCGCAGACCATGTCTGGGAAAACCTGATCGACGGCAGCGATACGATCTATTCCTACGTCGACTATACCCTGATCAACGGCAACGATCATCTAATCCTGGCCAATGATTACGGCGATCTGACCGGTATCGGCAACGGCGTGCTGAACGATATTACCGGCAACAACGGTAACAACTACCTGTTCGGCGACGATGGCAAGGATACCCTGCGCGGCGGGGCCGGCAACGACACACTGGACGGCGGCCTCCAGACGGACACAATGTACGGTTCCACGGGTGACGACATCTACTATGTCGGCACCGGCGGCAGCGGCGTCGATATCGTCATCGAGAACCTGAACGAAGGCACCGACCTGGTCTATGTCACACTGAACTACGGCATGACCGCCAATGTCGAGAACCTGACCCAGACCGGCACAGCCGCCATGTGGGCGAACGGCAATGCACTCGACAACATCATGATCGGCAATTCCGGCAGCAGTTCATTGTACGGGTACGACGGCAATGACTGGCTGGATGGCGGCAGCGGGGTTGACAGCCTGGGCGGTATGAAGGGCAACGATACCTATGTTGTCGATAACCTCTCCGACGTGATCGGCGAGCTGGCTGGTGAAGGTACTGACCGGGTGCGGTCCTACGTCACCTGGACCCTGGCGACTAACTTCGAAAACCTGACCCTGACGGGTACCGACACCATCAACGGCACAGGCAACAGCGTCGCCAACGACATGCTGGGCAATGTCGCGGCGAACCTTTTGACCAGCTATGACGGCAACGATACGGTCGATGGCGGCGGCGGCGTGGACACGTTGATCGGTGGCATCGGCGACGATCTTTACCGCGTCGACGATGCGGCCGACATCGTTACCGAACTGTCAGGCGAGGGCGCGGACACCATCGAAGCCACGGCCTCCTATTCGCTGGTCGGCGTCGACAATATCGAAGCGCTGACTCTGACGGGCTCCGGCAATATCAATGTCACCGGCAATGCCAATGGCAATGTGCTCAACGGCAATAGCGGCAACAACATCCTCGACGGCGGTGCGGGCGCGGATACGCTCACAGGTGGGCTGGGCGACGACACCTACATCATCGACGATGCCGGCGATGTCTTTACCGAAGCTGCCGGCGCGGGCACCGACACGGTCGTCATCAACGCCTCGCATACCCTGTCGGCGAATTTCGAGAACCTCACGCTCACCGGCACGGCGGCGCTGACTGGCGCTGGCAACAGTGCCGACAACGTCATTACCGGCAACGATGGGGACAATACACTTACAGGCGCCGATGGCAATGACACGCTGGACGGCGGCTTGGGCGTGGACAGCCTGGTAGGCGGGCTCGGCAACGACACCTATGTCATCGACAATACCGGCGACGTCATCGTTGAAAGCGCCGGCGAAGGCACTGACACGGTCCGCTCTTATCTCAGCCACACTCTGTCGGCCGATTTCGAGCATTTGACACTGCTGGGGACGGCCAGCGACGGGACTGGCAATGCGGGCGCCAATGCCATCAACGGCAATGCTTCCGTGAACGTGCTGGATGGCGCTGCCGGTGCCGACACGCTCTACGGCCTGGACGGCAATGACACGCTCATTGGCGGGCTCGACAACGACCAGATGTATGGCGGCTTGGGCAACGATGTCTACTACGTCGATCATGCGGGTGACGGCGTCAATGAAAGCGCGGCGGTCAACGAAGGCTCCGACACGGTCTATGCGGGGATCAGTTGGAACGCCACGGCGAATATCGAAGCCATCGTCCTGACCGGATCGGGCAATACATCTTCGACCGGCAACAGCCTGGCCAATACCATTACCGGGACTTCGGGCGATAATGGACTGTCGGGTTCGGGCGGCAACGATACCCTGTCCGGCGGAGACGGCGATGACAGCCTGAACGGAGGCTCTGGCGCCGACAGCCTGAACGGCGGAGTCGGCAACGACGTCTACTATGTCGACAATGTCGGCGATGTGGTGGTCGAAGCCGCCAGCGAGGGCACGGATACCGTATCGTCATCGATCAGCTATACCGCCGCGGCCAATATCGAAGCGATTGTGCTGTCGGGATCGGGCAATACCTCAGCGACCGGCAACGGCCTCGATAACACGCTGAGCGGTAACAGCGGCAACAACGCGTTGTCGGGCGGTGATGGCGCCGACACCCTGTCGGGCGGCAATGGCCAGGACAGCCTGGACGGCGGTGTGGGCGGGGATGCCTTGACCGGCGGCGCGGGCAATGATGCCTATGTCGTGGACGATGCCGGCGATGTGATCGTGGAAACGGCCGGGCAGGGCACGGATACGGTCTCTTCCGGCATCGATTACGCCTTGACGGCCGATGTCGAAAACCTGGTCCTTACCGGCGCGGCGCTGTCCGGCACGGGCAATAGCCTGGCCAATGCCATCACCGGCACGTTTGGGGACAACAGCCTGTCGGGCGGCGACGGTAACGACACGCTTGACGGCGGCACGGGCGCGGACAGCCTGACCGGCGGTGCAGGCGATGACAGCTACGTTGTCGATAATACCGGCGATGTGGTGGTCGAAGCTTCGGGCGAGGGGACGGACACCGTCTCCGCCTCGGTGGACTACGCCCTGACGGCCGATGTTGAAAACCTGATCCTTACCGGCGCCGCGGCCAACGGTACCGGCAACGGGCTTGCCAACACCATTACCGGAACCAGTGGCAACAACGTGCTCGACGGCGGGGCTGGGGCGGACACGCTTACCGGCGGCGATGGCGACGACAGCTACGTTGTCGATGACACGGGTGATGTGGTGGTCGAAGCTTCAGGCGAAGGCAGCGACACCGTCACGGCTGCGATCAGCTACGCCCTGGCAGCCAATGTCGAGAACCTTGTCTTGACGGGCGCGGCTGCAAGCGGGACTGGCAACGGCCTCGACAACGTCATCACTGGCACTGGCGGCAATAATGCGCTGGACGGCGGGGCTGGGGCGGATACGCTTACAGGCGGCGACGGCGACGACAGCTACTTTGTCGATGACGCGGGCGATGTGGTGGTCGAAGCTTCGGGCGAGGGGACGGACACCGTCTCCGCCTCGGTGGACTACGCCCTGACGGCCGATGTTGAAAACCTGATCCTGACCGGCGCGGCCCTGACTGGCAGCGGCAACGGCCTCGACAATGTTATCACCGGCACGGCGGACGCCAATGTCCTGACCGGCGGGGAGGGCGACGACAGCCTGACCGGTGGCGCGGACAACGACGACTTCGTCTTCGGTGACGCGGCCGCGAACGGCACCGATACGATCACCGATTTCGAACAGGGCGTCGACCGGCTGGTGTTTACCGGCGCGGACTACGGCTTCGCGGCCACTTACAGCCTGTCGGCTTCGGAGTTCACCATCGGAACCTCCGCGGTGGGGACGAACGCTCAGTTCATCTGGGATGATACGACAGGTCAACTCTACTGGGATGCCGACGGCACGGATTCAGGCACAGCCATCGCAATCGCGGAGATCGTTGGCAGCGTTACCAAGGACGATCTGTACTTCGTTTAAAACAGTTGGGGCCGAGTGCCGGACCATCCATTCGGCCCCTCTTCTACACTGGCGGGTTGCTGACGGCAGATGACGCCGGCAATACGGTGTGGCGCGTCACGCCGGATACGCAGCTCAGGGTGAGGTAGCGGGTCGACATAGGATCTGCTACGCGGATCAAATGGCGACCTTTGTCCATATTACGCGCGAAACGGCGGTTGCGGCCATCCGGCGCGGCGGCATCGCCATGTCGCGCCTGTGGCCGGATGCCGGGCTAACGAAAGGCGTGTTCTGCTTTCCGGTCCTGCCGGATTTTTTCGCCACGCACCAATGGATGCGAGAGTTGCGGCGCTGGGGCGGCCAGACGCGCGTGGGCGTCTATTTCCGTATTCCCGATGACCAGATCGTCCACGCCGGACACTATAACCGGACATCGGTGGCGATGACCGCCGCCGAGGCCGTGGCGCTGGCGGGAAGCGCTGATCAGGGCTTTCAGGTCATCGTGCCGCGCGCCATTGCGAAACGCGAAATCCTCAAGGTCAAACACCTGCCGCAGGTGACCGGCTGGCGCGTCCATCCCGACGCCAAGGGCACCGAGCCGATCTGGTTTCCGGCAGGGCAGTGGGGCGCGAGCCGGCGGCAAAAGGTCTTGGACGACAAATGGGAGCGTGAAAAAGCGCGCTACTACGGCCGCTTTCCGAAGGAATGGTACGCGGAGGAATGACTGGGCAGTCACTCTGTTCTGTCGATGTCACGCCTTCGGCATGATGCGGATACTGATGGCAGTATCGTCCTTGAGATACCGCCGAGCCAGGACCATCAGGTCCTCCGGCGTCATCTCCTCATAGTGCTTACTGCGGCAGCCACCCAGCCCGGCTAATGCATGTAGGCGGCATAGAGTTCCGCGACGCGCTCCACGGTAATGCCGTTTCGTTGTTCGACCGCCAGAGGGTGATCAGTTGGTTCTAGCTCAATATAGGGACGGATGCCGCCGTCGCGGAGATGAACGAGGGTCTTCAGTGCCTCAGTTTCTGGATAGGTCTTGATGCTGGCTGATAGCCATCCGAAATAGGGGCCATTGTCTGCCCGTAAATCCTGGTCGAGCAGATCGATAAACGCGTCGAAGTTTTCACGGCTCAGCGATACCCAGACACCCCAGACAAAAGGCTCATCGGCGCCGATCACGGGAATTTCGAGACAGCCGCGCACGAAGAACTCTTCGCCATCGACAATACAGGTATCGGACGCCAACTGACAGCGCGCTTCGCGCTCAGCCTCCGGAATATAGTAGTAATAGAGCGGCGCATGAGCGCCAAAGCCGGGCATGCCTTCGTGCCATTCGTCGCAGGCCGTGCATTTGAATTTGAACAACCGGTGTCTCCTGGATCAAAACTGAGTAAGCAATAAGGCTCGCCGCTCACCCCTTCGGCACGATGCGGATGGCGATGACGGTATTGTCCTTGAGATACCGCCGCGCCAGGGCCATCAGATCCTCGGGCGTCATCTCCTCATAATGCTTGCGGCGGGCCAGCCAGTCGGCGCGCAGGTCCGGACGGGTGCCCAGGCGTGCCAGCACATAGGTCCAGTAGCCAATGTCGCTGGTTTCATTGTCCATGGCCGCCAGCACCGGCTTGCGCGCGCGGTCCAGTTCGTCGTCGCTGACCGGGGTCGACTTCAGGTCGGCGACGATGCCGGACAGAGCCTTGCGGAAGTCGCCGTCGGCCCCGGCCTTGACGGCGGACACGACGGTAATCAGGCCGAGGCGCGCATAGACCTCGTCGTTATAGGCAAAGGCATGCGGCGCATAGTCGGCGCCCTGGCTTTCGCGCAGTTCGTCCTGCAGCCGGTTTGAGAGGACCGTGGCCAGCAGTGTCGCCACGCGTGCCGCCCTGGGGTCCGCGGTGAAATCGTCGGTCGGCCATAACGCGATGCTCATGGCCCCGTCGGTGCGGCCTTCGTGATGCAGGGTGATGTCGCGGTCTTTCGGCGGGAACTCGACGTGGCGCGCGCCTTCGGCCTCGGCGGGCCGGGCAGGGCGCTGGGGCAGGGTGCCGAAGGTCTTGCCGATCTCGGTGACGGCCTTGCGCTCATCGACGTCGCCGACGATGGTGATGTGGATCGGCGTGTCGGTCAGGCTGCGGCGCAGGATGTCGCGGATGTCGTCAAAGCGGATATCCTCGATCTGGTTCAGCCGCGTCTCGTCGAAGCGCGGGTCGCCATTGTGCATGATCCGCCCCCAGTGATGGACGCGAACGCTTTCGGGCGCCGCCTTGAGCGTACGCAGATATTCCGGCAGCCACGCCAGGTAGCGGTCGTAAGGATCGGAACGATAGGCGGCATCGGTGGCGTAGGCGTAGAGCGTTTCGACCTGGTGGCTCAGGCTGGACGGATTGGTCGTGCCCGACAGCGTCGCCTGATCGCCGCCGAGAGTATAGCTGACACCGACCTGGGTGGTGCGCAGCACGTCGCTGAGCTGCGTCATGGTCAGCTTGTTCAGGCCGCCCTGATAGAGGAAATCGCCCGAGGCCAGGAATAGCGGCGGCCGGGTCTTGGGGTCGAACAGAAGCTGGCCGCCCGCGAAGTCGACCTGAACGCGGATCTGGTTTGCCACCAGCTTCGTCGGCCTGATGTGCAGCGTGACGCCGTTCGGCCAGACATAGCGGTTGAAGTCGTAGTCGGCGTCGCGAGTCTGGCTTATGGGCGAGACCTTGGGGGTAAAGAGGCGGCCGTACGGCCACGCCTTGGTCCTGGACGCCGCATAGGCCGCCGCTTCGCCGTCCGACAGGGCCTCGTAATCGGCGCGCATGGCCGCTTCGTCGTATCCGCCCAAACTCTCGCCCGAGTGCGACAGTATGGGACCGTCGCCGGTGAACCAGGCGCGCAGGCGGGCGTCCATCAGGTCCTTCCGGCCGACCTTGCCCTTGTATGCCTTATATAGCTTCACCGAATCTTCGGGGCCTTCGGCGACGGTGTTCTGGTCGAGGCCGGCGACGATCGTCGCGGCCAGGCTGGCGGAGTCTCGCGTCGCACTTACGCTCTGAAGGAAGCGGAAATTGGACTCGACCGTCCGCTGGGCCTTGTTGAGCTCGGTCTTCGTCACGCCTTCCGCGCGCAGGGTATGGACGACGCCATAGGCCTGGGCGAGGGCTTCGCGGGCGCGGCCCGGCTTGGGCTGCACCGACAGGAAGGTGACGCGCGCCGTGTGCGGCACGGGATAGGCGCCCATACCGGCCTGGAAAAAGGCAGAATCGGCCGCCAACGCGCGTTCCGAAAGGCGGGTATTGACGATCTGGACCAGGTAGTTGTCGAGGAAATAGTCGTCCATTCGCGCGGGCGTGTCGTCCCGCCTGTCTTCGGGCGCGATCCAGCTGAGGCCCATCTCTTCTGCAAGGCCTTTTTCCTCAAATGCGAAGGTCTGCAGGCCCGACGGCGTGCGCGCGCCCCAGTCCGGTTCCTCGGGCATCGGCCCGCGTCCCTGCCAGTCGGAGAATTTCGCCTTGATCATGGCTTCGACTTCAAAAGCGTCGAAATCACCGACGGCGATAATCGTCGTCAGCTCCGGGCGGTACCAGGCGTCGTAAAAGGCCTTCAATTGCTCAGGCGGCGCGGTGCGGATGATGTCGGTGGAGCCGATGGGATTGTAAAATTCCGCATAGCGCGCTCCGGCATAAACGCGCCGGTTCCAGGCGTCCGCACGGCGGCTGGCCGGATTGGCGCGCAGGCGCTCCTCGGACAGGATGACGCCGCGCTCCCGGTCGATGGCGGCCGGGTCGAAGCGCACATTGCCGGCCATTTCGCGCAGAATGAACAGCGCCTCATTCAGCGTCCCGCCGTCGCTTTTGGGCGCATTCAGCATGTATAGCGTCTTGGTGTCGAAGGTGAAGGCATTGGTTTCGGCGCCGAAGGCGAAGCCGTGCCGCTCCAGCCGGCGGCGTAATTCGCCTTCGGGGATGTTGGTCGTGCCGTTGAAGGCCATGTGCTCGACGAAGTGCGCCAGGCCCTTCTGGGCTTCGGTTTCGACCAGGGAGCCCGCGGCGACGCGCATATAGACGGCGGCGGTGCCCTTGGGCGTACCGTTGGCCTGGACGATATAGGTCAGGCCGTTGGGCAGGCGGCCATAGCGCGCCGCCGGATCGGGCTTGCGATCCGACTTTTCGTGCGGAAAGACGACCGCTTTTACGGGCTCTGATGCGGCCACGGCCGGCGCGAACGCCAGGGCGAGGGCGATGATGACTGCGCGCAGATGTCCGGTTTTCATTTTTCCCCCTGTTACGCCCGCATACAACTCTGGTTGTGCTGCTCATTTTGTATGATATTTAGACCGTCTTTGCTAGGTTGTCCGCTGCAACGGGTGGGACCTGCCCAAACGACGACGCGACCGATGGGCGCGAAACGGGGAAGCTCCCCGCATTGAATTAAGGGGCTAAACGTGAATCACTATATCAGAACCGGACTTCTGGCGCTCGCCATGACATTGCCTTTGAGCACGCCAGCCACGGGTTTTGCTGTCGAAGCGAATCGCACGGCCGTTGCCCTCAAGCGTGAACGCATAAATATCGACAAGGATTGGCGCTTCGCCTACGGCCATGCCGACGATGCTGAGAAGGACTTTCGCCACGGCCTGAGACCTTTCTTTTTCGCCAAGGCCGGGTACGGCGACGGCCCGGCCAATGTGGACTTCAGCGACGCCGCATGGCGCCGGGTGGACCTGCCGCACGACTGGGCGGTCGAACTGCCCTTCGATGCCCGGGGCAACACCAATCACGGTTCCAAGGCCATAGGTCACAATTTTCCCGAGAACAGCGTCGGCTGGTACCGCAAGACCATCGAGATCCCCGCATCCGATAAAGGGCGGCGTATTTCTCTCGAATTCGACGGCGTCTATCGCGACAGCGTCGTTTGGGTCAACGGCCACTATATTGGCACGGAACCCAGCGGCTATTCGGGGTTTCGCTACGACATCACCGACTATATCAACTTTGGCGGCCGCAACGTCATCACGGTTCGCGCCGACGCGACAATGGAGGAAGGCTGGTTCTACGAGGGCGCCGGCATATACCGGCACGTCTGGCTGACCAAGACCGACCCTCTTCACGTCGCGCAATGGGGTACCTTCGTCAAGCCAACGGTCGAAGGCAACAAGGCCAGGATCGACGTCGATGTCACGGTCAGAAATGACGCCAAATCCGGCCAGGCGTTCGCCATTCGCCAGGACATCCTGGACGCGGACGGAAAGATCGTCGCAACGGGAGAGACGGCGAACCTCACCGTCGCCGCCGCGTCATCCGCCGATTTTCCGACAAGCCTGGCATTTGATGACGCGCGGCTCTGGTCCCTCGAAGACCCTTATCTCTATCGGCTGCGGACGACGCTCACGCGCGGCGGCGAAGTCACCGACACCTATGAAACCGAGTTCGGCGTGCGGACGGTCACGTGGGACCCGGACAAGGGCTTTTTCCTGAATGGCCGGAACATCAAACTCAAGGGGACCAATAATCACCAGGACCATGCCGGTGTTGGCGTCGCCCTGCCGGACGGCCTGCAGACCTGGCGGCTGAAGCAGCTCAAATCCTTCGGTGTCAATGCCTACCGCGCCTCGCACCACCCCCCGACGCCGGAACTCCTGAAGGCGGCTGACCGGCTCGGCATTGTGGTCATCGACGAACACCGCATGATGGGCACGTCGCCCGAGATAAGCGGCCAACTGGAGCGCCTGATCCGGAGGGACCGCAATCATCCAAGCGTCATCATCTGGTCGGTCGGCAACGAGGAGTGGGCGCTCGAATGGAATGATCTTGGCACGCACCTGGCCGTGGAGATGCAGGACTTCGCCAGGCGCCTGGATCCGACACGGCGCACGACCTTGGCGACAAGCGGTTCCGGAAAAGGCGTGTCCGTCGGCGCCGATGTCATCGGGTTCAACTACGGCGCCCAGCACGACGTCGACGCCTTCCATAAGGCGCATCCGGACAAGCCGGCCATGATGTCGGAAGAGGGCTCGACGCTGACGACGCGCGGCATCTATTTCGATGACCGCGAAAAATCCTATCTCAATGCCTATGATCGCCAGGGCAGGCCCGGCAACAGCCTCAGCATCGAAGAAGGCTGGCGGCGCGTCCAGGACCGTCCGTGGATGTCGGGAATGTTCATCTGGACCGGCTTCGATTACCGCGGTGAAACCACGCCGTTCGGATGGCCGGCCATCTCATCGCAATTCGGCATGATCGATACCACCGGCGTGCTCAAGGACACGGCCTATTATCTCAAATCGGCGTGGATGGCCGAGCCTACGGTGCACATCCTGCCGCATTGGAACTGGCAGGGCCGCGAAGGGCAGCCGATCGACGTACGCGTCTACAGCAACGGTGACGCGGTCGAGCTGTTCCAGGATGGAAAATCGCTTGGCCGCCAGGCTATGGTCAGGGATTCGCACCTGAGGTGGAACGTCCCGTACAAGTCCGGGAAACTGTCGGCGAAGGCCTATATGAATGGAAAGCTGGTGGCGACCAGCGAAGTCGCTACGACCGGGGAGGCCGCCACCGTCACGCTCACGCCCGACAAGACGGTGCTGAAGGCAGACGGAGCGGACGTTTCGGTGGTTTGGGTCAACGTCACGGACAAGGGCGGGCGCATCGTTCCGACAGCCGGAAACACCGTCTCCTTCGAAACCACAGGGCCGGTCCGGATCATCGGGGTCGGCAACGGCGACCCGGGCTCACATGAAGCCGATCGTCCGGCGGAACGCCATGCCTTCCACGCGGTGTCGGGCTGGCGGACGCTTGCGATCGACAGCCTGGACGGCGGCGCCGCCGTGGCCGAAGACGCCGATACCTCGACTTGGCGTGACCCGACACAATGGCTGCCGCCGGAACAGCAGCCGCCACTGACCACCGGTCTTGTCCTGCGCGGACAGTTCGCACGGCCCGCCATGGCGCCGGGAGACGTGGCAACCATGTTCGTCGGTCAACTGGATGCCGGACAGAAAGTCTATGTAAACGGGCGCCTGGTTACGCCCTCGGAGATCGACGGTGCGCTTGCCGTCACGCTTGATCCCGCGACGCTGAAAGACACCAACAGTCTGTCCTACGTCATCCCGACACCTGAAGGCGGTGTCCAGCCGATGTTCGAACGCTCGGTCGGCACGACCAAATGGGCGAACCTTCGCACGACGACTCCGGCGGCGCCCTGGCAACGCAGCGTTTTCAACGGGTGGGCCCAGCTTATTGTTCAGTCCACGGGGACATCCGGAACGGCGACGGTCAAGGCGACGTCGCAGGGCCTCAAGCCCGCGATTGTGAAATTACAATTGCGGGAGCCCTGACACGTCGGCTGGCGCCCGTCGATCACACGCCTTCTTTCAGGCGCATCTTGTCGTACACAAACACGATTGCGTTATTGACGGGAGGTACGGGTATCACGCGCAAACTCCATGTCGATCACGGGGTCAAGAAACCGCGCGCGCTGGATATCCCGTTCGCCGTCGTCTTTCTTGCCCTGTTTGATTTTTGCCAGGCCGCGACCGTACAAGGAGAACGGCATATTCGGGTTGAATGCCAGAACGCGGTCGTAGTCTTCCACGGCGGCCTCGAGCTGGTTTAGCTGCATCCTGGCGAAGGCCCGGCTATCCAGCGCGGGCACGTAATTGGGAGATTGATTTAAGGCCCGGTTACAGTAAGCCAAAGCCTTGTCCGGATATTTGTGTGTCGCCAATATCCAGCATGCCTCGTTTAAACTGTCCGCAGTCCTTTGTGAAACTGATTTATCCAGATCTTTCAAAGCCAGCTCGGGGTTTCCGCTTGCCAGGTAAACAACAGCTCTTGCGGTTAAGGCGCGTGGGCCGTTGGGATTGAGTTCGACAGCTTTATTTGCGTCGTTTAGAGCCGCCACCTGATCATTGCGTTTAAGATAAAACGCCGACCGTGAACTGTAGGGAAGGTCCGAGTTTGGATCTAGCCGAATGGCAGCATCGTAATCCGCCAGCTTTTCATTGTATTCGGACTCCGGTCGAAAAAATGCCCTGCTGACATAGTCACCGGCTGTCGGCTTTTTATCAATTGAAAGGCTGGTGTCGGCAACCATTTGCCCTGCCTTGATGAGCAAAGCATTCAAATAGGCCGAATAGGTGTCTGGCTGAAGTTCGATTGCCCCGCGGACCGCCGCGATCGTGTTGGCGTCCGGAAAATCAGGCCGATTTTCAGAGGCGCGCGCATAGTAGTAGAGGATCGGCGCCGATGTTGGGTTAAGCTTGTAAGCCTTGCCGAGACTGTTGCGCGCCTTGATGAAATTCGTCGCGGCATCCGGACCGCCGCTCTCCGCCAGCGCCAGATAGTATCGGCCTTCGAGATATTTAAAGTCATAGTCCTCGGCAGAACTTGTGCTTTCCGCGTCGAGGTAGGCCTTGGCATTCGATGCCTGCCCCAGGAGTATCTGGCTGCGCGCCAGTTCACGCTGCACATAGCGGTCATCAGGCATCTCGCGTGCTACTTTTTGCAAACGCTCGATTATGGAGCCGGTATACGGTGATCCCGGACACGCCTGGGCCGCGGCGCTTAGCAGGGGCACAGGTTCCGAATAGTCAGGAAGCTTTTCAATCTGATATTTACTGGGGTCAGGCGCGGACACCCTATATTCGACAACCGGGAAGCCCTTGCTCTTATATTGCTTTATCAGTTGCTCAAAAAACTCCGGCTTGAGTCCGATTGCTTCCTCAAATGCCTGTTTCGACGGACGTCCGCTTGACACAAGTTCGACATATCGGCTTAATTTTTGCTGATTTTCCGGTGTGGACATCAGGTAGTCGATCATCAGCCAGTACTGCGCGGGCAATGATGCGCGGTGCTCTGATGAGGTGATATTGTCGTCGATTATTTGGGAAAACGGAACGTATTCCTTCAGGAAGTCAATATATTCATCCTTGCCTTGGCCTAGCGTCAGCCAGGAAGGCTTCCCTACGACAATCTTTTCCTTTTGAATATCTGCATTCAAGACATAACTGTACAATCCCATGGATACCCAGGATGGCAGGTTACGTGACATGTAGACACGCCTCAGAAAAACATTCGCCGATACAAATCGGTAGTCACCATCGTAGTAATCCTGCATGAACTCCGCATCGGTATACGCATTTGTCTCTCCATCCAGGCAGCTGCTGTAGAGAAGGAATTGAACATCTGTCGAACCTGGGCCAGATTTCATTCGAGGATAGATGGTGTAATTGCTTTCGTAATCTTTTACATATATAAATGTCGGTTTTTTGTTGTATGTAATTACACCGTCAGATACGGATAAATATAGATTTGATGCAACGGTGTAGAAGCTTTCCAGCTGCGCAATGTACTCACGCGTGCTGAATTGGCTGGCATCGCTATAAATTATGAAATGTTCCGTTTCTGCTCTGTAAAATGTCGATCCCGCATTTGCCGCACTGCCTGCGGATAAACCCAGCGCCAGCATGCCGCAGGTTAAAATCGACCGGATAATCTGTCTGCGCCCCATCATTTTTCCCCAACTTGTCCTATATTTGCAACTGCAGGTCTGAGTATGATGTGTTTAGGCCGACCCGCCATCATGCTCCATGTTTTTGTTTGATTGCGATAATAGCCAAAATCGCCGCGCGCTTTTGCTAACATCCTCCAGTACTAAGCGTCTCAGCTACTTCGCCGGATTATGGGCCTTCAGGAAATCCACCACCGCCTGGGCGGTTTCCAACCGGCAGGTTTCAGTGGCCAGGTCGTGGCCGCAACCATCCAGTTCGGTATGGACCACCGCCTTGCCGGCGCTTTGCAGGCGATCGCGGAGCGCGCGGCTTTGACCCGGAGACACGGTTCTGTCGCCTCCACCATGGACCAACAGGACCGGCACGGCCGCGTCGGTCACGGCGGCCGGTGTCTGGCTGCCGAAATAACGCCGGATCAGGGACGGTGAATTGGGATCGGCGCGGAAGCCGCGATCCTGTCCGATGTCGGCCTTCAGGGGCGCGATCTCGTCCGCCACGGCCGCGCCTGCGGCGTCATCCAGGTAATCATTCGGGTCGGAAATCCCGTTGATGGCGATGGCGCAGCGGTACTGGCCCTTGACCTCGGCCCCCTTGAGCGCCGCGTAACCGCCATAACCCTGTCCGGCGATGCAGACGCGCTTCTTATCGACAATGCCCTGACCCGCCAGGTAGGCCACGCCGTCAGCCATGTCGCTCAGCATGCGGCCGGACCATTGGCCGTATCCGACCTCGGTCAGCGCCGCGCCGCCGCCGTCCGAGCCGCGATAATTGGGTTGCAGCACGACATAGCCGCGCGAGGCCAGCGCCTGGGCCAGCCAGTCAAAGCCGCGCCCGTCATGGCCAAGCGGCCCGTCGTGCGGCAGGACGACCAGGGCGCGGTCCTTCGCCTTGCCCTGGGGCGGCAGGGTCAATTGCGCCGTGATCGCCAGGCCATCGGCGGCCTTGTAGGTGATCGGGCGTTGCGACGCCACCCAGTCCGCCGGTACGGCCGGATGCTGGCTGCCGATGTCGACGCGCTTTCCGGTGGTGAAGTCGAAATAGTGCCACGAGCCGGGATCCTCGCCGCCCTGTTCGAACACGATCATCTGGCCGGGATCGCGCGCGGTCGCGACGATGCGCACGGCCTGGCCGGGCGCCGTATTGACCGCGTGCTTGTAGTATTCCGCCAGGCCCTCGTCGAAGAAGGTATAGGTCGTCAGTTCGCCGTCGTGCTCGAAGCCGGCCAGGGCGCGAGTTTCCGGATCGAAGATTGGCCGGTCGCGCGTCGCGTCCTCATCGAGCGCCTCCGACATCGTCCCGTCGGCCGACAGTTCGTGGTAGCGGAAGCGGCGCTGGCCGTCTGGTCCGTCGGTGGCGTCGATCAGCAGCAGGGAAATGCCGTCGCGGCCGCGGCCGGCCAGGAAGGGTGCGAAGGTATGCGCCTTTGGGTCGATCTTGCGTTTCAGGATCGGCGACCACTTGCCGTCCTTCAGCATCTCGATACGGAAGGTCGCTTCCAGATAGTCGTAAAGTGCCCTGACGGTCGGCTTGCCGGCGTCATCGAAAAACCAGTCATCGACATAGTTGACCTGACGGTCAAGATCGCCACCGCCATCGTTGATGATGCGCCCTATGCCCGTATCGGGATCGACGCGCCACGGGTAGACACGCTGGGCGGTCTGCCCGGCGACAGAGGCATAACGCAGCTCAATGAAGGCGCCGACCAGTTGCATCTTGCCGTCGATCATGACGGGCTTCGGCAGCCCAACCGGCTGCTGGTTGTAGTCGCCGCTGATGCGGCTGCCGAGACTTACAGCCTGGCTAGTGCGCAGATTGACGATCGTCGCCGCGTCGCGCGACCGAACGCCGTACCGTCGGCATGGCGGCGGGATAAGGGCATTCTGAAGCAACTGCACGGTAAAGCCATCATAAGGCGTAGAGGCGCTCCGGCCGCCGTTGATCAGGTCCGCGATAGTATCCAGGGCTGGTCCGACCTTATAGTCCTGGGATTGACCTGACGGGCAGGTCCCGCGCACTCCGGTCGCGGTGTCCGACAGCAGTAGATGGTCGTTGTCGAGCCAGGTGATCGCCGAAATCGGGTCTTCGCTGAGCCTTATGGTCTTGTTGCTGCCGTCAGCCACAACATAGGTGACCAGGAGGCGCATCCCGGCCTTGCGCGTGATCCAGGCGATGCGGCTGCCGTCGGCCGACAGGGAGATACGTTCGATACGCGGCGACTGCGTGAACACATCCAGCGGCGGCGGCGCTATGTCTTCGGGCGGCTTGTTGCGGACGCCCTTGACGATGACGGCGGACGAATCGGCTTGCGTGGTCTGGGCATCGGCCTGAGTCCCGGCCATCAGCACTACGGCCGCAAGCGCCGTGGCGAGTCTCGACATTTCATCCCCCATGAATTGTATTTTTCTAGGCGGGATATCACCACAGTTGTTACGCTGCGGCAAGATTTATCAGATTGCCGGGCCGAACCGGCGGTCGGGCCGAAGGCAGGGCAAACAGCATATTCTGGACACGGACCGGCGATTTCGCTAAATATGCGGCGTGCAGTGGCGCTGCGGTCCGGTCTCCGGTCACATAATTCACGCTCCAGACCGGCCGGCGGGTAAGCCCGGCCTGTGCT
>CBFGPQ010000043.1:0-23396 GCA_965650705.1 uncultured Asticcacaulis sp. | reverse complement strand
GACCCAGACGATGTTGTTGGTCGGGTCCTTGATGTCGCAGGTTTTGCAGTGCACGCAGTTCTGGGCGTTGATTTGCAAGCGTGGCTCACGGTTTTCCAAGCCGACGATCTCATAGACACCGGCCGGGCAATAGCGTTGGGCGGGCTCCGCATACTTGGCGAAGTTGATGTCAATGGGGATGTGCGGGTCCTTCAATTTCAAGTGAACAGGCTGGTCTTCCTCGTGGTTGGTGCTGGAAATAAACACCGAGGACAGCCGATCGAAGGTCAGGACGCCGTCATATTTGGGGTAGTTGATCGGCTTGCATTCCGCGGCCGGGCGGATCGAATGGGCGTCGCTCTTGCCATGCTTGAGCGTGCCCGTGCCGGTGAAAAGACTGAAGCCGCCGAGCAGATTGGTCACCGTCATCTCGACGCCGCCGATTAGCGTGCCGAGCGACGTACCGAAACGGCTCAGGATCGGCTTGACGTTGCGGACGAGGCGCAGCTCCTTCTTGATGTCGGAATGATCATAGGCCGTCTGGTAGCCCTCGAGCACGCGCGGCGGCTCTCCAGAGTGGATGGCCTTGAACGCCGCATCAGCCGCCAGGATGCCGCTCTTGATGGCATTGTGGCTGCCCTTGATGCGCGGAACGTTGACGAAACCGGCCGAACAGCCGATCAGGGCGCCCCCCGGGAAGACCAGGCGCGGCACGGACTGATAGCCGCCTTCGTTAATGGCGCGGGCGCCGTAGGCGACGCGGGTCGCGCCTTCCAGCATCTCACGCACGACCGGATGGGTCTTGAAGCGCTGAAACTCATCGAAGGGCGATAGATACGGGTTCTTGTAGTTCAGATGGACCACATAGCCGATCGACACATAATGATCGCCGAAGTGGTACATGAAGGAGCCGCCGCCGGTCGCGTCGTCGAGCGGCCAGCCGAGCGTATGCTGGACCAGGCCCGGCTTAAAGTTCTTCGCAGGAACCTTCCACAACTCCTTGATGCCAATGCCGTATTTCTGAACGTCACAATCGGCGTCGAGTTCGAACTTGCGGATGACCTCGCCCGACAGCGAGCCGCGCACGCCTTCGGCAAAGAAGGTGTACTTGGCGCGCAGTTCGAGCCCGGGCTGGTAGTCGGGCTTGTGGTGGCCATCGCGCGCCACGCCGAAGACGCCGGCGACAACACCCGCCACGCCGCCGTCGGCGTCATAGAGGACTTCCGAACAGGCCATGCCAGGATAGATTTCAACGCCCAACCCTTCGGCCTGTTCCGCCAGCCAGCGGCACAGATTGCCGAGGCTGCCGACATAGCAGCCATGGTTGTCCATATAGGCGGGCTTTGGCAGCCACGAGATATCCAGCGCACCCTGGGGCCCCAGATAGATGAACTTGTCCTCGGTGACCGGCGTGTCCAGGGGGGCGCCCATTTCCTTCCAGTTCGGAAAAAGTTTCGCCAGGCCCGATGGGTCGAAGACGGCGCCCGACAGAATGTGCGCGCCGATTTCCGAGCCTTTTTCCAGAACGGCAACGGTGATCTCAGCGCCCGCCTTTTCGGCCTGCTGCTTGAGCCGGATGGCCGCCGACAATCCTGCCGGGCCGCCGCCGACGATCACCACGTCGTATTCCATTGCGTCTCGCTGGATATCCTGATCGGGCGTGTCCGCCATGACCTGCTCTTCTCTCTACGTTACGAGGCGATACGCGCCTCTTTCATTGAACTGGACGCGGGAAGTGCTTATGAGTGTCCCCGTGTCCGTACCCGTCAGGTGTCCCGCTTCATGATCTTCCCAGACGATCTCCGCAAAGAGATGGAAAGCTACTTAGGCTTTCTGGCGGACCATGAACTGGACGACCTGTATGAAGCCGAACCTCTTAATCGGACTCTCCAGGAAAGCAAAACGCAAATTCCGCGTGCCGCTGCGGCAGTTGTGCAATTCCCCGTGACCCCGTCACATGGCGGTCACACCGGCCACAATCTGCGCCCACAAAGCCTTGCCAATCTTGATATTGGCGCAGCACTTCACGACGCAAAGCAGCGTGCCGGCGCCATCAGGTCTCTGGATGCCTTGTACGCTGAATTGGAAGGCTTCCAGCAGATGCCGATGCGCCACGAAGGCGGGCGGCAAATCGTAAAATTTCGAGGTGCCGAACAGCCAGACCTTCTGATCGTCGGAGAAATTCCGGACACGGACGAAGATTCCTTGGGCCAGGCCTTCGCTGGCAAGCCCGGCGTCCTGATCGACGCCGCCTTGAAAGCCGCCGGTCTTTTAGACAAGACCATGCTGGTGCCATGTGTCTTCTGGCGGACGGCCGGCGGTCGCCCCCTGACCGATGAAGACCAGGCGCTCAACGCCCCATTTATCCACGCCCTGATCCGCATGGCAGCGCCCAAGGCCATCCTGCTTTTGGGCGCGTCCGCGGTAACCAGCGTGCTCAACCTGGATCAGCCGTTGTCGAAATTGCGCGGTCGCGTCGTCAGCTATACGGAAAACGGCAGCAATATTCCATTGGTAGCCAGCTACTCGCCGGCCTTTGTCCTGCGCCAACCCGCCTGCAAGGCGTTTTTGTGGCGCGACATATTACAAGTTATTGGAAAAGCAGGGCTTTAATTACCCTCAAGCGGTTGTGATACCGCAAGGCAATAAAGTGTGTTGTCTGTGATCGCCTGTCACGAATAAGTTTTCAATGCGCTTTGGCAGGCGAACACGGTTGCCAGCGCGTTAATCTTTGCTAAAGTCTTGATCATCAAAGACGTAGTTTCAGTTGTGTAAAGGCCTCCAGGAGGGGACGTTTTGACTGCAAGCCACCGCCTCCTCGCGCACGCCGGCCGACAGGGACGCAAAGCGCTACTCTCGCGTTCTTTGGCACTCATCGGCACAAGCCTTCTGGCCCTGGCGCTGATCGCCACCAGCCCCGCCCTGGCCGCCGAAAGCAAGGCAGCCGACGCCAAGAGCAGCAGCGCGAAAACTTCCGCTAAAGCCAAGACGTCTGACGCAAAGAGCGAAAAGAGCGCTTCTTCCAAGACCTCTGGAACCAAGTCCGCCAAGACGGAGGTCGCCAGCGCCAAGGATGGCGATGGCAAGAAAAAGACCACTGACGGCGACAAGAAAACGACCAAGACCGCCGAGGCGGGCACGTCCGAATCCAAGACTGGCAAGTCGAAAACCGGATCGAAGAGCGACGGCAAGACTGGATCGAAGGACAAGACCGAGACCAAGCTGGCCGACGCAGGCGACAAGCCAGGCAAGGCTTCGTCCAAAAACACCAAGGACAGCAAGACCAAGGCATCGGCCGCGAAGAGCAAGCTTGCCAGCGCCGATGACGAGGATGATGACGACGGCAAGAAGTCGGGCAGCAAGTCGACAAAGAAGGAAACATCGAAGTCCAGCAAGTCCAAAAACAGCAAGAGCAAGCTCGCAGACGCTGACGACAGCAAGGGCAAGAAGGGCTCCGGCAAGGGCGGCAAGGACATCGACAAAAAGGCCAAGGCCGACGGCAAGACCTCGAAGCTGGCCGACGGCAGCGTCAAGAAGTCCAAGAAGGGCAAAAAGGCAGCACCTGAGCCCAAGCCCGTGCCGGACAAGGCCATGCTGACCCTGGCCGCGGCGCTTGCCAACGACGCACGGTCCGAAGTGCCGGTCAATCTCAGTTCTGGCCCGATGCCTTACATGCGCGCCACGCCGAGCGTGTTGTCCGCGCAGGATGCCGAGCTTTACCGCACCGCCTACAGCCAGATCGACGCAGGCAAGTACGACGACGCCGAAGCAACGCTCGCACAAGTCACTGACCGAAGCCTGGTCGGCCACGTCGAGTACCGCAAGCTGTTCAGCGGCGGCTACACCGCTACCTATGACGAACTTGTCGCCTGGGTGAACCAGTACGGCGACCAGCCGATGGCGATGAAGGTGTGGAACCTGGCCAAGCGCAAGAAGCCGGACGGCGCGCCCGATCCCGCCTTTCCATCGCTGATGGGTAAGTCCGGCGTGGCAGCGTCAGGCGTGACGGCGGCCGCGTTGGAGAATGATGGCGCGGGCGTGCAACTGGCCTCGACCGGTTCGCTGACGCCGACCCTTCGCGCCGACCTCAATCCCGGCGCCCCCATGAGCGACGCGGTCGATTCGGACCTGACGGTGAAATCGGCGCGTTCCGCCTATAACAACGGCCAGTTGGAACAGGCGGTTACGCTCGGCAAGACCATTGGCGATCACTGGGTTGCGGGCCTGGCCAGCTATCGCCTCAAGCGCTACGATCAGGCGCTGGTTCATTTCAAGTTCGTCTCGACCGACCCAAGCCGCAACGCATGGAGCCAGTCGAGCGGTGCCTACTGGGCAGCGCGTTCCGCGCTCAAGATGAACGACGCGGCGACCGCAGACACGTATTTCAAGATCGCGGCTTCATATCCCTTCACCTTCTACGGCCTGCTGGCCGAGGCGCGCCTTGGGGTAACACCGGCCATTACGCTTGCCAAGAAGGGGCTGCCGCCGACCTTCCAGGCAGATAACAACAAAGCCTTGGTCGCCAGCCTCAACAGCCATTCCAGCGACTGGGCCAAGACCAATCCGCAGGCCCAGCGCATGAGCGCCCTGGTCCAGCTCGGCCGCATGAACGATGCACGCGACGAAGTCCGCTCGGCCATGCAGACGGCCAGCGATGACACGATGCGGCAAAAGTGGATGGCTCTGGCGGTGTCTCACAACATTCCGGTCGGTCAGATGAAGACCACGGATCGCCTGTTCAACGCCGACCTTTATCCGATTCCGGATTATGCCTTAAGCAATGCCAAGGTTGACCGCGCCCTCGTCTATGCCTTTGCGCGTAAGGAGAGCAAGTTCAACGCCGCCGCCAAGTCCTATGCCGGCGCTTATGGCCTGATGCAGATCATGCCGGGCACCGCGGCCTTGGTCGAAGGCGATTCCAGCTTCACCAGGAAGCCAAACCAGCTCCTGAAGCCCGAAACGAACCTACGGATCGGCCAGAAATATATCCAGCGCCTGATGGACACCAAGGCAACCGAAGGCGACCTGCTGCGGACCATCGCCGCCTATAATGCCGGCCCCGGTCCGGTGAAGGACGCCATGGATTCGCTCGGCAATGACTACGATTCGTTGCTGGTCATGGAGTCGATCCCGGTCGCCCAGACCCGCCAGTATATCGAGGAAGTCGCCGCCAACTACTGGATTTATCGCCAGATCATGGGCAAGGAAACGCCGAGCCTGATTCAGGCGGCCAACGACGCCCGCATCATTGACGCCTCAGCTGACGCCCTTGATGCGGAAGCTGAAGTGGCTCTGGTCGGAACGGAATAATTCGCAGATAATTTAAAGCCTTAGGCCGCCTTGCTAACAGGGGGCTTTGGCGGGAAGCCGAGCAGATAGAGGCCAATTCTCAAGCCCCTGCCGATGATGCCAAGCGCCCAGCCGCGCCGCTTGAAACGCGAAGCGCTGGTGCTGAGCGATACCGCCATGGGCCGCAAGCGTGCGCGTCCCAAAGCCAGCGCCAAAGCCACGTCCTCGAACGCCACCTGGTCCTTGTAGCCGCCGATGCAATCATAGAGGGCGCGCGACAGCAGCATGCCATGGTCGCCACTCGGCAAGGCCAGCCAGCGCGCGCGCAGCGCGACGACTTCCCCCCACAGCTTGGCCAGCATGGAAGGATCATCGAAACGCAGGTGGAAATAGGCGGCCTGGGCGGGATGCATACGAATATGGGCGTGGACCTCGTCCATCCAGCCTTCGCCAAGTTGCGAGTCCGAATGGAGAATCAACAGCCATTCACCGCGCGCCGCCCGGCAGCCTTGCCACAGTTGCAGGCCGCGCGCGATGTCGCCCTGGACAATACGGCAGCCGGTCGATTCGGCGATCTCCAACGTTGAGTCGGTCGAGCCGCCATCGACTATGACGACCTCCTTGATGATCCCTTCGACCACCCCCGGAACCAGCGAGGACAGGGTCCGCGCAAGGTGATCTTCAGCATTGAGGGTGGGAATGACGACGGAAATCAAGGACGCAACTTTCTATTGTCTGCCGCGCAATTTTAACGCGAAAAGACAGCCACTAACTCGACGTGGCTGGACCATAAGAACTGATCTATCGGGGTCACGCTGTCCAGTGAAAAACCGTTAACGGCAAGGATTTTCGCATCCCTCACGAAGGTTTGAGGATTGCAGCTTACGGCCACGACGCGTGCAACCTTGGAGCGGGCAATCTCCAAGCTTTGCGCTTCCGCGCCGGCGCGCGGCGGGTCAAAAACGACCGCATCGAGCCCCTTCATCTCTTCGGCCAGCAGCGGCCTGCGGAACAGGTCGCGGACTTCCGCATTGATGGTTTTCAAGCCGGGCGCCGTGGCTATGGCCGATTTCAGCGCGGCGACGGCCTCCCCTGCCCCATCGAGCGCATGGACAACCGCGCTTTCGGCCAGCGGAAAAGTGAAGGTGCCGGCGCCACAGAACAGGTCGGCCACCTTCGATGCGCCCGCGACGCCTGCCTTGACCAGGCGGACCATGTCGGCTTCGGACGCTTCGCTGGCCTGCAGGAACGAGCCCGGCGGTAGGCTGACCACCGCTTTGCCGAACGCCATACGCGGCTTGCGCACTTCGTAGAGGATCTCGCCGCCCATAGTGACGCGGGCAAAGTCAGCCTCACCCGCCGTCATGGCGATCTGCATGCGCGCATCGGCCGAAAGCCCCCCGCTGCGCGTCCGTTCGACGCCCGAGATGTCGATGTCGAGGCCGGTTCGCGATGCCGTAATGTGCAGGATGGGCGCCGACTTCGGGTGCTCGAACAAGGGCGCGGCCAGTTGGCGCAGGTGAGGCAGGGCGCGGACGATGGCCGGCTCGGCGATCGGGCACTCCACGATCGGCACCAGCGACCACGACCGGCGCATCTTGTAGCCGATCTCGACCGCTTTGCCCACCTTGCGGGCATGCAGGCCGACACGGCGGCGGCTGGCGGGAGGCGTGGTCAGTACGGGTGCGATCTCGGTTTCCAGGCCTGCACGGCGCAATTGAGCCTCGACGACCTCGCGCTTCCAGGCGCTGTATGCCTTCATATCCCAATGCTGCAGGGCGCAGCCGCCGCACGCGGTGAAATGCCGGCAGGGCGGCGCTACGCGGTCGGGGCTGGCCTCCAGCAGCTCGGCCAGTTCGACTCGCTCCTTGCCTTGGCGCACACTGACGCGCTCGCCCGGCAGGGTCAGCGGGACGACCACGCCGTCGCGGGTCAGGCCATCGCCCTGGAAGCCCACCTTGTCTATCAATACGTCTTGCACGCCTTTACGCCTCCGCCTGCGGAGACGCCCGCTTAAACCTTGGGCGACGAAATGCAACCGGTTTTAGGCCTTGTGCGCACATGGCCTTGACGTCGGCGTCCAATGAGCAAATGGTTAACGCATGGATTTCTTATGATCCGCCGCTTCACATCGGCGCACGGCTCAAACGGAGGCAGCCATGACCATCGCACGGTCCGCGTTGAAACTCTCATGCGTTATCGCTGCGGCGGCGCTCCTGTCGGCAGGGTCACTAGCCGCGCCGCAAGCCGCGATAGCCGGCGCCAAGACGGACAACTGCAAACCGGTCAAGGTGGTTCAGAAAGCCAAGATGCACAAGGCAAGGGCCAAGGCGAAATCCACCAAGGCAAAGACTGTTGCCGTGGTCCACAAGGCCAAACCGAAGCCCAAGGTGATCAAGGTCGCCGCTACGCCGTGCAACTGCCGCAAGGAAGTCAAGATTGTAAAGGTCATCCAGCCGGTGATCGAACGCGAAGTCACCGTCTACCGCGCCGAGCCACGCTCATGGCATGCGCCCTATGTCGACGAGATCTCCACCGGCGACTACGCAACCTATGACGAGACCTTCCATCACGAGGGCCATCACGAGGGCCATCACGAAGAAACGTCTCGCGCTGAAACGCGCGTCGTAAAGCGGATCTATATTCGTAACGACCACTATCTGTCCGCCGACACCCGATCTGGCCGTCATCGCCACACGCGCTGGCCCCGTTGGATGGAATAGGCGCCGCACGATTTTGGCGCATCAAGCGCGTTTACCATTTTTTTTGAAAAGCCGCCGCGCTTCGACATTTCGCAAATTGCCGTCAGCTCTGACAGTCCGATCATCTCAATACGTGCGCGTTCACTCTCACCTGTCTTTATCCAGGCAGGTTTGCAAGGAGACGGCTGATGTTCGTGTCAAAGCTTACCCTCGCGGCCATTGCCGCGCTGACGATCGCCGTCCCGGCCATGGCGCAGGACTACGGCTATGACGGTCGGTATGATGGCTTCTATGATTATCCCGAGGACGAGCGGGTCTTCGATGAAGGCTACCGCTATCCCGGCGACCGCCCTCCCGCCGGCCACCAGGTCGCGCGCGACTATCTGAGGGGCGAATACTACGCCTACCAGGGTACGCCGCCGCGCGATCCGCGCGTGGGTGAGCAGGAAGGCTGGCGCGACGGCGTCGTCCGCACCCCGCCGCGCTGGTACTGGAACCGGTGCGGCTGCAGCCAGGCTTACTATTATGGGCGCTGGCACAAACGGCCCCAGCTTTATGACTACAGCGCCTATGACTACAGTTATCGGCACCGTCTGGACCGCCGCACGGCCTATGAATATCGCTGGCCGCGCCGCAACTGGTGACTCCTGGCTATGAACGGACTTGTTATCCGCGGTTCAGGTTCGATGGTCTAAAATTGCCGCAATATGACGGCCAAGTCCCATCATGCGCCGCCAGAGTACAGGAGCCCCGCCCCATGATCAGGATCTTCAACCCCCTCGCCCTTTCCCTGGCCGCGGCCATCGTCGCCATTCCCGCCGCGGCTTCTGCCCAGGACTGCTATGAACGCCGCCGCGACAACGCCACGGCTGGCGCCGTGGTCGGGGCCATCGCCGGCGCAGCCATCGGCAATAGCACTTCAGGCCGGCATTCGCGTGGCACGGGCACCGCCGCCGGAGCCATCATCGGCGGGGCACTCGGCGCCTCGATCGGGCGCAGCGGCACGGATTGCTATTACAGCCGGTACGATGACCGCTATGACGATCGTTACGACCGCCGCGACTACGGCTACGACGACGATTATTACTATAATGACCGTCCGAGCTATCGCACCCGCGTCTATGTCGCTCCAAGCGTCGTCTATGTCGAGCCGCGCCGCCGCTATTATCGCGATCGGTACTATGCGCCACGCGGCTATTATCGCGGCAGGTCCCGCCATCACCATCATCGCCACTGGTAGGCCGGGCCCACCGCTTCCTGAACGAAGATGAACAAACTTATCAAGCGCCGTTCATATTCGGCTGTCTAAGGTAACTGTCAGACGCCGAGCACAGACTGCCACGGCCGGGACCTGAAACTTAAGGAGACGTGCCATGCGTAAACTGACATCCAAGACGAAGTTCGCCGCTGCCGGCATATTGTCGGTCACCTTGCTGGCCGCCATGATTCCCGCTGCGGCGTCGGCCGAAAGCTGCCGCGAGCGCCGCAGCGATAACGCAACGACCGGCGCGGTCGTGGGCGCCGTTGCCGGCGCGGCCGTCGGCAACAGCGCTTCCAACCGCCGCAACAAGGGTGCGGGCACGGTCATAGGCGCCATTGCTGGTGCGGCCATCGGGGCCGAAATCGGCAAGAACAATACCAAATGCCGCTATAACTACGCATATCATGACCGGCACTATGATCGTCGCCACGATCGCTACGACCGCCGCGAAGACCGCTGGGACCGTCGTGAAGACCGTTATGACCGCCGCGAGGATCGTTATGATCGCCGCGAAGACCGTTATGACCGTCGCGAAGATCGCCGCGACCGTCGCGACGATTGGTAAGTCTAGGCAGCTTGCCCGCGCGAATGCCGAAATCGCCTTTGGCATATCGCTTGAATTCCTGAAGCCCTTACCGCCTGAGGCTAACCCTGGCCTCAGGCGCTTTTTTATGCCTTTTTCGCGGGCTTCTTCTGGCGCCACGACAGAACGGTCGACGCCCAGTAGTTCCACACGCCGCTGAGCAGGGCCGCCGAGACGCCCGACAGGAACCAATGCACGCCCAGATACTGCTTCATCAGGATCGACAGACCGAGGCTGAGGAGCGCGCCGACGCCGCAGGCGAAATAGAAGCCGAACAGGCCACGAATCATCGCCCAGCCTTTCAGGCGTTTGTCGCGGAAGGTGATTGAATTGTTGATGAAGAAGTTCCAGGTCATCGACAACCAGATCGCAAGACCGTAGTTCGTAATGTCGTCCCAATAGACCGTGTAGCGGTAAACCGGCAGTTCGCCGCCGACACGCAGGAACTCGTGGCTGAGGATCAGCACAGCCATGTAGACGAAGACGCCCGTGACGCCGACGCCTCCGAACAGCACGAAGCGCGCCGGAAGGACACCCTTGGTCGCCTTTTCCACCAGCAGCGCGCCAAGGTCGAGCACAACGCGGATATCCAGTTTGGACGTCCCGCCCTGGCGCTGGCGCAGGGCCGCCTTGATCTCACCGAATCGCGGCTTGATGCTGGATGACGCCGCGACATCGACCAGGATCTTGAAACCGACGCCCGTCAGCTTGGGCCGCGCCGACATGTAATATTCGCGCGTCATCATGAAGCAGCCGCTCATCGGATCGGTCAGCGGCACTTTCAAAACCATGCCGGTCACGGCGGTCGCGGCCTTGGAGCCCAGGTCCCGGAACCAGCTCAGGCCCGTATCCGTCTCACCGATATAGCGCGACACGCAGACCAGATCCTTGTCGCCTCGCAGAATCATTTCCGCCAGCGCGCGAATGGCCGCCGGGTCGTGCTGGCCGTCACCATCCATCACCCCCAGATAGCGGCCATGGGCGATATCCCACCCCTTGATAGCGGCCGAGGACAGGCCGCGCTCGTCATAGCGGACGTGCAGGCGGACATTGGGGCGCGACTTGGCAACCTCCAGGACTTCCGACTGTGTCTGATCCTGCGAATTGTCGTCGACCACGATGATTTCGTGGCTGATGCCTTCCAGCGTCGTGCAGATTTCGTCAATGACCGACCGGATGGCCGCGCCTTCGTTCAGTGTACAGATAACCAGGCTGAGATCGGGCGCAGGGCGGGCGCCATCCGTCGCAGGGCGTTGTCCAACGTCGCTCAAAAACCACTCCCAAATTCGACCCGGCCGGGGCCAAGGCTACCCCGCCCGGCCATATAAGGTTCCGGGCAAACCGTTCCATTAATGAGTCAAACTTGCTTTTACAAGGTCAAAGGAATGCGGCAGAAAAACGCCACCACTGTCCGCGCAACGGTATTTGTGCAGTGCAAGGTATTGACCACCGCGTCAGGCTGGTTTCAATAAACGGCACGGCGGGGGCCGGAGTATGACATGGACGCCGTTACCTGGCTTCGCACGCATGCGCAGAGGCGCTGGCTTTTCGGGGTGCTGCTTCTTTTTGCGGTTGAGCCTACCTTAAGCGCGCTGACGAGCCGTTTTGGTCAAGGCGGCTGGTGGCTTGGCGATTTCGACGCCGTTGTCTGTGGCGCGTGGCGCGTGGGCCACGGGCAGTCCCCATATGTTTTGCCCGCGTCCTGCCAGGGTCTTGAGGCCGCGGCCTACGTCTACGCGCCGCAAGTCGCGCAAGCCTTTGCGCCACTCGTCAAGACCCTGGGCGCGTGGGGCATGCATTGGGCCTATCTCCCCGTACTGGCCGTCTCGATCTCGACGCTCATCTGGTACACAGTCTTGCGGCCCATGCCGGGCGTGCCCTTCCCCATGCGCCTGATGAGCCTGATGGCCATTCGCGGCAGCCCCATCACCACCGGCAATATCGGCGCGATCCTGCAGGCGGCAATCATCGGCGCTTCGCTACTCATCCGCCGTGCGCGCTGGCTGTTCATCGCCGTCGTCATCGTCGCGGCCGTGGTCAAACCGTTCTTCCTGACCGCCCTGATCGTCCTGTTGTTCGAGGACAGGCCGTGGCGGCGCCGATTGACGGCCTTCGGCGCGGCGCTGACTGCCGGTCTGGCGGCATTCGCCGTGCTGATCGCCACAGCCGAACCGCTTCTGGGCGAGTGGCGCGCCTTCCTGGCGCGTATTGTCCTCGATGAACAACCCGGGCGCGGCCTGTTCCTGGCCTTTTCATCGCTGGGCGTCGACGAAAATACGCCCCTGGCATACGCACTCTATGCCATATTCGCCAGTATCATAGTTGCAGCTGGCCTGATTGTCGCCGAGGGCAACCGGATGGCTGGTGAAGACAGGGTCACCTTAGGCTTGGGCGTGGCGCAGATGATCAATCCGCGCCTGTTCGAATACAATTTCGACTTCTACCTGCTGTTTCCGGCGATCGCGCTGGTCGTCATGGTATCACAGACCCTGAGCCGAAAAGGCTTTGTCGCGCTTAGCTGGACGTTTGCCCTTGGCATGCTGGCCGAGTTCCTGACGAGCATTATCGGCATTCAGGTCCTGAGCCTGATCCCCCACACCCTCCTCCTCTGCGTCGCCATCCTGTTCGCCACCGCCGCCCTGACCCTGCGCCGTCGGCGCCATCGGGTCAGGACCTGGATGACGCAGCCGGTACTGGCTGTTCGTCAGGCAGTAGCCGCCGTGGTTACTGGACGGAATTAAGCCGTTCCAGCGCTACGGCCAGCTTGGCCTTGCCGTTTTCGGCTTCGGCCAGGCGCTCGCGGTTTTCCTCGATAACCTCCTCCGGCGCCTTGCGAACGAATTCCGGGTTGTCGAGCTTGCGCCTGACGCCGTCGATCGTCTTGTCGAAATCGGCGATGCCCTTGGTCAGGCGCGCCTGCTCGGCCTTGACGTCGATGAATTCAGCGATCGCCAGGTGCGCCGTCGCCTCGCCGGCCACGAACGGCACGGAGCCGGCGGGCGCGCTGTCGGACACCTTGACGTCGGAGACGCGGCCCAGGAACAGGATCAGGTCCTCGTGGGTTTGAATACGCTCACGCGTGACGTCGGACGCACCCAAGAGGCTAAGCGGCACGCGCGCCGAACCCGGCACATTCATTTCCGAACGTATCGACCTGATTTCACTGATCATATCGACCAGCCAGTTGACCTCCTCATCAGCCGCCAGATCAATGGTTGCTGCGTCGAAGACGGGCCACGATGCAGTCATCAGCATGCCTTCTCCGCCTGTCTGCTGCCACAATTCTTCAGTCAGGAAAGGCATGACGGGGTGAAGCATGATCATGGCCTGGTCGAGCACCCACGCCGTCACGGCACGGATTTCGTCGGTCGCCGCCTGGTCGTCGCCGTTCAGGATCGGCTTGGCCAGTTCCAGGTACCAGTCGCAGAAGACATTCCAGATGAACTTGTAAAGTGCATTGGCGGCGTCGTCGAAGGCACAGGCTTCCAGGGCCGAGGTCACCGCGGCATTGGTCTTGGCGACTTCGCCACGAATCCAGCGGCTCAGCGTCAGCTTAACGGCCGACGGATCGAAACCGGCCTGGCGCTGGCACTCGTTCATCTGGCAGAAGCGCGTGGCATTCCATAGCTTTGTGCCGAAATTGCGATAGCCTTCAATACGTTGCTTGGCCAACTTGATGTCGCGTCCCTGCCCAGACATGGCGGTCAGGGTAAAGCGCAGGGCATCGGCGCCGAACTCGTCGACGAGCACCAGCGGATCTAAGACATTGCCCTTAGACTTCGACATCTTCTGGCCCTTGTCGTCGCGGACCAGGGCGTTGATGAAGACGCGCTTGAACGGCGCCTCGCCGGTAAAGTGCAGGCCCATCATCATCATCCGGGCAACCCAGAAGAAGATGATGTCGAAACCGGTGATCAGGGTATGTGTCGGATAGAAGCGCTTGAGATCTTCGGTGCTCTCCGGCCAGCCCATGGTCGAGAACGGCCACAGGGCCGACGAGAACCAGGTGTCGAGAACATCCTCGTCCTGGGTAAGCTCGGTTGCCTTACCGTAGTGTGCAACGGCCTGCTCTTGCGCCTCCGCTTCGCTCATGGCGACAAAGACATGACCGTCCGGACCGTACCAGGCCGGGATACGATGGCCCCACCACAGCTGGCGCGACACGCACCACGGCTCGATGTTGCGCATCCATTCGAAATAGGTCTTTTCCCAGTTTTTCGGCTCAAACACGGTGCGGCCATCCTCGACGGCCTTGATGGCTTCCTTGGCCAGTTCACCGGCATTCACGTACCACTGATCCGTCAGGTAGGGTTCGATGACCACGCCCGAACGGTCGCCGTGCGGCACGACGTGGCGCGTCTTCTCGATGCCTTTCAATAGGCCGAGGTCTTCCATCTCCTGGATGATGCCCTTGCGCGCGATAAAGCGGTCGAGGCCGCGATACTGCTCCGGCACCGTATCGTTCAGGCGCGCATAGGCGTCCATGATGTTGATGGCTTCGAGACCAGCGCGCTTGCCGACCATAAAGTCATTGAAATCGTGCGCCGGCGTAATCTTGACCGCGCCCGAGCCCTTTTCCGGATCGGCGTATTCATCGGCGACGATGGGAATGCGGCGGCCGACGATCGGCAGGGTGACGAACTTGCCGACCAGGCCCTTGTAGCGCTCATCCTCGGGGTGAACGGCCACGCCGGTATCGCCCAACATGGTTTCGGGCCGGGTCGTCGCCACAACAATATAGTCGCGCGTTTCAAACGTCTCGTTGCCGTCCTCATCCTTGATCGGATGCTGATAGGTCACACCGTCGGCCAGCGGATAGGCGAAGTGGTAATAGGCGCCCTCGACCTCCTTCTGCTCGACCTCGAGATCCGAGATGGCCGTCTGGAAGTGCGGGTCCCAGTTGACCAGCCGCTTATCGCGGTACATCAGCCCGTCCTTGTGGAGCTGGACGAAGACCTTGCGCACCGCAGCCGACAGGCCATCGTCGAGCGTGAAGCGTTCGCGTGACCAGTCGCACGATGCGCCAAGACGGCGCAACTGGCGCACGATGGTACCGCCCGACTCGGCCTTCCACTCCCATACCTTGGCGACAAAGGCGTCGCGGCCCATCTCGCGGCGGCCGACATTGGTACCCGAAGCGGCCAGTTGCCGTTCCACAACCATCTGAGTGGCGATACCGGCATGGTCGGTGCCTGGCAACCACAAGGTCGCTTTTCCGCGCATGCGCTCGAAGCGCGTCAGCACGTCCTGGAGCGTATTGTTGAGCGCGTGGCCGATGTGCAGACTGCCCGTCACATTGGGAGGCGGAATGACGATCGAAAAGGGTTCGCCCTCACCTTTCGGCGCAAAGGCCCCTGACTCTTCCCACATCTTATACAGGCGGGGTTCAACGGCGGACGGGTCGAAAGTCTTTTCAAGCATGATGATCGATCAATAAGAAAAAGCGGCGCACTGATGTGAGCCGCTCTCTTAACCTCTGAAGGTTGGGAAATCTAGGTTTTAACGGCGGGATTGGCGAGCAATCCGCTCGACTTCGAGACGGACCTGCTCTTCAACGATCGCCGGCAGGTTTTCGTCGAGCCAGGCCTGGAGCAGCGGACGCAGCAGGTCGCGCGTCACGTCTTCCAGGGTGCGGTCGCTCTTAGGCACCAGCAAGGCGCCGGTCAGGGAACCGAAGGCCGAAGCGGCCACCGACTCGGTGCGCTCGCTGACCAGTCCACCGGCGGCAGCCGGTGCCTTCGGCGCCGGTGCAGGCTTGGGTTCCGGCGCGGGCGCAGGTGCCGGCGCGACAACCTCCTCAGGCTCGTAGGCATCGATGTCGCCGATCGACACCGGACCCTTGGGGGCTTCGTAGGTTTCGGTCAATTCCAGCACGTCTTCCTCGGGCGCGTCCTCGACCTCGGGCTCGGGTTCCGGCGCGGGCGCAGCCGCCACTTCTGGCTCAGGCGCGGCCTTGGCTTCAGCATCCTCCGGCGCGTCATCTTCCGAGATGATGCGGCGAATCGATGCGAGGATTTCTTCCATAGTCGGTTCGTGTGCGGATTGTTCTGCCATTGTCTTATGTCTACTGCGAATCGGGTTCGGAAATTGAAGCCATCCGCAGGGGACACTTATTCGCGTTTTTTTTCAACTCTTATCAGACCAGAGAGGCCGCGAAATTCGTGTAAGCCGATAATTTTCTGTGGCCAAACAGAAAGAGCGCGGAGCATTTCGGCCCCGCGCCCTTTTTATGCGAAATCAAACGACTGCTTACTTGCCGTCCGGCAGGAAGCGTGCGGCGGCGCCATCGACGGCCTTCACGACCGGTTCAATCGGTGTCCAGCCCTTGTTCTTGACCTTCTTGAAGTTGGCGTTCGGGTCGTAAAGCTCGACATTGGCGCCAAACAGGTTCGGCGTCAGATTACCCGTCACCGACACCAGTTGGGCGGCGGCGACATAAGCATTGCGCTGGGCGTTGACGAGGTCGAGCTGTGCGGCGCGATACTCCTGCTCGGCGTTCAGCACTTCGATATTGGTACGCAGGCCAACCTGCTGCTCAGTCTTGACGCCTTCGGCGGCGACGGCGGCCGCGCGGACCTGCTCCTGATTCGACACGACAGCCGAACGGGCGGCTATCATGTTCGACCAGGCCTGGGACACGGTTGATACGACATTGCGGCGGGTTTCTTCGACCGTCAACTTGGCGGCCGTTTCGTTTTCCATGGCTTCACGGACGCGCGATCCGTTCAGGCCGGCGCTGAACAGCGGCACGGTCACGCGCAGGCCCGCGGTCGTCTGCTGCTCGTCCTCAAAGCTGCCGAGCTGGCCGGAGAAGCCCGATTGGGCCGAGCTGACCGACAGGGCAACGCGAGGCCCGAAGGCCGAACGGGCCGCCTTGACACGGCTGGCGGCGGCATCCGCCGCGAAGCTGGCGGCCTGGAGATCAGGGTTGTTGGTCTGGGCAGTGTCCAGCGCCGCGTTGAACGTGGCGGGCAGGCCAGGAATGTCCGGAACCGGCTCAAGAGCCGTCGGCGCCTGGCCGACGATGGCGACGTAGGTCGCGCGGTCACTGTCGAGACGCGCCTGCGCCTGGGCCAGGCCGGCGGCCGAAGCCGACAGACGAGCCTGGGACTGCGCGACGTCGGTGCGGGTCAGTTGCCCCGCTTCGAACTGGGCGGTGGTCTGGTCCAACTGCTGCTTGAGGATGTTGTAATTGTCCTGGCTGATCTGCAGCGCTTCCTGGTCTCGGCGGACCGAAGTGTAGATGTCGATCACATTCAGCAGCACCTGCTGTTCGATCGAACGCAGGTCCTGTTGGCCCGCCAGAACGCCCGACTTGGCGGCATCGATCTGCGAGGACAGGCCGCCGGTCGCGAACAGGTTCTGCGAGGCGGAGAAGCTCAGGCCTTGAGTCGAACGCTGGTTACCGGCCGCGAACGACTGGTCCTGGTCGTGATAGGTTTTGTCGAATCCGAAGCCGACGTTCGGCCCCAGTTGCGAACGCGCCTGCACGTAGCCTTCGTCTTGGCCGCGCTGCAGCGCCCGCGCCCGCGCCAGCGTCGGGTTGTTGGCGTAGGCCATCGCGATGGCGTCCGACAGGGTCTCCGCGTAGGACGTCCCCGCCGTGCCGAAAGCCATCAGCGATATCGCCACAGCTGAAATCAAAACCCGTTTGCTCATGAAGCACCCCAAAGAAAGAAACGGCCGCGCATCTTAGGCGCGGCTCGTTGTATCCGAGCCAGTTCGTCGCGGGTAGGAGCGTTCCAGCCCCTGCCCGCCGCAAAATGCGTTACAAATGCAACCTGCCAGAAACGCCACACACCGGCCAGTTAAGCTTTTTTCATATTCCAGCACTTTTGGCTGTCAGAAAAAGGCAACAACCGAAACCTTTAATCTCTTACCTACGCAACCGATAACAAATTCCAAACGAATCCGCCCGGAAATGCCCAGACAAGACGTTATGGTTAAAATTCGAAGCTGGGGGTCCGGGCAAAGCCCGGCAGTGTCGACGGCGACGAATCAAAGACTTCGCGTTCGGAGAAGCCGGCTTCCAGTCGGATATAAAGGCGGGCACGGCCGACGGGCCCATCCTTGAGCACCACACCTAAGCGTCCGCCAGGCTTCAGAGCTTTAAGCCACGCGGCCGGCAACTCGGCCACGGCGCCTTCGACGACGATGACGTCATAGGCGGCGCCGACCGGCGCCCTGAGGTCGGCGACGGCCGTGGCCACTTTCAGTTCTTTGAGGTAGGGCTCGATCACCGCCATGGTGCGCGGATCGCCTTCCTGAACCGTGACGTTAAGTCCGACTGTGGCCAGCACCGCGCCGGCATAGGGCGCGGCGATGCACAGGGCCTTTTCGCCGCTGCGCGGCTCGAGTGTCTGGAGCAGCTTTGCGATATCGCGCGGCGCCATCAGCACCCGGCCCGGGGCGATCTGCGGTTCGACATCGCCATAGGCGCAGAAGGCCTGAGACGGCGCGCACAGCCGTTCGCGGGCAACGTGGCGCATCGCCAGTTGCAGCGGCGTATCGGTGACGTCGTTCACGCGGACCTGCGATTCGACCATGTTTTGCCGTGCGGCATGGAAATCCATGTGGACTGCCCCTGAACTCGTAAGAGACCATAATACTGAACGGAAGGCGATTACAGACTTTTTCAAGACTCGCCAAGCGGTTTGCGGCGCATAATAAAACGCTTACGCCCCCGCGCAAGCTTTCGCGCCTGTTCTTAAGCGCTATTTCACTGCGCCAGCGGTTTTTCACAAAAAAACAGCGTGGGGGAATTGCGGTGGCCGCATTCATCTGATAGCTCACCCCTTCGCTCTTGAGGCCTGATGGCGGAGCGGTGACGCAGCGGATTGCAAATCCGTGTAGCCGGGTTCGACTCCCGGTCAGGCCTCCACTTCCCGACATATTGACCCAGAAGCGCGCGTGCGGCACTGTGCCACATCGGGGCGCACCTTGCGAGCGACGGCACGGATTGCCGGCGTGAGGGGATACACAGATGCGAAAGCGTTTCTGGTTCACCGGAGGCCTGGCGGTCGCGGTTTTGAGCCTGTTTGTCATCAATTCATCGGAACTGGCACCGAAGCCGTCCGGACAAAGGACGATCCTGGCGCATCGCGGCGTCTATCAGCAGTACGACCGTACGGGCCTGACACGGGACACCTGCACGGCCAGCCGCATGCTGCCGCCCAGGCACGCCTTTCTGGAAAACACCCTGCCGTCGATGAAGGCCGGCTTCGAAGCCGGCGCGGATATCATCGAGATAGACGTCCATCCGACGACCGACGGCCAGTTCGCCGTCTTCCACGACTGGACCCTCGACTGCCGCACAGATGGCCACGGCGTTACTCGCGAACACACCCTCGCGGAACTTCAGGTGTTGGACATCGGCCACGGCTATACGGCCGACGGCGGCAAGACCTATCCGTTCCGCGGCAAGTTCAAGGGTCAGATGCCGTCATTGAAACAGGCGCTCGATGCCTTCCCCGACAAGCGCTTCCTGATCAACATCAAGAGCAATGATCCCACGGAAGCGGACAGACTTGTCGCCTACCTCAAGGCCAACTCTCTGATGAGTCCCCGCCTGTCGGCCTATGGCGGCGACCGGCCGGTAGCGCGCCTGCGTGAAATCGCGCCTGGCATGCGCGCCTTCAGCAAAAAGACGCTGAAAAGCTGCGCCTTGGGCTACCTTATGCTGGGCTGGAGCGGCCACATGCCCAAGGCCTGCCGCAACACGACGGTCTTCCTGCCAGGCAAGTTTGCCTGGCTCGCCTGGGGGTACCCAAATCGTTTGCAACATCGTTTCCGCGACGCCGGCAGCGAGATCTACCTTTTGGGCAACAATAAAAACACGAACGGCGTTGAAGGCATAGATTCCGTCAAGGATCTGGATGATGTCCCGGACAGCTGGCGCATGGGCATTCTGACCGATGAAATCGAAACCATCGGCCCAGCTTTGAAACAAAAGTGACCGCGTTATCCGAAGTCTCGAAATATTTACCCCTCGTTAAGGCAAATCATTCATGAACAGGGTGTCTTTGCTTTTTTGAAGACACCCACCATCACCAAACTTTCAAAGGCCCGAAGCTTTTTCGGGCCTTTCTTTCGTTTAAGGATGGGATTTCAGGAAAATTTGGAAAGCTGTGAATAAATTTCAGCTTTCAGCTTGCAATAGGTACGGGAGCCTTGCTATACGCCGCTCCTCAACACGGCTAAGCATTCCCTGATAGCTCAGTTGGTAGAGCATTCGACTGTTAATCGAATGGTCGCTGGTTCGAGTCCAGCTCAGGGAGCCACCGTTTTTTTTCCGACATTGTCGACATGAACAACCGCCTTCGGGCGGCGTTCATCTTTTGTAAACCCGCGACGTGGTTCCGTACGAAGAACACCGTTCTTAGCGTGCTGGAGTGCGTCATGAAAACAGCGACTCTCAATAAGGGCTTCGCCGCCTTTCTCGGCCTGGTTCTGATCGGCGTCGGCGCCGCTATAGCCTTCACCACTCCCGCACCGTCGAGCCACGCCGCCGCCGGGCATCCCTTGCCGGGCGCCGCTATGGACGGCGGCTATGTTTCGGTCGAACCTGCCGACGCTCCGCCGGTCGTCGAGGCCCGCCTGCTTTCGGATAGCGAAATCGTCGCCGGCGAACCGGTCGCCATAGACGCGGCCGCTACTGCCGACGCCACGTCCCCCGCGCCTGCAAACGCCAGCCTTTAAAAAGCAAGAGAAGCATTAGCGGTTTTCTCTGCGTGCTTTTTACCCGACGGCCTTATCGATGCTATTTCGTCCTTAGCGTGGCGCAACCCAGAATGATGACCAGCCAAGGCGGATGACCGCCTCCCGTTACTGGTTTTCCTGAGGTCGCCATCATGAAAAATCCCGCCCTGTCCGGCAGCTTCTTCGCCTTTCTCGCCATGGTGCTGATCGCTGTATGCGCCGCCCTCTTCCTCATCACCCCGCCCGAGACCAGCCACGCCGCCGGCACCAATGACCTCGAGGCCATGGACGGCGGCTATGACTATGTGGAGCCGGCCGACGCACCCCCTGTCGTCGATGCCCACCTCGAGCCCGATACGGACAGTATCTAATTTACGCGTAAGCGGTCGGCAGCGCCGGATCGTCCTTCAGCGTTTCCATCGAGATACAGGAGGACACATCCAGAAGCTCAATGCGGCTGATGATCCGCTTATAGACCGCGTCGTAATGCGCCATATTGCCGACGACGATCTTGAGGAGATAGTCGAGACTGCCCGCCAGCCGGTGCGCTTCGACAATCTCGGCGATGTCACTCAGAGACTCGCGGAACCGATCGGGCCAGTCGGTCTTATGCTGCGCCATCTTGATCATGACGAAGACAGTCGTGGGGACCTGCATCTTGTCGCGGTCGAGCACGGCCACACTGCGCCGGATATAACCCTCCTCCTTCAATCGCGCGACCCGACGCGAACAGGCCGACGGCGACAGGTGGACTCGTTCCGCCAGATCGCTCAAGGGCATGTCCGCGTCGCGTTGTAACCAGGCCAGCAGTCGGCGGTCACGGTCATCCAGCATCAAAATACCTCCATGTTGACGCTATCATTTTGCAAGCCGCATCCATGTCCGCGCAATATATTGGCGGATGCTATTGATAATTAATTCATAAAATCGCGCACATACGGTATAGGCGCTCACTACAATTGCATTCCGCAACCCATGCATCACTTCGCTTGCGAACCAAGTGCGAACCGTCAATGTTATATGCCGTCTGGCGATCATGGCGACGCGTGCTATATTGGGCAAAGATCTTCGCTAAGAGTGCCTGCCCATGCTGCGTTATGACGCCATCGCCACCACCCCGGCTTCCGACTACCCGTTCCGTAACCTGATTGGCGAGGGCATATTGCCGCCTGACGCGCAGGACGAGATCGAGCGCGACTTCCCGCAGATCAACAAGACCGGTTTCATGCGTCCGGAAGATTTTCCAATGGGGCCGGCGTTCAAGGCCCTGTTGGCCGAGGTGCGCGGTCCTGAGTTCGCCAAGGCGGTCGGTGAAAAGCTGGGCGTAGACCTGACTGGCAAACCCACCTGGGTGACAGTGCGCAAATGGTCGGCGCTGAAAGACGGCCGCCCGCATACCGACGGCGCCGACAAGCTGGCCTCCGCTCTTATCTATCTCAATCGCGAAGGCACAAGCGGCGGAAACCTGCGTTTCCTGGAAGGCCCCGACCAGGACGGTCCCGGCACCCAAGAGGTCAATCCGGGCTACGGCCATTTCATCGCCTTCCCTCGCCTCGACAATTCCTGGCACGGCCACAAGCCGTTCGAGGGCGAGCGCCGCGTCGTCCAGATCGCCTGGCTGGTCAGCGAGGACGCAGTGTCGCGCAAAGCCAAGCGCCACGGCGTGACCGAGTTCCTGAAGAAGCTGTTCTCGTCTACGAAGCAGAAGCAAGACGAGATGATGTAGGCGTCCCGCGGCGCTACATTAAAACACCAACGTCGTCTGCGTGCCCCCGCCCGGCAGGGTCCAGTCCACGCGCCAGCCTTCAGGTATGGGGGTAACATGGTCGCCCGCGCCCGGCTTCGTCACCGCGATCTCGCGCCTCCATGACGTGCTGGCTGCGTCGGCCGACAAGACGATGGTACGTGCCTCGACTCCGGGCGGTGCGATTTGGGTCATGGCCGTGAACACGCCGTCAGGCCGCGCCGTAGGCTGGGCGCGGATTTCGCCATCGACCAGCACGTCCAACGCCGCGTTGGGCCCTGCCCGGCCCGTAATGCCCAGCGCGCCCGCCGAATCATAGTCGACGATCGCGATGCCGAGCCCCTGCGGGGCGACCGGCAAGCTGGACGTGCCCGGCCGCAGCAGTACGGCCTTGGCCGGCTGCCCCGGCGGAACGAACAGACGTCCTTCGGCGTGGATCAGCCGGCCATTGTCCTCGGTTGACAGGTCGTAGACACTGCCTTCCGGTCCGGCGGGCAATTCCGCCGAGAACCTGCCATTGGCGTCGGCCGTGACACCAATGGCGCGCTGCTGGCCATAGAGGACACGCACCCGACCGTCGGGCTGCGCCTGGCCGGTGATGATAAGTGTGCCCGGCCCGCTCTGTGCTACCGCCGTAATGACCGGCGCCGCGGCATAGCCTTCCGCCTTCAGCGCCTCGGCATAGTCCTTGTGTGCTGCTTCGGGCCCGCGCTGGCAGGCCGCGGTCGCCGCGAGCGCGATGAACAGCAGTAGCAACCGTGGCGACAGAGACATCTTTTTCATGGTTGTGCGGTATATTGCTTCCGAAAAGTCCCGGACGGGCTTACACTTACCTCCCAAAAACGGTGTTTCAGGTCAAAGTAAAAATGCCTCTTTCCAAGTCCGACATTAAGTCCGTATGTGTGTATTGCGGCTCCTCCTTCGGCAATGACGAAATTTACAAGCAATCGGCGGGCGATCTGGGCCAGATCCTGGCCGGAGCTGGTGTACGCCTGGTTTATGGCGGCGGCGGCGTCGGCCTGATGGGCGAAACGGCGCGCGCTGCCCACGACGCCGGCGGCCAGGTGCTTGGCATCATGCCGCAGTTCCTGCGCTCGCGCGAAATCCTCTACGACACGGTCGAAACCCGCGTCGTAACGT
>CBFGPQ010000042.1:0-23925 GCA_965650705.1 uncultured Asticcacaulis sp. | reverse complement strand
CTCTAGGTAGTCCTACTTAAGGGAACAACCGAATTACGGAGAACGGCGTTTTTCGCAATACTGTCTACCAAGCAGAGCCTTGGAGGCGACCCATGTTCGACGCCACACCCGTTAACCATAATCCGACCCGCCGTGAAATCCCCCCTCCCGCTGGTCCGGTCATGAGTTTTGCGCCGGCGACGGAAATCTACGCCGAAGGCGACCCGTCCGGGTCGCTCTACCAGGTGGTTTCGGGCGTGGTGCGCATTTACCGCCTCCTGGCGGATGGGCGCCGCCAGATCTGCGCATTTCACATGCCCGGAGAGGTATTTGGCTTCGAAGTCGATGCAGAACGCCATTTCTTTGCCGACGCGGTGACAATTGTTCGGCTGCATATCATTCGGCCGGGTCACGATGTCGAGGTCTCGCGAAACCTGCTCGCGATGGCCTTGCGCGCGTTAAGCCGGGCGCAGGACCACCTGCTGACGCTTGGGCGAACCGACGCCCTTGGACGCGTCGCGGGCTTTTTGCTGGAGATGTCGGATCGTCAGAATGCGCACGAGCAGGACATAATCGACTTGCCGATGTCGCGCATCGACATCGCGGACTATCTGGGCCTGACGATCGAAACCGTGTCTCGTGCCTTGGCAAAGCTGAAAGAGGCGCGTGTGATCCGTCTTTCATCGGCGCGCCAAGTCGTCGTCCTGCGCCAAGCCGCGCTTCAAAGTCTGACTTGAGTTGCTTTCTCGGCCAGGAGGCCCGCATGTCGACACTTGCTCCCCTTGCTCATCCTCCCACGGTCTTGCCCGTCCTGCATTGCCAGGGGCCGCGCCCGGATCGCTCCGATATTCGATTGAAAGCTCTTGGGCCGCAGTCGTTCCGCTGGATCGCCGAGGCTGGCGGACGCACGGTTGCTTCCCTTGGGCTCGACTACGACGCCGAGGACTTCGATCCGGCACTGCGCCGCTTCGGTCCCGCCCTGCGGATCGTCCTGCCGGAAGCCGATTTGTCCGCGGCCAGATCCGTACTGCAGTGCTTCCTGTCCATGCTGAGGTCGAAGCTGTCCGTCCCGGTCGTCACCGTATCCTGCCCTGCGGACGACGCTGATCAGCAGGAGCTGTTCACCCGATGCGGCTTTCTGCCCACGGGCTGCCGCACACGGTCCGGCGATGGCGGCATCCGGTTGCAGATGGTCAACATCCTCTGACGGGGATGCAGATCGCCGCCGGAATTGACCGAGATCAACACACCGGACGACTGGTGGTCTTAATATCTCTTTTCTATGCCACCACCACTCGAGAGGAACCACTCATGGAAACGACAACCCATATCCCGGACAGACTGGCCAGGGCAGCCGACCGCATGCAAGACGCGATGGCCGACACGCTGGATCAGGGACAAAAATTGTCCCGGTCCGCCCGGCGCGAGGTCCGCAACCATCCGACTGCGGCCGTTGCGATCGCGCTTGGTGCAGGTCTCGTCGCAGGAACACTGATCGGCGCGGCTGCCGCCCGCCGATAGCCATTGTCTGCCGCGCTAGCCCTAGGCGCGGCCGACAATGTTCGCAGGCAGGCTGTCAAATAATGGGAGGCCCCCACGAGGCTAAACAGACAGCCGCCTGCGGACCTTGCGCCGGTCGTATCCCCGCGACCGGCGTTTGTTGTCTGGCGTCGACACGGGCGTCTGGCCACCGAGGTCTAAAGCTGAACATCCATTTCTTCACTGATCGGGACGGCTATGACGATTGCCCTTCAGCTGCGCGGCCTGGAAAAGACCTACGGACGTGGCGACACGGCCGTCCACGCCTTGCGGGCTGTGACGCTCGACATCGAAGACGGCGAACTAATGATGTTGCTGGGCCCGTCCGGCTCCGGCAAATCGACCCTGCTCAACATTCTGGGCGGCCTTGATCACGCCTCCTCCGGGCAATTTCTCTTTCACGGCGCGGGATATGCCAGTCAGGCCGCGTTCGATGCCGCCGCCACCGCACTGACGGTCGCAAACGCGACCCTGTCGGCACGGAAGGCGGACCTGCGGCGGGCGCGCGTCGCCGCCGGGCTGGGGAACGGCGAAACGCGGGAGATTGTCCAGGTGAAAAGTCCTGCTGCGGGCCAGGTGCTGAGGCTTTATCAGCAAAGTGAAGCGGTTATCGCGGCCGGCACGCCTCTCCTTGACATTGGCAATCCTGACAACATCGAAGTCGTGGCGGAGTTTCTGACCCAGGATGCCGTTCGCATGCATACCGGTGATCCCGCCTACGTAGAGAACTGGGGCGGCGGGCCGCCGATCGCCGCGACGGTCACCCGCATCGAACCGTTCGCGCGCACGAAGGTTTCGGCCCTGGGCGTAGAGGAGCAAAGGGTCAATGTCATCGCGCAACTTGCCGCTCCGCGGGATGCCCCGCGTCTCGGCCATGGGTTCCGTGTTGATTTGCGGGTCCTCGTAGCCCGTCAGGATGACGTCGTCCGCTTGCCGTCGGACGCCCTCGTTCGCGACGGGCGCGACTGGGGAGTCTACACGGTTCGCGACCACCGCCTTGTTTTCAGACGGGTTCGCATCGGCGAAGCCAGCGGTCCGTTTCGCCCTGTCCTTAGCGGTTTGCACCCGGGCGATCCGATCGTGCTGTTTCCAAGTGATGCGCTCCGGCCGGGGCTTACCGTTCGCGTCACTTCCGGACAGGCGCCTTGATACCGGTCAAAGACAAGAACCGTGCCGCCGGATACGGTCGCCGCACGACAGAAGGAACGAAGCGATGGGTCATGGGCCGTCCACACAAGCCGAACACGCCGTCCCTCCCGCTTCGATAACAGCGGCGAGCGCCGTTTCGGACGCAACCCGGCGTGACCGGGGACTGAGTACCGCGGAAGCCGAGGCGCGTCTGAAGGCAGACGGTCCCAATGAACTTCCGTCGCAGGAGAGCCGGTCCACGTTGGCGATCGCGTTTGCCATCCTCCGCGAACCCATGATGCTTCTGCTCCTGGGCGCCGGGCTTGTCTACCTGGCGTTGGGCGATCCAACCGAAGCCATCGTGCTCCTCCTGTTCGCCACGGTGTCGGTGATGATTACCGTTGTGCAGGAAGCACGGACTGAGAAGGTGCTCGCCGCCCTCAGCGACCTGAGCAGCCCCCGGGCACTTGTTATCCGGGACGGCGCGCGCAAACGGATACCTGGGCGCGAGGTCGTCAAGGGGGACGTCATGGTGCTGGAGGAAGGGGGCCGAATCGCGGCCGATGGGGTGCTCGTGGACAGTCACGCGCTTCAGGTCGACGAATCCCTTTTGACCGGCGAATCGGTGGCGGTGCCGAAACATCATCCGGCCGACGAGGTTTATTCCGGGACGCTCGTGATCCGTGGCAAAGGCCTGGCCGCCGTCACGGCGACAGGCCGCGCCAGCCGCATCGGACAGATCGGCGTAACGCTCGCGGGCGTCAAACGTGAACCGCCACGGCTGCAGGCCGAGACACGCCGTCTGACGCGTCTCTTCGGGGTCGGCGCGGTTGCACTTTGCCTCGGCGCGGTTGTGCTCTATGGGCTCGTGCGCGGCGACTGGCTGCACGCCATTCTTTCAGGCATCGCGCTGGCGATGTCCATGCTTCCCGAAGAGTTTCCCGTCGTCCTGACCATCTTCACTGCCATGGGCGCGTGGCGGATATCGCGTGCACGTGTGCTGACCCGCAATGCTGCGGCAATCGAAACGCTGGGCGCCGCCACTGTCCTTTGCAGCGACAAGACCGGTACTTTGACCGAGAACCGCATGTCGATCGTCAGCCTGCATCTCGGCGACGGACAGGTCTGGCAACCCGCGGTAACGCCTGCGCCGCCGTCTGACGCGTTGCGACAGCTTGCGCTTGTCGGCCGGCTGGCCAGTGACATAGAGCCATACGATCCAATGGAGCTTGCCTTTCACCGGCTGGCGGCACGCCTAGAACCGGAAGCGCCGGCAGCGAAACTGGCGCGAGCCTACCCGTTAACGCCCGAGCTGATGGCAATGACACAAGTCTGGCACCGAGAGGGCGCGGAGCTATTCGCGGCCGCGAAAGGCGCCCCGGAAGCCGTTGCCGACCTGTGCCGGTTAGACGAGATGGCACGCTGGCGTATAATGGCGGACGCCGACGCAATGGCGCGCCAGGGTTTGCGCGTGCTGGCCGTAGCGAGCGCGAAAGTCGGGGATGGTGACCTGCCTGCTTCCCAGCGTGATCTTCCCTTGGTCTTCATCGGGCTAATCGGGCTGGCTGACCCGTTGCGCGACGGGGTCGCCGCGGCGGTGACGGAGGCGCGCAACGCTGGCATTCGGATCGTGATGATCACCGGCGATTACCCTGTAACGGCGGCAGCCATCGCCGGGCAGGCCGGCATTGATGGTAGCCAAATTCTCACAGGCGACGAGCTTACACGTATGGACGCGCCTACGCTTGCGGCCCGCGTCCGTACCACCAGCGTCTTTGCCCGCATCACGCCGGAACAAAAGCTGCGCCTTGTCGACAGCCTGAAAGCCAATGGCGAAGTCGTTGCTATGACAGGTGACGGCGTCAATGACGCGCCGTCACTGAAAGCGGCGCATATCGGCATTGCGATGGGGGGGCGCGGTACAGACGTCGCGCGTGAGGCTTCGGTCCTGGTCCTTCTGGATGACGACTTCGGCGCCATCGTCAAGGCCATACGCCTGGGCCGCCGGATTCATGACAATCTGCGTAAGGCTATGTGCTTCATCATCGCCGTTCATGTGCCGATCGCCGGCATTGCCATGCTCCCGCTGCTTTTCGGGTTTCCGCTCATTCTCGGGCCTATCCACATTGCCTTGCTCGAGCTGGTCATAGATCCGATCTGCACGCTCGTCTTTGAGAATGAGCCGGATGAGGCGGACATCATGGACCGGCCGCCGGCGGCGCCGGCGGCGCCTCTTATTCCATGGCCGCTACTCGCGTGGGGCGTCGGCCAGGGTCTGACGGTGTTCGCCGTGCTTGCCGTTCCAGTCCTCGTGGCTCAGTCTGCTGGACCTGGCTATGTGCGCGGACTGACGTTTGCCAGTCTGATACTGGTGCTCTTCATGCTGACTCTGATCAATCGCTCTTTCAGCAGCTCCGTTCTCACGGCCTTTACCCGGCAGAATACGGTTCTCCTGGTGGTCGCCGCCGTGTTGGCTGGAGCTGCCGGCACGCTTGTCCTATGGCCATGGGCGCGCAGAGCCCTAGAGTTAGCGCCTTTTGACCTGAACATGATCGCCTTTTCTATTGCATCGGCCTTGGTGTGCCTTTTCACGCTTGAAGCCCTTAAGCGCTTTTGGCGGACCCCGTTAAGCACGTGACGCCGGCACGGATGTAATCGTCAAAACCCGGGCGCCGCGCCCGCGGCCGGCCTTAAGATCGGCCAAGGCGCGATTGGCGTCCTCCAGGGGATAGACTGTGGTTTGCGGTCGCACATCGGCTTCGGCCGCCCACATCAGCGCTTCGCGGACATCCTTGCGGGTCACGTTCGCCACGGACCTGATACCTTTTTCCATCCATAGGTCGCGGGCATAGTCCAGCTGCTGCAAGGCGGACCTGTCGGCATCCTCCTTTCTTATAGCGTTGATGACCAACCGTCCGCCGGGCTTCAATCGCTGCATCGCCTGTACCACTGGCGTCCAGGCCGGTGTTGTGTCGATGATGGCGTCGAGCCATTCGGGTGGACGGGCGTCGGCGGTACCGGTCCAGACCGCGCCGAGCGTCTGCGCGAGTTTACGGTCTTCGGGATCTCGGGCAAATACGTAGAAGCGGCTGTCGGGAAAGCGGTATTTTGCCATTTGAAGGACGAGGTGCGCAGACGCACCGAAGCCAGTAAAGCCCAGCGCTTGTCCATTAGCGGGTTCGCTCAACTCCAGGGCACGGTGGCCGACGGCGCCGGCACACATTAAAGGGGCGGCGTCGATGTCGCTCAGATCGTCAGGGATAGTATGAACGAACGCGGCCGGCGCGCAGATATATTCCGCGTAGCCGCCATTTGCGTCCCGCCCCGTTGCCTGGAAGCGCGAACACAGGTTTTCGCGCCCGCTGCGGCAATAGAGGCAGTTGCCGCAGGCGGAAAAGATCCAGGCAACGCCCACGCGATCCCCGATGACCAGGCCGTCGACGCCCGCACCCAAATGCGCGATCCGGCCGACCACCTGGTGCCCGGGAATGACCGGCAAGCGCGGCGGCGGCGTCCTGCCTTCGATTTCGTCCAGCTCTGTGTGGCAGACGCCGCACGCCGAGACATGGATCAACACTTCGCCAGTCATTGGCGCCGGAACCGGCAGATCTTGCAGACATAGCGGCGCGCAATCGTCCGCCACGCGGCCAAGAGATTGAAGGACCATGGCGCGCATGAAAGCCCCCTCACCGCGCGAGCAACAGCGGAAACCGGCCGTGTTTCAAGACATGGTCGCTAACTCCGCCAAACAGCATTTCTCCAAGATGGCTGGTCCCGTAGGCTCCCATGACGATCAAGTCGGCGTCCCGCGACGACGCCGTATCGAGCAGGGTTTGGCCCCGCCGGCTTTTCTCGCATTCGAGCTGGAGACGTTCCGCATTGACGCCGTGGCTCCGCAGATATGCATCCATATCTGTTCCGGTATTTCGGTCGGCGGCTGTTCCCGGCCCCGCCAGTGTCAAAAGCGTGACTCTTTTGGCGTGCACGAGAAAAGGCACCGATGCCAGGATCGCGTTCGCCGATGCCATGCGTCCATCCCAGGCGACCAGAATGTTGCCGGGACGTCCGTTGACATCAAGGACGCGCCCCGGCGACGCTGGCAGCAGCAACACGGGCCTGCGCGTATGAAACAAGCCGGCGAGGACGGCCGAGAAGTCGCCGTGGGGGTCGTTGTCGTAACTGAGAACCACAAGATCGCACGTCATGGCCTCGTGGGCGAGCCATCCTTCCACGCTTCCGACACGAACACGATAGCTCGCAGAGGGCGTCGATGGATCGACGGTGATATCGTCTTCGGTCCATCTGAGACCGTAGCGCACAGCGAATGCCGCTGCGGAATGGCAGGCCGATTCGGTACGTTCCCGTTCGGAGGCTTCGACCAGGCGTGGATGGTCGCCATCGCTGAGCACGGAGAAGGCCGGCGCGACGGCCAGGGGAATCGGCATGCCGCCCGGGGGCGGTTCCGCGATGTGCAGGATCCGCAACTGAGCAAGGTGGGCATGGGACAGGATACAGGCGCTCGCCAGCGCATTGAGCTCTTCGCGACCTCCTTGGTACACACAGAGAATGGTCCTGACTGACATGGCGGTCTCCCGTTTCGATCCAGTCTAGCGCACGCATGACGTCGCGATTTGATCACGCTCAATTCGCTTGTGTCTTGAGATGACCGCCCGTCAGGGCCATGTGTCGACCATGATTAAAACCAGTGCAGGCATTCTTCTTTTCCGCACCGAAGCCGACGGCTTGCGGGTCATGCTTGCGCATCCGGGTGGGCCATTCTGGCAACGGCGCGACCACGGCGCCTGGACCATTCCCAAGGGTGAGTTCGAGCCGCCGGAATGCCCTGAAGATGCTGCCAGGCGCGAATTCGCCGAGGAGACTGGCCAAAGCGTTACCGGTCCACTCATCGCTCTGGGTGAAGTACGCCAGCCGTCAGGCAAGCGTCTTACGGCTTTCGCCGTCAACCAGGATTTCGACGTCTCGACGCTGCGCAGTAATCCATTCATTCTTGAATGGCCGCCACGAAGCGGTCGATATCCTGCTTTTCCTGAGCTCGACCGGGCAGAATGGTTTCCGCTTAAGGAAGCGCGCCAGCACATCCTGCCAGGCCAATTGCCGTTTCTCGACCGCCTCTGTGATCTTCTCGGTGTACACGACGAATCCTGTTGACCGCGCCGGGGCGCCCAATCCATGGCGCCACGTGTAATGGTGCATGCTTGATCCGAAAAACCGGCTTACACGTTTTAGGAGCCTGATTTAGCGACCGATCGCTGTAGGGACGCCAGTATGCTCGCGGACGGTCCTCCCGGCCGCGTCGTAGTCGATTTCGGCGCCTACCATTTGCAGAACCAACAGGAGAATGCCGAGTTCACTCAGACTCTTGTCATCTTCCGGCACTGGCTCAGGCGCCCGGAAAGCAGCAATTCGCCGGCCTTGTGTCTGGGTCGGCGTGACCTCGAGGTAAAGCGTGTCTCCCGAGCGACCAAATTTCATCGGCTCATCGACGAAGGTCACCGGCGTGCCCACGGGCACCTGCTCAAACAACGTAGCAACGTCCTCGGGATACATGCGAATACAGCCATGGCTAACGGATTTTCCAATACTGGTCGGATCATTGGTCCCATGAATGAGGTACCTGTCCCAGCCGAGATAGAGCGCGTGGCGTCCGAGTGGATTATTGGGTCCGGCAGGTACGACCTGCGGAAGGCCGGGCGCGTGCGCACGGATGGACGGCGGCGGTATCCAGACGGGATTTTTCCGTTTCCCCTTGACGAAAGTCGATCCTACCGGGGTGTCCCAGCCCGCTTTGCCGATGCTCACGGGAAAGGTCATGATCCGGCCATCGGGCATAAAATAGAATAGCCGCAACTCAGACAGATTAATGACAATGCCGTTCCGCGCCCCCGCCGGCAGGACATGCCGGCCAGGAATGGTCAACGCGACTCCTGCGTCCAGCCTGCGCTCTTTGATGCCAGGATTAGCCGCCAGAAGCTCCACTGTCCCGACGTCATACCGTCGGGCAATGCTTGCCACGGTGTCGCCCTTGACGGCGGTGTGAACCACTGATGTCCCAACCAGATCGCCGTCCGGCAAGGTCTGCGCAAAGGTGGGAAATGGGCCTAAAACGACCGACGCAACGAGACATACAAGATGGAACAGCCGTTTCATACAATAATCGTAGTGGGATAATGGTTGCACAGCCTTGACCCAGATCAATCCGCCCCGGTGCCTACAGGTGTGCATGGGTCATGCGAGGTGACGATTTGATCTGCCTCAAGTCAAAACCACCGGTTTCATGGCAACTGTTCCAACGAGGGAGCTATGCATGAAAATCGAGACCATCGTCCCATCCGAGCTGGTTCCAAGCCCTGCGGCCGATGCCATGCGCGCGCTCGGCGAGCAGACCGATCAGACCTACCAGGGATGGCTGTCACGGTTTACATTAGGCCTGACGCCGGCAGGTTTGACAGAAATGTATGTCGCCTGGCTGACGCACCTTGCCTTGTGTCCAGGCCGACAGGCCGAACTGCTGGTCTTCCCGTTCGTACATGCACGGGATCACTTCAGCGAAGCGGCGCACGTTCGGGACTCCCGCTTTACATCGGATCTGTGGCGCGGCTGGCCCTGGCGCAACTATGTGCGGGGCTTTCGTCTTGCCGAGGCCTTCTGGGACCGGGCGACGACCGCGATTCCCGGCCTCTCCGCGGAACATGAGCGCGGCGTGAACTTTGTCGCGCATCAGATCCTGAATGCCCTGTCGCCCGCCAACTTTATTGCAACCAACCCGGACATCCGCCATGCGGCGCTCCGCTCTGGCGGTCAAACCCTGGTCAAGGGTCTGCTGCATGTCTTCGACGACTGGCAGCGGCAAATAACGGGACAACCCCTGCCCGGCACGCGCGCGTACCAGCCGGGGCAGACGGTCGCAGTCACTCCGGGGAAGGTCGTATTCCGGAACGACCTGATCGAATTGATTCAATACGCCCCGCAAACGGAAACGGTTAAGCGGGAACCCATCCTGATCATTCCCGCCTGGATCATGAAATACTACATACTGGATCTGTCTCCGGAAAATTCCCTGGTCCGCTGGCTGGTCGGCCACGGTCACACGGTGTTCATGATTTCCTGGAAGAACCCGAGCGGCGCCGACCGCGACAGGGGCATGGATGACTATTTCCGCGAAGGCGCCCAGGCCGCGCTGGATGTCGTCACGTCCATTATTCCGGATACGCCCGTGCATCTGGCAGGCTATTGCCTTGGGGGGACTCTGGCCATGATCTTCGCCGCATGGCTGGCACGCCGCAACGATGCCCGCGTCCAGAGCCTGTCGCTGTTTGCGGCACAAGGTGATTTTCGAGAAGCCGGTGAGATTACTGTCTTCATAACCGAGTCGGAGGTCGCCTACCTGAAGAATATGATGCGGGCTCAAGGCTATTTGGATACCCGGCAGATGGCTGGCGCGTTCCAGATGCTACGATCGAACGAAAGCATCTGGTCACATCTGGTGCGGGACTACTGGCTCGGGCAGCGGTCGGAAATGTTCGATCTGCTGGCATGGAATTCCGACGCAACACGCATGCCCTACCGCATGCACAGCGAATATCTGGAAGAGCTGTTTCTGAACAATGCCTTCGCAGACGGGCACTTCACGGTCCTGGACGAAACGGTCGCCCCTGAAAACATCCGTCTCCCGATATTTTGTGTTGGAACCGAGAGCGATCATGTGGCGCCCTGGCGATCCGTGTACAAGATCCATCTCATGACTTCAGGCCCCGTGACCTTTGTGCTGACCAATGGCGGACACAATGCCGGCATAGTGAGCGAACCCGGACATGCCGGCCGCTTCTACCGTCTCGCAGATCAAGACGCGAACGCACCCTACCTGTCTCCAGAAGCCTGGCTGTTTCACGCGGAGAGGCGTGACGGCTCGTGGTGGAGTGCCTGGCAAACGTGGCTGGTCGCTCATGGCAGCGACGCTTCCGTCCCCGCCCGTCCCCCAGGCAATACAGCCTACCCTCCTATCGACGAGGCCCCAGGCCTTTATGTCCATCAACGGTGAACTCCATGCCCTACCGCAGCGAAACCACAGGCCATGATCTCTACGCCGGGCTTCTGAACCGGGCCAAGGCACTGCCGCGCCTCAAGGTGGCCATCGTACATCCGGTCACCCACGAGACACTTCAGGCTGCGGGAGCAGCGGCAGAGAGCGGCCTTATCATACCGGTTTTGGTTGGTCCCAAGCTACGGATTCTTGAGGCAGCCGGCGGCATCGACATCCGTGACTGGGAGGTGATCGATGTCGAACACAGCCATGCGGCGGCGGAAAAGTCGGTGGACCTCGCGGCATCCGGTCACGTTGACGCCTTGATGAAAGGCGCGCTGCATACTGATGAGCTCCTGCAACCCGTCATTACACCAGGATACGGCTTGCGCACCGAACGCCGGGTAAGCCACGCCTATGTGCTAGATGTGCCGAGCTACCCCAAACCCCTCATTATCACGGACGCGGCTGTAAACATCGCGCCCGGCTTGTTGGAGAAGGCAGATATATGCCGCAATGCTATCGCGCTCTGGCGTAGCCTGTTCGGCGACGCGCGCAAGCCTAAGCTGGCGGTTCTGTCGGCAGTCGAAACCGTCACCCCCGCCATGAAGTCGACGATCGATGCGGCGGCACTTTGCAAGATGGCCGACCGGGGCCAAATCCAGGATGCGGTGATCGATGGCCCACTGGCCTACGACAACGTCATCAGCCGAGAAGCCGCCACCGAGAAGGGTATCGTCTCGACCGTGGCCGGGGACGCCGACATCGTGGTCGCGCCGGATATCGAGACCGGAAATGCGCTGGCCAAGCAACTCATCTACCTGGCCAATGCCAAGGCAGCCGGTATCGTGCTTGGTGCGCGCGTTCCCGTTATTCTGACCAGTCGCTCGGACTCGGCGGAGACACGGTTGATGTCGTGCGCCTGCGCCCTGCACCTGGCAGATGCGCGCCGACGCGGATTGTTCAAATGACGCCTGACAAGAAGACTGCCCTTCTGACCCTCAATGCGGGTTCTTCCAGCTTGAAATTTCGCCTGTTCGCCCTGGATGCCGAGCTGTCCGAAATTGGCGGTGGAAGCATTGACGGCATCGGCGCCGCGCCCGCTTTTCGATTGGCGGACGCACCCGCACGCAGCCTGCCGCCGGACACGACACAAGGCGACGCCGTCAACGCTGTCCTGAGTTGGCTCAAAGCGAACACACAGTACCGCATTGCCGCTGTCGCACATCGGATCGTCCACGGCGGGCCGGATTACGATCGGGCCACGGAGCTGACACCCGAGGTCATGCGCCGTCTTGAAACCTTTGTTCCGTTGGCGCCGCTGCACCAGCCAGACGCGTTAAACGCCGTAGCTCTGGTCGGCAACCACTTGCCCGGGGTCACGCAGTACGGCTGTTTTGATACAGCCTTTCACGCACACCAAGATAGGCTGGCCACGGAATTCGCGCTTCCGGCCAGTGTCAGGGCGCGCGGCGTGCGACGCTACGGCTTTCATGGTCTGTCTTACGCCTGGATCCGTCAGCATGTGGAAACGCACCTGCCACATCTGCACGACGGACGTGTGGTCGTGGCGCATCTTGGCAACGGCGCCAGCCTGTGCGCAATGCTGGCCGGGCGCAGTATCGACACGACAATGGGCCTGACGGCGCTTGACGGCCTGCCGATGGGGACGCGGTGCGGCGCGATCGATCCCGGCGTTGTTCTTTATCTGCAGAAGGCCCTCGGCCTTTCCGTCGATGCCGTTGAAGCCCTGCTCTACAGGGAATCCGGGTTGAAAGGATTGTCGGGGATAAGCAGCGACGTGAAAACCTTAATGGAAAGCGCCGACCCGCAGGCAATCTTCGCCCTTTCCTTTTTCGCGGCAAAGACCGCCCAATACATTGCCGCCATGGCGGTACGGCTGGGGGGGATGGACGGGCTCATCTTCACAGGCGGCATCGGCGCGCATGCAGTGCAGGTGCGGGAAGCTATTCTCTCCTCGCTGGCCTGGCTACCGCCATTCGAGGTTCATGTCGTGGCTGCGAATGAAGAACGCGCCATGGCGCTTGAAGTCGCATCGCTGCTCAGGGTGTAATGGCCTGCATCTTCATCGCGACCACGCTGCGCCCCCGTATGTAGATCAAGGCGCTGACGATGGCTGCGAAGAAGCACCATACCGATGGCAGCGCATTCCTGTAAAAGCCATAGGCGATCGCAAGACCCATGAGTTGCGCCGCGCCAATTCCTTGAATGCGCCTGTCACTGCTGATGAAGAATGGCGCGCAAACGGCCGCGGCATAGAGGGCCAGCATCCCAGGCCATGTCCCCGCGGGATTGCCATAGACGATGCATTGCCCGGCAATCCCCGCGGTAAAGCCTTGCGACAGGCTAACGCCGACAGTGTAGATTGCCATGACAAGCCCCAGGGCCGTCAGGCCATCAAGAATCTGCCGGCGATACCCGGCCGGCTCAAGACATCGGAGACTTATCGGGACGAGTACCGGCCAAACGCTTCCAACGAACAGGGCATAGGCCTGAATGAGCAAGAATGTCGATGTATCGTTTCCGAAAGCAGGAATGCGCACCCATAGGCCGCCTTCGATAAATTGTTGCATACCGAACAGTAACGGCAAGGTTGCGAACGGCCGTTCCCGGGGCGGCAGGGGCTGGCGGAGCGTGACCAAACCAACGCCTATAAGAAACGCGCTTGCCGTAAAGCTGACGGGCGCAGAAAAGCACATGAATATCCCCTGACCTCAACAGCGATCAGCGTCTCACACAATCGTGTGTGACGGCATTGATCGGCGTCAAATGGCATCGGCTAACCGGATCGTATCCGCGCGGGGTGGCTGGCAAGCATGATAGCGAGGCTGGCCATGGCGGCTGGAAAGGTGATCAGCCACAGTGCTCCCACGGCAATGAGCTGCGGCCACGCCAGTTGCGCGATCAGAAAGGGGGCAAGCACACCGTTGGCAATCATCCACCGCCTGGCTTGCCCCGTCATGGCCCACCCCGCGAGCAAGGTGGAGACGCTCATCCAGGTGTACCCCAGAAGGTCTAGCGCCGTCATGAACGCGCCTTGCGAACAGCACGCCAGCGCCATGGAGGGAGCCGCATCGTTTTGCAGTTCATGCGGAATGACCACGCCAAGTTGCGTCACATATACGATGCTTGCCAGGACGGCGTACATGATCGCCAAGGCAAGCGCGCTTAAGGTGAAACTCTCCCGCCCTGCTGGCGCGGCGACATGCAGGGCAGACATGGCCGCGACAAACGCCGGGGCCAGCAACAGGGATGGCACGAAAATCAACACGCGGTCCCAAGGGTCCGGCATCATACCGGTCACCTGGAGGAGCTGAAACACACCGTAAATCAGGCTGGCAGCGCATGCGGACCACGCCGCCCAGACGCCGAAAGGTTTTTGCATCATATTCACCCCTGGGTGTCACGACGCACAGTGTCATGTTTCTAAGACACGGGTTTGATCCAGATCAAATGCCCGCCTTTGCACGGGTCTATAGTTGGGGCCTCATCCACCGTCTACGTAGGGATCCCGCCATGTCGGCCGATACCACCACTCCCACCTCTCCTCCCCGACCGGCCAAAGCCAGTACGTCCGGCGACGGCCAGATCGTTGACGAGGCGTTGGCAACACTCAAGCAAGGCTCGGACGCATTCAGCCAGGTCGCCAACGAATGCGCCGCCATCTATACGGGCGACATCGCCGCTGCCATCGAGACCGGAACTCAGAGCGCCAAGCTCATGACGGAATTGACCAAGTCCTATTTCGATACGTGCGCGGCCTCAGCCACCACCCTTGCCGAAGTCGGCCGGGAAGCCATGACATGCCGGACGCCGGCCGACTTCCTCGAACTGCAGAAACGCGCCACAGCCAGCCTCAACGCTTCGGTCGAGGCCACGGGCAAACTGTACGGAGGTCTTTTCGAATACTGGTCGAAAGCATTCGATCCCTTTGTGTCCCGGGTCGCCGATGGCCCACAGAGACTCTTTCGCGCCTTCGCCGAATAACCATTATTCGCTGGCATTTGATCCGCATCAACGCGTCGCCGGCGCCGCCGCATAGCCTGCCGGCACGCTGTTCCAGACAGCGAGAACTTTACAAGGAGACCACAATGAACCAAGTGTCTGCTTCCCCGTCCCAACCGTCCGTCCCGGTTAGCCAGGGCGACGACCCCGTGCGGGACTTGCAACGGGACGTCAATCGCCTGTTCAACGATTTTTTCAGTGATCTCGGCCTGCCGACACTGAACCGCCTATCGACCGGTCTGTTCGCGCCTCAGCCGGCCATCGATATTGCCCAGGCCGAAGATAGCTACACGATAACGGCCGAACTACCGGGGCTGGCCTCGCCCGACATCCAGGTTACGGCAGGCGATGGCTATATCACGCTGAAAGGCGAAAAAAGTCAGGACACTCAGAGCGAAGGCAAGGGCTTCTATCGGCGTGAACGGAGCTTTGGCAGCTTCCAGCGCCTCATTGACCTGCCGAAGGATGCCGACTTCGAACACATCAATGCAGAGATGAAAAACGGTTTGCTAACGGTCAAGATCCCGCGCCGCGCCGAGGGCACTCAGGCACGAAAGATCGACATCCGCGAAGTGGCCTGACCCCATTCCGGCGGGCAGGTTCCGTACGCCCCCTTTCCGCCGGAACCCGCGGCTGGCATGGCCGTTCCTTCAGCCATGCCGCCGGTCCGTCCCTTCGCCAATTCCCGGACGGACAAAAAAAGGCCGCTTCCCTTCGGAGGCGGTCTTTTTTTCCCGTGCATAGACAACAGAGACTTAGGTTCGTTTGCGCACCCACGTCGTGCCGATCTGGGTATACAGCCGTTTCACCGCCTTCCATGCGGCCTGCCTCGCAACCTGGTCATGGCTGGCTACAAGGCCGCGCCGGAGCGGCATGCTGTAGGCACTGAAAGCACGATTATAGGCTTCGCGATAAAGCGTCTGCACAACCGGCGGAAGGACAGCGCGGACGTCGTCTGGCAGTTCCTCGTTGCTGGGGTAAACCTGGGTGGGCTCCTGACGGCTGGCTGCCGTGTCTGGCGGGACGATCGTAAATTCGCTGCCGTCTCCGCCGACTACCCGGCTATAGCAATCGACATTGCCGGCCGCCGGCGTGCTGGGCTTTGGATCGGTTGTCATCTCATGCTCTCCTTGAAGGCCGGCGTAACCGCGATTGTACGCGTTCATGGATTGCGGGCCTCGACACACTGTGGCTTCTTTTCTTCCCAAAGCTCTTGACCCCGATCAAATACCGCGCTTCCCCATTCGCCGCGCATGGGCCAGATGCGCGTTGCGGCTGTCCTCGCCCTCGACCATTCCCATGATTGACAGTTTCACAGGCTTGAATCCGCAGAAACTGAACAGAGCCTGGAAGGCCTTGCCGCCATGGGCACGGTACACAACCGCGTAAAAGGCGCCCGGCATGCCCATGGTTTGGATCAACCGGATGGAGCGTCCCTTCAGAAGCGCCGCGTTCAGGGGATTTTCCGCGGAGATTTCATAGGCAAAGCCAGGCGTGAAGACGCGCTCGCAGAAACCCTTCACCAGGGCCGGTACGCCGAACTGCCACATGGGATAAATGAAGACGAGGTGCTCGGCCCAGCGTATGAAATCCTGCACCTCTGACAGGTGCGGCTCCAGCAGCTGGTGTCCATGATAGCCCTCGTGCAGGATTGGGTCGAAGCTCAGGTCCGCGAGTTTGACCTGGCGCACTTCGTGGCCTGCGGCCACGGCGCCGTCGCGGTAAGCCTGCGCCAGGGCTTCGCTGAAGGACCGGCGTTGGCGTGCCGGATTACCGTTCAGGATGAGAATGCGCTTGTGCATGTCAACGCACCAGCAGCAGCGGCAATGCCGCATTCTTGACGACGTGATCGGTGGCTCCGCCAAAGAGCATCTCCCGGACATGCCCGTGGCCATACGCCCCCATGATCAGCATGTCCGCCCGCAAGGCGGCCGCCTCTTCCACGATCGCCTCGCCGATACCGCGGCGGTCCTTGTCCGCGTGGACGAATTGTCCGGTTATGCAATGACTGCGGAGATAGGCCAGGACATCCTCTTCCGCGACAGCATCCTCCGGATCGTGCGGCGCGGTGATGCGCAGCAAAAAGACATCCTTGCAGTACATCATGTGCGGCACCGCTTCGCGCAGGGCTTTGGCCGCGGCGCGGCTGCCGTCCCAGGCAAGGACGACGGTATTGGCGTGCCCCGAGCCTGGAAACGGCGCCGCGGCATCGCGTGGCAAGAGGAGGATGGGCCGGCCCGCTTCGAACAAGGCCGCGAGCGGCTCCTTCAGGTCCGCGGCGGGATGGGTTTCATGGGCACTAATCACAAGGTCCGCTGTCAGGGCCTCCCTGGGCAGGCAGGCTCCGATTTCGCCGACCATGGTGCGGTAGGTGGCTTGCGCCTGTCCCGGCACCATGTCACTCAACCCCTTACGAAGGGGTACAACCTGTTTCTGGCATGCCGCGGAGGCTGTCTTCCACGCGTTGTCAGCGAGCGAGCGCGCATCGGTTTCGAGCGTGTCCAGCAAGGTTTGGTCGCCGGCGACGGCGTAGGCAAATTCCGGGATGCCCAGAACGTATGGCATGATCGGCGGGGGGGCCACGTGCAGGATCCGAAGCGTGGCCCGATAGGCATGCGCCATGGACAAGGCTGCGTCCAGGGCTCCCGCCTCGTGCCCAAGGCCGCCGTAAGTGAACAGAATGGATTTGATCGACATCGCTTGTCTCCTTTTCGTCGCGGCAGAGTCGCAGACTCCAAGGCGCGCACCTTGACGCCGATCAATTTTTGCCCTCGCAACGGCATGGCTTTGTGAATTTGATCGCCGTCAATTCACAGGCGCCGGATTGAGGTAATCTTGTGCTCGAGTCAGGAGACTCCCATGCGTTATTCCGTCCCTTTGTGCGTCGCATTAATCGCTACGTCCGCTGCTGCCGGAACCGGCAGTCCGGCCGAGATCGCCCTGGGCCGCCAGATCTACGATGACCATTGCAGCCTGTGCCACGACAACAGCGAGCACATGCTCAATGACAACGGCCCTGCATTGTTCGGCGTCGTCGGACGCCCGGTCGCCTCAGTCGAGGGGTATGACTATTCCGAGCCATTGAAACGCGCCCGCCGGCGCGGGTTGCGTTGGACCGAGGGGCGGCTCGACCGGTTTCTAACCAATCCCATGACCTTGCATCCTGGCACCAGCATGCCGATGAACTTCGACGATCCCAAGCGCCGCAAGGGTATCATCGCCTACCTGAAGACGCTAAAGGCCCGCGATTAGGTATCAGTTCAGCCACTCATGTATAATCCGCCATTGACCGCCAGCGTTGCGCCGGTGATGAAGCCGGCATCCTCCGACACAAGAAAAGCGACACAGCGCGCGATTTCCATGGGTTCGCCCAGCCGGCCGAGAGGCACAGACTGTTTGATCTTTTCCAGAATGTCTGCCGGCACGGCGGCGACCATATCGGTCGCAACGTAACCGGGCGCCACCACATTGACTGTCACACCCTTTGCCGCGCATTCAAGCGCCAGGGCCTTGCTGAAGCCGATGATGCCGGCTTTGGCGGCACAGTAGTTGGTCTGGCCGGGCTGGCCCTTCTGGGCGTTGACCGAGGAGATGCTTACGATCCGCCCGTGTCCGCGCTCGCGCATGCCCGTAATGACCTGCCGCGTCATGTTGAAAACGCTGTAAAGATCCGTTCGCAACACCCGATCCCACTGCTCTACGGTCATCTTGTGCAACATGCCGTCCTGAGTGATGCCGGCATTATTGATCAGTATGTCGACGGGGCCGTGTGTTTGCTCGACTGTGGCGACGGCCTGCCGGCACTGCTCGTAATCGCTGACGTCGCACCGGATGGCATGGAACCCGTACTCCCGGGCCGCCTGAGCAGCAGTATCTCCGTCAGCGACAAAGAAGGCCACGACCTTGATGCCTTCCGCCGCGAGCTTGCGGCAAGTCGCCAGGCCGATACCCCGCGTTCCCCCTGTGACGATGGCCACTCTTGACATGATATTCCTCCTATGGCTGGGCGGTGACGATCCAGACACGTCCGTAAAGACAGGCGATCCCTGTCGTGACAGAAAGCGCGCCTTGCGGCGTGGTAAGCTCGTCCCGAAAGCCACGGCATGTCGCTCCCCCTGCGTCATGGAAGGTTTTCGACGTCGCCGTGACGCGGCCGGAAAAGCCGGTCTGCGGATGCCCCCAGGACCGCCCCTGCCCTCTTTTCAGCATCCACATTACGCGCCGCGCCGTGTCGTCGTGCTCCGCAAGGCTATCCTCCGGCAAATGCACCCCTGAAACCCTCTGCAGGTAAAGGCCCATTGCCGCGCCCAATCCACGGCTCCGCGAACCGTCTGGATCGTCCGGTATTTTCGCACCTATGGCGTCCCGCGCGCCGTCTGGTGGCAGCGGGCTCGCTATTTGCAAGGCTGGTGATGCACATGCGCAGACCAGGAACAACAGAGCGAGAAGCAGAGGCTGGCGCATGATCGCTCAGATCCCATTCAAAGCACTCCGGACCTGTACCAGCGGAACGCCCCCGCTAATTTGACGTGGATCAAACCCACGCGACCGCCGCGACACGTACCGGTACAGAGTCCGCGCGCCGCGTTGCATCCTTTTGACTTCGGTCAAGGACATTTCAAAGTCGCGGCGCCATGTTGAAGTCTGGAGGATGACACATGCCGGACACGGATATACATGATAGGATTATTGCCGCATTGGACGCCGACGCCTCGATCGAGGCGGACAGTCTCACTGTCACCGTGCAGGACGGAATTGTCGCCGTCAGCGGCAGGGTCTGGACCGTCGAGCAGAAGGCGGAAGTGGTGGCGCGTATCCAGGCTGTGACAGGCGTCGTAGCAGTTGCCGTTGATCTGGATGTTGGCCCGCCACCTGAGACCGAATTCAAGGATCTGGCTCTGGCGCGCGACGTCTCGGCGATTCTCCGTTTGCACGTCCCTCAAGCCACGGGACTGCACATACAGGTCGAAAAGGGCTGGGTGACTGTCTCGGGCAATGTCGACAGCTTCTTCCTGAACCGCGAGGTCGAGCATCAGATTCGGAGACTGGACGGTGTCTCGGGCGTATCGGTTATGATCAACCACAGGGCGGACCCGCCGGCGGCCGTCGTCCGCGACCACATCCGCAAGGCGTTCGCGCGTGATCTGAGCAGCATACCTTCCAGTCTTGAGGTTTCGGTCTACGGCGGCAAGGTAACACTTACCGGCAGCGTAAATACCAATGTAGAACGCACCCTTGCGGTGACTAGCGCTGGCGCGGTCGATGGCGTCACCTTCGTCGATAATCAACTTCAGGTCCTGTGGCCGCAGTCCTGACCTTCGAGTAAAGCGATGAGGAACAATAAAGGGCAACCTTTATCGCTTTTGCGGCTTACAACTCGCCGCGGTGCGTTCCATCGGCAGATACGACTCGGATGCGTTGCCTCACACTCTCGGGAATCTCCGCCTGCCCAATAAACTTCTGAATCTCACCTTGACTTACTTCGCGATATCTATCTGCCAGGTGTGGCGGGCACCATGCATCCATGAATATCTCATAGGCGTCCACCAGGTTAATCCGGGAAGCGGGAAAAAGTTGTGCCGCTGCGAGCAGAGATTTTCGGGACCCTTCAGAAAAATCGGTGGCGAGCACAATTTCTTTTTTAACGCCCATAACCCACTCCCTCACCTTCGTTCACCAAGCGATATGGCGAAAACCGCTGACACTTTTCGCCAAATCGCTCTGGAACGCATAGCAGGTGTATTCATTCGACGATTGACGAAGGTCAATTTTTCATCGCATTGCGTTTTTTATCGCGGCCAAAAGTGGGCTGGAAGTCAGTACTGCCATTCGCCATCGCGGCGGCCCGGCTAAGGGGCGCCGCAGCACGATCTACGAAGTCCCGGCGCAGCCGAATAAAGAAGTGCTCGACCTAAGATAGCTCGCATCGAATTGTCACACTTGACCTGCCCGATAGTATCACGGCATTTCATTTGTGAATTGCCCCTGGATAGGGGCGCTATTGTCGTTCTTTATACCCGGGATTGACCTTGCAAAGTCTTTTCGATCACTTCCAGGAAAGGCGAAAAACCTTTTACGACAATATGCTGGCCGGAAAATACGCCGGCTTGCCGGCGTATTTCGTCGCTGTTGTCGCACCCGCCGCAACCTTCCTCCTGCGCGAGATACTGACCCCATTGATCGGTGGCTATGCCGCCTTTGCCGTCTATGTTCCAGCGATCCTGGCTGCCGCCGTCCTCGGCGGGTTGGGCCCGGGGCTCGCTGCGACGACATTGTCCATAATTCTTTCTCTCATCATCGCCATGCCGGTATCGGCGAGCGGCTTTGCCGTCGTGATTGTCTACGCGCTGATCGGTGCTTTCATCGCCTGGACGGGGGAGGTTCTCCAAGGCATGCGCCGCCGGACGGCGGAAACGCGGGAAAGGCTTGATGAAAGCGATGAGCAGGTCCGCGCCATCCTGAGAACCGTGCCGGACGCCGGCATCGTCATCGACGCAGCAGGCCTGATCATCTCCTTCAACGCCGCGGCGGAGCGTCAGTTCGGCTACACCGAAGCCGAGGTGCGCGGCCGCAATGTCGATATACTGATGCCACAGCCCTACCGGGCCGAACACGACGGCTACATGCATCGTTACCTGGCGACGGGCGAGAAGCGCATCATTGGTATCGGCCGCGTCGTTGCCGCTCAGCGCGCCGACGGTTCGACCTTTCCAATCATGCTGTCGGTCGGCGAGTTCCGTTCTGCCGGTAAGGTCTACTTCACGGGCTTTATCCGCGATCTCACTGAAAGGGCCGATGCCGAAGCTCAGCTTGAGCAACTACACGGTGAACTGGCGCGGTTGTCGCGCCTGAACGAACTCGGTGAAATGGCTTCTACCCTGGCGCACGAGCTCAACCAACCTCTGTCCGCCATCGCCAACTATGTCCAGGGGAGTATTCGCCTGCTTAAGAACGCCACCGCGGAACCGGCGCCAATGGTGCGATCCGCGCTGGAAGAAGCGGCAAAACAATCGCTGCGCGCCGGTAAGATCATTCATCACCTGCGCGCGTCCGCAACGCACGGCGCCACCGAGATGAAGCGCGACAGCCTGCGTTCGATCATCGAGGAAGCAGCAGCCCTGGCCCTGGCCGGATCCAAGGAGAAAGGCATCAAGACCCTCTTCGAGTATCATGCGGGGGCCGACGCCGTTCTGGCCGACCGCGTGCAGATCCAGCAGGTGCTGATCAACCTCATCCGTAACGCCAGCGAAGCCATGCATCAGTCCGAGCGTCGGGAATTGACCCTCACCACTGAGATGACTGATCCACACACCGTTGGTGTCGAAGTTGCCGATACCGGCCCCGGCATCGCCGACGACATCGCCCAACAGCTGTTCCAGCCATTCGTAACCAGCAAGCCGGGCGGCATGGGCATCGGCCTGGCCATATCCAAGCGCATCATCGAGGCGCATGATGGCGAAATCAGCGTCCGGCGCAACAAAAATGGCGGAGCGACCTTCCGGTTCACCTTGCCGGTGTTGTACGAAGACATGGACAATGAGGACGAGGAATGAACGAGCGCGTCATACATATCGTTGATGATGAGGCACCGGTCCGGTCTTCGCTGGCCTTCCTGCTGATGAGTTCGGGCTTTGCGGTTCGCGTGCATGAAAGCGGCACCGCCTTTCTGGATGCGCTCGGTGATCCGGACCTGATTTGCCTTGTGACCGACCTGCGCATGCCGGAAATAAACGGCGTGGAGCTGCTGGAGGCGTTGTCGGCGCGCGGCCTTCGTGTCCCGGCCATTGTTATCACCGGTCACGGCGATGTGCCCATGGCGGTGGCCGCGATGAAGGCCGGCGCGACAGACTTCATCGAAAAGCCGTTTGAGGACGAAGTGCTGATCGAAGCCATCCGCCGCGCCAGTGCTCACGCCGATGCCCGGGGCGCCGCGCCGGCTGGTGACACCGAGGTACGCCAGCGGCTGTCACACCTGACGGCGCGCGAACGCGAAATTCTCACCGGCATCGTCGCCGGCCTGCCAAACAAGACGATTGCCTATGACCTGCAGATCAGCCCGCGCACCGTGGAAGTCCACCGTGCCAGCATCATGAACAAGATGCAGGCAAAGAGCCTTCCCGAACTTGTGCGCATGACGCTCACGGTAGACCTAAAGACAATTTGACGCAGATCAATGCCCGGTTTTCGCGGTCCGCTAGTAAAGCGGCATGGATAGTTCCGCTCCACGCGCCAGGATTCTGGTCGTCGCCCCCAATGCTGACCTGATGCATTCGCTCGCCTTCATGCTGAAGGCCGAAGGTTTTGACGTCGACACCCGCTCGCACTGGCAGTTGGGAGACGACATTGGCTCGAGTCAGGTCATGATCATCGACCACGGCAGCTTTCCAAGAGGTTTTCGCGACAACGGCGTACTGGAACGGCTTGGCGCGAAACTGGTCGTTCTGGCAAGTCGTCCGACCGTGCCTCCCGGGCTCGAACGCGCGATCCTGGTTCGAAAGCCCCTGCTTAACCATGACCTGGCCAACGCCCTGCATGCCGCGCTGGCGACGCCGACTACGTAGCAATACGTAGGGATAAAACCGAATTTCGCGCACACCGGATTCGCGCAAAAAGTGCTGTCGACAAACGGTTTCACGGAGTGCCCCATGTTCGACGCCATGCCCATAATTGTTAAGCCCACCAGCCACGGCGCCGCTTTCGGCCACGTTACCGGCAACCCAACCCTTACCTTTACGCCCGGAGCAGAGATCTATGCCGAAGGCGACAAGGCCGGCGGACTTTTTCAGGTGGTGTTCGGCGTCGTACGCACCTATCGCCTGCTGGCCGATGGCCGGCGCCAGATTTGCGCTTTTCACATGCCGGGTGAGGTCTTTGGCTTCGAATCTGGCACGGAACGCCACTTCTTCGCGGATGCCGTAAGCGCCGTTGGCCTGGAGGTCCTGCGTCCGAGCAGTGAAACCGATCTGTCGCGCGAACTCCTGGCCCTGGCCCTCAGGTCCCTAAGCCGCGCCCATGACCATTTGCTGACGCTCGGCCGCACCGATGCTTTAGGCCGCGTCGCCGGCTTTCTGCTGGAAATGGCCGAGCGTCAGGACGTTCACGGCCACAGTCCTATCGAACTGCTCATGTCGCGGACCGACATTGCCGACTATCTTGGCCTGACGATCGAAACCGTATCACGTGTGCTGACAAAGCTGAAAACGGAACGCATC
>CBFGPQ010000041.1:0-24410 GCA_965650705.1 uncultured Asticcacaulis sp. | reverse complement strand
TGTCCGAAGACTTCCACAGCCGGAAGGTCGACGACCTTCTGGATCTGGAACTGGTGCATTGGGTCGGCCATGAGCCTCTTAAACCTCTTGGATGCGGTCCGGCGCCGGTAGTGCGCGAACGCGAGTAATTCAGTAATGCGGCTGGGAGCGCCGGCTTGGTGTCCTTACAAGGTGCCGCCCGCGCGGAACACCCGCGTTCAGCGTGACTGGCTTGACTTGATGATCGCGTACATAGCCACAATCATCCCCAGAATGGTCCCGACAATCATTCCCCACGGTGGAGCGTGGAAAATATAGGTGTCGGCAAGCCAGCCCAGTCCCAAACCTCCCAGAATGCCCCCCAGCAGTTCGCCAAGGACCTGAAAGCCCTTGTTGGCGCCGACTTCCGCGCTGGGGTCGACCGTCTTGCGTCTGCGCGCTTCGATCGCCTTCAGGCGCCGGTCGAGATCGTCCAAATCGTCCGTCTTCGACCCATCGGGGGGTTCTTCTGTCACGTTCAGCACCTAACAGGCGGATAACAGTTGTTACCCGTCTTCGAACGGCGCGGAACCTACTCAAGGAGGGCTGAAAGGTCAAGCAATTGCGGCGCAATTCTCGCCGATTGTCACAATTGACGGTGAAGCTGTGGGGAAATCTGCGGAATTGCCGGAAAAATAAAGGAAAAACAGTCAGGCCACGTTCTCGGCGACCAGGGCTTCGGCCTGCGACAGATCGACGCTGACCAGTTGCGACACGCCGCGTTCGGACATTGTCACGCCGAACAGCCTGTCCATGCGCGACATGGTGACGGGGTTGTGGGTGATGGCGATGAAGCGCGTCTTGGTGCGGCTGCGCATCTCGGCCAGCAAGCGGCAATAGCGGTCGACATTGGCGTCGTCCAGCGGCGCATCGACTTCGTCGAGCACGCAGACCGGCGCCGGATTGGCCAAGAAGACTCCGAAGATCAGAGCTGTGGCCGTCAGGGCCTGTTCGCCGCCCGACATCAGGCTCATGGTCGACAGGCGCTTACCTGGCGGGCAGGCGTAGATTTCGAGGCCGGCCTCCAGCGGGTCCTCCGACTCGACCAGGCGCAGTTCCGCCGAGCCGCCGCCGAACAGTGTAACGAACAGGGTCTTGAAGTGCTCGTGGATGATTTCGAACGCCGCCAGAAGGCGCTCCCGGCCCTCGGCGTTCAGTTCGTCGATGCCGTCGCGCAGCTTGGCGATGGCGGTGATCAGATCCGAACGTTCCTTGGACAGGGTGTCGAGGCGTGATTCGTATTCGGATGCTTCCTCTTCGGCGCGCAGGTTGACCGCGCCGAGCGCATCGCGCTCCTTTTCCAGCCCCGACAACAGCGATTCGGCGCCCGAAGCGTCGGCCGGGGTGGCGATGGCTTCTTCTTTAAGGCGCTTGCCGAGATCGTCTGGCGTGCCGCCGGTCTGGTCGAGGATGACGGCTTCGATCTCTGCGGCGCGGCCCTGGATGGCTTCAAGGCGCGCGGCCGTGCCGGCGCGTTCTTCGCGGGCGGCCGCGGCGGTCGTTTCCGCACCGCGCACGTTGATGTCGGCGTCTCTACGGGCGGACTCCGCGGCATTCAACCTGTCTCGCGCTTCGCTGAGGCGTTTCTGGGCAATTTCGATCTGGTCGACCAGAGCTATGCGGCGGGTTTCGAACTCGGCCGGCGCGGCCTGCGCCTTGCTGAGGGCCTCGCGGCTCTTCGCTTCGCTCTTTTCAAGTTCGGCCAGACGGTTGCCGGAATCCCCCGTGCGGCGCGTCCAGTCGGCCAGTTCACGGCTGAGGTTGCGTTCACGGCCTTCGCGGGCCTGGCGGTCGCGGGCTTCCTGGTCTAGCTGGGCGCGCGCCGCCATGACGGCCTGACGGTGCGTATCGGCCAGCCTGCGCGCCTGGACCAGCATGTCGTTCATCGCCTCGGCCTGGCCGGACTGCGACTGGCTGGCCATGGCGGCCTTGTACAGGTGCTCGATCTCCTTATGGTCGGATTCGAGGCGAGTCAGGCTGGCGTCGAGATGTTCGCGGCGCGCCTCGTACTGGGTCTGGGCACGCAGCCGGTCGTCGTGGGCCTGCTGGCGGGCACGGGCGGCGCGTTCGAGTTCAGGTAGCTGCTGGCGTGCCTGGCGGAGCGCATCTTCGTGCTTGCGCTGGGCGTCGGCGGCTTCGAGCTGCGCCTTTTGCGCGGCGGCCTGGCGTGGCTTCAAGCCGTCAATCTCAGTCTCCAACTCCTCCAGGCGGTTGCGTTGCGCCAGCCGGACGGCGGCGGGCTTGGGCGCCTTGGCGCGAACGATCAAGCCATCCCAGCGCCACAGGTCGCCTTCCTTCGAGACCAGGCGGCCGCCTACCGGCAACATCGCCTGGAGGCGGTCGCCGTCGCCCTGTGCGACGACGCCAATGGTCGACAGGCGTAAGCTGAGGGCGTCGGGAGCGCGAACGTGTTGGCTCAACGGCTCAACGCCTAAGCTCGACAGGTCCATTTTCGCTGCGCGGCTTTCGAAGTCCTCTGTCCAGAAGGCCAGCTTGTCCAGGGCGCCGGCCTTGGACAGCGTCAGGTTGAGGTCATCGCCGAGCGCCGCCGCCAGCGCCAGCTCAAAGCCCTTGTCCGGGCGCACCTGATCGAGTACCGGCTGGCCTGCCGTTTTTTGCGGACCGCTGAGGATCTGGCTCAAGCCGCGCGCTTCGGCGGTCAGGCGGCCCAGTTGGTCTTCCAGTTCGCGCGCGGATTTCCGCGCCTGCGCCTCGGCATTGACCAGTTCAACGCGGCCGTTTTCCAGCGCCTCGGCGTCCTTGCGGGCGGCTTCCAGTTGCGCCAACGCGTTGGCAGCTTCGTTGCGCAGGCGTTCGAGCGCATCATAGTCGAAATTGCCAAGCGCCTTGCGCTCGTTCATCGCCTGGGTCAGTTGCGCGCTCAGGCGGTCATAACGCGATTTCGCCTCTTGAAGACGAGAGGCTTCGAGCTTCTGGCGTTCCTGCAAAGCGGCCTGCTGCGCCGCCAGCACTTCGATGGCCTTGTCGGCGTTGACGCGCTTTTCTTCAGCTTCGTCGAGCGCGCGCTTCAGTTCCGGTTCGCGCGACGGGGCATCGGCGATCTCCTGGCGGACGCGGGCCAGCAGAGATTGCAGACGCTCCATCTGGACCGAGCCATCCGACGACAGGTCGAGTTCGCGCTGCTGGTCGATCTTGATCCGGCTCAACTCACCTTTCAGCCGCTCGATCTCGGTGGCGATCTGCTTTTCCTCGAGGTCGAGCCGTTCCTTTTCGATGTTGAGGCGGTGCATGACCGTGGCGGCGACGGCCTCTTCTTCGCGTAAGGGCGGCACGGCCTCGGTCGCGTTGATCGCCTCGGTCTGCGCCGCGGCGGCGGCTTTGGCGGTCTCTTCGACCCGCTGAGACAGGGCCTGCATTTCCAGGACAGTGGCTTCCAGCAGGCCGCGCACTTCAAGCCACTTGGCGTGCAGGATTGACTTTTGCAGGGCGCGAATCTCGGCCGAGATCTTGCGGTACTTTTCCGCCTGGCGCGATTCGCGCTTCAGTCGCGACAGGGCGGTATCGAGTTCGCGGGCGATGTCTTCGAGGCGCGCCAGGTTGGCTTCGGCGGCGGTCAGGCGCAATTCGGCTTCGTGGCGTCGTGTGTGCAGGCCCGAGACACCGGCGGCTTCTTCCAGGACGCGGCGGCGGTTCTGCGGTTTCGCGCCGATCAGTTCCGAAATCTGGCCCTGGCGGACCAGGGCGGGCGAATTGGCGCCGGTCGAAGCGTCGGCGAACAGCAGTTGCACGTCGCGGGCGCGCACCTCCTTGCCATTGATGCGATAGCTTGAGCCCGCGCCGCGATCGATGCGGCGGGCGACGTCCAGCACCGGCTGATCGGTAAAGGGCTGGGGCGCCAGTCGCTCGGCATTGTCGATGGTGAGTGTGACTTCGGCCCAGTTGCGCGATGGACGCTTGTCCGAGCCGGCAAAGATGACGTCGTCCATGCCGGCGCCGCGCATCGCCTTGGCCGAGGTGGCGCCCATAACCCAGCGCAAGGCTTCCAGAAGGTTCGACTTGCCGCACCCGTTCGGCCCGACAATGCCGGTCAGACCCGGATCGATGCGGAACTCTGTCGCATCGACGAAGGACTTAAATCCTGACAGTTTGAGCTTCTGGAACTGCAACGAAGGGCCTTTGAGCCATAAAATCCGAATTCCTTCGGACCCCGGCAAACGCGGTTAAGCGCCAGACCGGCAAGAATCAATCTATCGCGCCTATATCAGCGCAAATCGCCTGACAAGACAATTGCCAAGCATGGTTCGCTTTTCAGGGGATTATTTCTTCCGGAATTATTTCTGGGCCGCGGCGATGGCCGCGTCGAGCTCCGCCATCTCGTGGCCGTCGATCGTCTTGCCGTTGACAACGAAGGTTGGCGTCGAACGGATCTTGTGTTGTTCGGCGTGGGTCTTCACGGTCTTATAGAAGGCGTCGAGCTGCTTTTCATCCGTGACGCAGTCAAGCTGCGCCATAGGATCAAGCCCCGTCTTCTTCTGGACGGACTGGGTCAGCGGACTGAGGTCACCCGTTTCGAAATAGGCGTCCTGGCCCGTGAAGAAGGTTTCCAGCACGGCGAAATAGGGACCGGAATTCTTCGGTGTCTTGCTCTTTGCGACGGCGCAGCGGCCGATCAGGAAGGCCGACAGGGCGTATTCCGCCGGTGAGGTCACGATCTCGCGGAAGATGTAGCGGACCTTGCCAGTGGCGACGTACTTGGCCTGGAAGGCTGGCCAGATGTCCTTGTTCCAGTGGGCGCAGTGAGGGCAGGACGCGGAGGCGTATTCAATGACCGTGATAGGCGCCTTGGGGTTTCCCAGGCTCATATCCGGCAGCAGGCCGGGTTCGGCCGGCACAACGTGGGCCGGTATGGCGGGGGCCTTGGCGGCTGGCTTTTTGGGGGCAACGGCCATGGCGTCGCCCGCCGCCAGCGCGGCCAGAACCATCAGGAAACCGGCAAGCCCCCGCACGTCCGTCTACTTTCCAGCCAGGAGCGGCGCCAGGGCGCGATCGAAATCGCCGATGTCGCCCGAAGTCCGGTGCAATTGCTTGCCGTTGATAAAGAAAGTCGGCGTGCCGGTGATCTTGTCCTGCTCGCGGAACTTCTCGACATTGGCCTGAAGCGCAGCCAGGCTTTCCGGATCGGTGACGCACTTGGCGAACTGATCGGCGCTTAAGCCCCCGACCTCCTTGGCGATACGTTGCAGCACTGGGCGCGCGTTTTCGGTCGATCCGCCGGCGAACATCTCCGGTTGGGCGCGCATGATGGCGTCCGTCACCTTGAAATACTTGTCCTTGCCGGCGCAGCGCGCGGTCAGGGTGCCGGCAGCGGCCACGTCGTGCGGCGGGGTCAGGAATTCGCGGTAAACAATGCGGACCTTTCCCGTTGCCACGTATTTCGACATCAGTTGCGGCATGACGTCTTTGTGGAATTCGGCGCAGTGGGCGCAGGTCACCGACGCGTACTCGATGATGGTCACCGGAGCCTTGGCTTCGCCAAGCGTCATCTCCTCGCCGATGGCGGCGGCGGACGGTGCCTTGGAGCAGCCGGCAAAAGCAAGGGCGGCGGCGGCAAAGCCGCCGAGCATGAGGGCGCGCAGAGCGGTTTTCATGATGATCCTTACTTTTTCAGCAGCGGTTGGATGGCGGCGTCGAAATCGGTGATGTCGCCCTTGACCAGGGTCATCTTCTTGCCGTTGACGAAGAAGGTCGGCGTGCCAGTGATGCCGTGGCCGCTGCCGTAGGTCTCATTCAGCTCATTCTGCTTTTCCAGAGACTTCTTGTCGGTGATGCAGGTGTTGAACTGCTCTTCGCTGAGGCCGGCCGACTTGGCGATTTCGATCAGCACCGGACGGGCGTTGACGTATTGTTCGGGCGCGCCGCCTTCGTCCATGCGGCGCTGGGCGCGCATGATGGCATCCAACACTTTGAACTGCTTGTCCGGGGATACGCACTTGGCCAGCATGTGGCCGGCGGCGGCGACCTGGGGGTTACCGGTCAACATCGGGCGGTATACCAGCTTGACCTTACCCGTCTCGACGTATTTCGCCTTGAACTCGGGCATGACGTTCTGATTGACGACGGCGCAGATCGGGCAGGCCACCGAAGCGTATTCCACGACGGTCACGGGCGCGTCGGCATTGCCCAGGACCATATCGTCCGACGTTACAGTGTCGGTCGAGCCGCCGCCCTTGGAGCAGCTTGCGGCCAGCAGGCTCAGGCCCGCCACTGCGGCCAGAGCCAGAGCGCGCACAGAATGATTGGAAGAGAGCATCGGTTTCCCCGTGACGATTTGATTGCTTTTGGGAACAGGAGGTTCCCCTGTTTGTCAACTGTGTTTTTGCCTTATTTGTGGCCGGGGCCCTGTCCGTTGCGCATCAGTATGGCGCGGCCCAGCTTCAGGAGGTCGTTGCGCAGCCTGTCGTCCTGCACATCCGCGACCATATCGCGCAGGCGAACCTCTTCTGAAGCATTGAGGGGCCGGGGGCGTGGCTTGGGGGCGGGCTTCTTGGTTTCGGTCAGCGGTCCCTGGACGATTCTCAGGCGGTCGATCAGTCGGCCGCCAAGATAAAGGTTGACACGGTCGATCAGTGTTGGCGCCTGATGCTGGATCAGCGGCGCGAACGCGCCGGACACGCGGACCTCAAGCGTACCGGCCTTCGGGTTGGCGGCGGTCGACTTGACCTTGATGATCTTGACCGGCTCGCTGATCCGCGCCAGGCTTTCGCCGACTATCTCCGGCCAGCGCGCGCGCAGCTTGGTTGAGCCGTCATCGGCCGCGGCGAATTTTTCCTCAAGGCTTTTCAGCAGGGGCTGAACCTGCTTCTTTACGCTCGGCGGCGCCTTGGGGGCGCGCCGCGTATGCGTGGTGCGCAGGATTCGCACCGCTTCTTCGACAGTTGGCAGGGACCGTTTCATGGCGGCGAGTATAGTGAAGGAAGCCGTTTTGGAAAAGGACAAGGCGCTCGTTTTACGCCTTCGCGCGCAACTTCTTGAATGGTACGACGCGCATGGCCGTGACCTGGTGTGGCGGCGCGGTGCGCGCGATCCGTACCGCATCTGGCTGTCCGAAGTCATGTTGCAGCAGACCACCACGCCACACGCCACGCCCTATTACGAGCGTTTCCTGGATTTGTGGCCGACGGTCGCCAAGCTGGCTGCCGCACCGGATGAGCAGGTGATGGCGCAATGGGCGGGGCTTGGCTACTATTCGCGGGCGCGCAACCTGATCAAATGCGCCCGCGCCGTGATGTCGGAATATTGCGGGCAGTTTCCAAGGTCGGAGGCCGAGTTGCTGAAGCTGCCCGGCTTTGGGCCGTATACAGCAGCGGCGGTCGCGGCGATCGCTTTCGATCAACCGGCCAATGTCATCGACGGCAATATCGAGCGCGTGATGACCCGGCTCTATGCTATCGAGACGCCCTTGCCCGATGGCCGGGTGCAGGTGCGCGAAGCGGCGGCGCAGTGGGTAAGCGATGACCGGCCGGGCGACTGGCCGCAGGCCCTGATGGACCTGGCCCAGGCCATCTGCCGGCCAAAAGCGCCGCTATGCATGCTCTGTCCCTTGCGCGAGGGCTGCGCAGCCTTTCAGCAGGGCCGGCAGGAGCAGTTTCCGGTCAAGCGTACCAAGACGGCTAAGCCCCACCGCCAGGGCGACCTCTATCTGATCGTCAATGGCGACACCGTGCTGGTCGAACGGCGTGCCGACAAGGGCTTGCTTGGCGGCATGCTGGGCTTTCCACACAGTCCGTGGCGTGAAGAGGGCGGAGCATGTGATCCGCCAATGCCGGGGCCATTTCAGCGCAAGGGGAGTTTTGATCACGTCTTTACGCACTTCACCCTGACCCAGACCGTGCTTTTGCGCCGTGTCGATGACGCAGAGGCAGCACAGATGCTCAGGCAACGCAATGACTGGCAATTTGTGCCGGTCGCGCAAGGACGGGAACTGCCGACTGTTTTTCGAAAAGCGCTGGCCTTTCTCGACTGATTCGCGAGGCGTAAATTCCTTGTAAAATCTTAATGCGGCGCTGATCTTTAGCGAAATAAACCCTATTGGACAGGGTGTCCCGGCGGCTTAGGCTGATCTCTCGAATCCGTGAAAAGAGGAGGCCGAGATGTGTTTGGCCAAGACCCTTTCTACCGTTGCCGCTCTGGCCCTCATCGTGCCGGGCACCGCCGTTGCGCAGGACGCGCCTGCTCCCGCTGAGGGACTGCAGTCTGCGCCACAGCCCTTTACCTTTGTTGTGCCGACGGTTCCTGAACCGGCGCGGTTCGACGTGCCGAATGAGCCGGTTGCCGAAACCATCAGCCTGTCGGAGGTCGAGGTAATCGAAGCGCCAGGCCAGTCTGAATATCAGCCTGAAAACAGCAATCTCGATTTGCTGGATCAGGGCAAGCGCTTCGACATTACCTGCGTGATCGGCAAGGACGGCGGCATGAACGATTGCGAAGCCGCGCCGAACGATATTCGCGACCCGAACTTCATCGACATCGCGCTGGAAAACGTCGGCAAGACCGTCGTTGGTCCGGTGGCCGACGACGGTCAGCCGACCGAAGGCCGGCTGCTGTTGGTCACCGCGCAATTCGAGCGGGCTGACAAGCAGCCTGCATCAAACGATTTGGCTATGAACGGTACCGAGTAAGTTAGTTCATGTCCGCGCGGATGCGCGAACGCAGGTCGTCGATCGGCTTTAGGCCGGCATCCGTCTTGAAGCGCCAGTAGGTCCAGCCATTGCAGGCCGGGCTCTGTTCCATCATAGCGCCCATCTTGTGGATCGAACCGGACAGCTGGCCATGGACCAGCGAGCCGTCGGCGCGGATGCGCGCCGTGCGGTCGCCCTTAGGGGTGTACAGCATGTCGCCAGGTTGCAGCAGTCCGGCTTCGACCAGGGCGCCGAACGGAATGCGCGGCTCGGCCTTCTTCGAGCCCATGATCTTGAGGTCTTCGGCGGTTGCCGGCTGGACCTTGGCGATGCGTTCACGGGCGTGCATGGCATAGCGCATGTCGCGCTCGATACCGATATAGTGGCGGCCGAGACGCTTGGCGGCCGCACCTGTCGTGCCGGTGCCAAAGAACGGGTCGAGCACGACGTGGCCGGGCTTTGAGCAGGCCAGCAGAACGCGGTAGAGCAGGGCTTCCGGCTTCTGTGTCGGGTGCGCCTTGTCGCCATTCTCATCCTTCAGGCGTTCGTCGCCGGTGCACAGCGGAATCGTCCAGTCAGAACGCATTTGGGTGTCTTCGTTGAAGGCCTTCAGCGCGTCGTAGTTGAAGGTATAGCGCTTCTGGCCCTTGCCCTTGGTCGCCCAGATCAGGGTTTCATGGGCATTGGTGAAGCGCGTGCCCTTGAAGTTCGGCATCGGGTTTGACTTGCGCCAGATGACGTCATTCATCACCCAGAAGCCCAGGTCCTGCAGCGCCACACCCAGGCGGAAGACATTGTGATACGATCCGATGACCCACATGGCGCCGTCGTCCTTGAGCACGCGGCGGCATTCGCGCATCCAGTCGCGCGTAAAGGCGTCATAGGCCTCGAAGCTGGCGAACTGATCCCATTCGTCGTCGACGGCGTCGACCTTGGAATTGTCGGGGCGCAGCAGGTCGCCACCCAGTTGCAGGTTGTAGGGCGGGTCGGCGAAGATCAGGTCCACGCTGGCGTCGGGCAGGGTCTTCAGCACCTCAACGCATTCACCGACATGGATGGTGTCGAACTTGAGCGGCGAAGAGGCGGCGGGAATGGCTGCGGGCGCGAGGGCGGATTTGAGCTTCGGCATATGACGGTCTTTCGTCTGTCCGGCGGGCATTTTGCCGCACGGGAGCAAGGCTTTGAAGCCGAAGACTAGACTCCGTCACCGTTTAACGAAAGGTTAAGCTTGACTCGCCGCGAATCGATCGATTCGTTTTTGTTGTGGGTGAGTCTTTTCGGACTCACTTTTGGATTCGTTTTGTTCCGCAGACGGCCTTTAGACGATGCTCTGCCCAAACGCGATCAGGTTGCCATCGGGCGCCAGGACCAGCAGTTCGCGCTGGCCATAAGGCTTGTCAGCCGGGCCATGGACGTCGCCGTCCGGCAGGGTGTCTAGCCTGGGTTTCAGCTCGGTGTAGAGTGCATCGACGTCGTTGACATCGATATAGTAGGCGAAGCGCCGGTTACCCGGCGGCGCGCCGTCGTTGCCGCAGTTCTCCAACAGGCGAATGCCAACGGTCTCGCGGTAGACATAGGCGTAGTCTTCGGCTGGAAGTGGATAACGCGTAAACCCGAGGATATCGACAAAGAAGGCGACGGCTGCGTTGATATCCGGCACGTGAATGAAAGGCGTGATCCGGATGAAGTTGGGCATCAGGCGACCACAAGGTCGCGAATCGTCGCCCAACTGCGGCGGTGAACCGGCGAGGCCCCATGCGTTCGCAAGGCTTCCAGATGCGTTTCCGCCTGGTATCCCTTGTGCTTCTTGAAGCCATAGACCGGATAGACGCTGTCCAGTTCGATCATGATGCGGTCGCGCGCGGTCTTGGCCAGGATGGAGGCAGCCGCGATCGACAATGAGCGCGCGTCGCCGCCGATCAAGGCCGTCGAGGGAATGGCCAGTTTCGGGCAGCGGTTGCCGTCGATCAGGGCATGCTGCGCGGCGGGGGTAAGGCTTTCGACCGCACGCGCCATGCCGGCCATGGTGGCGGCCAGGATGTTCAGCGTGTCGATTTCCTCGACCGTCACCGTCACGACCGACCAGGCAATGGCCGCGGCCTTGATTTCGGGTTCGAGGGCAAAGCGGCGGGTCTCGGTCAGGGCTTTGGAGTCATCGATCCCTGCAGGCAGGCGAGATGGATCAAGGATAACCGCGGCGACGCACAATGGCCCGGCGCACGGGCCGCGTCCGGCCTCATCGACGCCGCAGACAAGGCCGCTGAAATTCGCTTCGTGGGAGAAATCAACCATTTGCCGAGCTTTAGACGATTCAGTTCGGCAAGGCCAGACCGATCAGCGCCGCTTGCCGAAGGTCGGCGTGGTGCGGGCCGGGGCCGGCGCCACGGCGGCTGTGGTGGTTGGCAATGGCGAGGTAAAGTCGAACACGGGCTTGTAGTCCGGGTCGCGTTCGCGCTGACCGGCCTTGACCTCGGCAATGGCGGCATCGACACGCTCGTCGTCGAACACCCGGATGTCCACTGTGCTGCCGCCCTTTGGGTCTGGACCGAACCTGTTGTCGCCGCGCGTTCCGGGCCAAACGGTCATGACAAACAGGGCGAGACTGCACAGCATGGCCATGATGCTGACGGCACCGGTTCCTGCCATCTGCGACGCCAGCAATTCCGGGGACACACTCTGCATCTTGCCGAGCGTCATGAGCGTGCTCATGGTCTTCATGTTCGAAAATACGTTAGGCAGCAACAGCAGCAGCCACCACGCCGTAAGATTGATGTCGTGCATCCGGCGGGCCAGGACCGCGAGGTTGGGAAGAAACAAGGCCAGCGACAATAGGCCCATTACGCCAAGGGTCATCAGCATGCTTGCCATGCCGGAGGCGAGGTCCTTGCCAAGGACACTCGTAAAGGCAAAGAAGACGAGCAGGCCGTAGGCTATGCCCTGAAGAGCCATGAAAGACCAGTACTCCGCCCGGCGGGCGCGGCCCTTGAAATCGGCATATTTACGCAACGGCTGGAACATCAACATGCGGGTGTCCTTCTGCGTGGAGCAGCCGCATCCTTGCATAAAGGTCTGAACTTACCGCAAACGCGTTCGGTTAACGCAACGTCAGGTAGCGACGCGAGGGCTCGGACCAAAGCGGTTTTCGCCCTTGCTGCCAGGCAGGAGAAAGAAGACGAGCAAAACAAGATAGCCAGCGAGACTCGGTCCGAGGGCCCACGGCAGGACGACCTGGTAGAGAGGCCAGTAGGCTTCCCACAGCCGGGCAAAATCAAACGACGGACCGGTCATGGCTTCGACGGCCTGGGCGGCGTGCATCGAGGTTCGCATTATGTCGCCGGCCTGGAAGATATAGGCGAGCTGCTGTCCGGCCATGCTAAGGCCGGTCGGCAGAACGATCCACCAGCCGGAACGGTTGCTGTCGTGCAGGCGACGGACCTGCACGGCCAGTACCGGCAGGAACAGCGCGAGACCGGCCAGGGACATGACGCCGACGCTGGTCAGGATATGGATGAAAATTTCCACGCCCGGCGCCTTTCCCTGGAAGACAGGGATAAGCGGTGTCAGTATCCAGGCATATAGGCCGCCATAGACGACCCAAAGCAGCAGGGTAAAGGCCCAGAACTCTGCGCGGCCGCTGCGGCTCTTGAAATCGGCATAGCGGGCGAGGGGGCGAAGCGGCAACAGGAGGCTCGACATCCTGGCCGCCTTAAAACACGGCCGTGTTGCCGCGCCCTTTGGGATCAGGGCCGAAGCGGTTCGGGCCCGGCGTGCCGTCGGTGACGTAGAAGATGAGCATGACGATCTGCGAAATCAGCATGGGCAGGACGATGCATAGCGCTATGGAGCCGAAAAGCTTCATGGCTATTTCCATACCCTGCGCTTCGGTGATGTTATTGCCACCGTCACTGGCGCCTATCATCTGGAACAGGCTGGCCCCGAAGATGATGAAGAACAGGATGAAACCGACGATCATCACGACGACCGGCATGATGATCCACCATCCCGACCGGTTGATGTCGTGCAGGCGGCGCACGCCAACGGCCAGCGACGGCAGCAGCAGCGCTAGGTTGACCAGTTGGATGATCGGCATCGCGGTCATATAGCGCTGAAAGAACAGTTCCGGCTGGTTTTCAACCAGGTGGATAGAGCTTCCGATCATGAACATTGTGACGCCGCCCAGCGCCATGCCGACAATGATACGGAACAGCACCCAGAGCCAGAACTCGCTACGCCGGGACCGGCCGTTGAAGTCGGCGTATTTCACCAGCGGTTGAAACATCAATGGCACATTGCTCATGGCATCCCCCTTTGGACAGTCGGCAATTTCAGAAAACAGTGGCGTCGGTCGAGACGCCTTTAGGGTCAGATCCGAAACGGTTCGCGCCTTTGGTGCCGTCGGTGACGTGGAACACGAAGGTCACGACGCTGGCCAGCCACGTCGGAAGCCAGACCCAGAGGAACATGGGAGCCAGGGCTGCAAACATGTCCATCATGGCAGCCTCGTCCTCCGCCTGGACCGCCTGCAGGTCGACGTCCTTCATGGCCGCGATAAAGGCCGTGCCGTTGAAGACAAAGTAAATGATCAGAGTAACGATCAACACCACCAGCGGAAAAATCACCCACCAGCCCGTCCGGTTGATATCGTGAAAGCGGCGCACGCTGACGGCGATTGTCGGCAGCAGCATAGCCAATGAAAACAGGTTGGTTGCGGCTTCCATCGGCGCCTTGAGACCGGCAATCGCGCCGATCAGGCCTAAGGCGATGCTGACGACGAACTGGAACAGGACGAACAGCCAGTATTCGCTCCGGCGCGCACGGCCGTTAAATTGTACGTATTTGACAAGCGGCTGAAACATCAGCGGCGTATTATTACTGGCCATAGTTCTCTCCCGGTTGCAGTCGGAAGGTATCGCCAGACGTCCCCCCGAAGCCTTTGGCGAGGTTATGCCGTTTTTCAAAGTTCGGCAACCTCGCGCTACGACGCCATCACCGATTGTCCCAATCAGGCACAAGGATGCATCACATCGAGGAGAAATCCGCAGGGCCAGTGTTATTTCATTTGTTAACCATTTGTTTCAATTGAAAAAAACGGGTTAAACATGTGTGCGACGCGTCATGCCGCGTGAGCTGCCCCGTCCGCCAGCCATGGCGCGATATTCAGTTTTAAGCCACCCGACGATGTCCGCAGATTCCCGTCGACGCGGTCAAGGCGCATAAGTCCGAGACCGAAGGCGCCGGCCTGCCCCAAGGTTTCGCCGGCGCGCAGCTCGCCGTTCAACACCTCGGCGCCGGGCGGGTGGGGCAGGGAAGAGACATAGCCGAGGATGCGATTCTTGATCTGTCCACGTCGTTTCATACGCGATGTCAGTTCCTGCCCAACGTAACAGCCCTTATGAAAATCGATCGCATCCAGCACATCGAGATTGGCGTCGATGGCGTAGAGTTCGTCCTTGCCGAAATCGTAACCCGGATCGCTTAAGGATCGTGCCATGCGGAATTCCTCCCAGGCGGCGGCATCGGCCGTGGCGTGATGCTCGCCGTATGCGAATCCGAAGCTGGCGGCGATAATCTCTGCCCGGGCGTCCGGCGAAAAGCCATCCGGAAGGTCGCCGCCGAAGGCAACGAATACGGCGCGCTCCAGAGGCTCGATCGTCACCTTGGCACGCAGCCTGTACATATTCAGTTTGGCCAGTAGTTCATCGCGCGCCGACAGGGGCACGTCCAGCCACACCTCGTCCGGGCCCACGGCCTTGATGATGCAGTCGGCGTACATCTTGCCTTGCGGACGCAGGAATGCGCCATAGTAAAGGCGATCCTCTCCGGACGAAGCGGCGGCGGTAATGCGGTCGATATGCGCCGTGCACAGGCCCTTCAGGAAGCTGGCCCAGTCGGGACCGGTCAAGCGCACCAGGGCGCGGTGTGGCAGTTCGGCGATGGCTGTCATATATGTGGTGCTTTATAGCTGATAGGGCTTCTGTAGCCCATGCTTGCGATTTAACGCCGATACCTTAATGAGTAGGGTGAATGAAGACGGCATTTCCGATCCTCCTGCTGGCGATTGCAGAGCCCGCCAAAGTGCTGGCGCTGAGCGGGGTCGCGCGCCGCTTGCGCCAGGAAATTCCGAACGCCCGCATTACCCTCGTCACGACAAGGCTATCGGCCGAACTGTTCCAAGATGATGAGCTGATCGACGAGTTGCAAGCCATCGACGGGGCGATTTTTCAACTGAAGACGCTGGGCATCCTGACGGATCTCAGCCGCCGGTCCTGGGGCTTGTGCGTCGATATCGGCCCAACCATGGTTTCCCGGCTGATCCCCGCCAAGACGCGGTTTACCCTGAACGCCAACGACCCGGCCGGACCTTTGACGCAGTTGTGCCGCGCGCTTCGTCTTGACGAGGCGGAGGTCGCGCCCTCCCTACGTGTGTCGCCGGCGCGCCAGGCCGGGGTGCGGACCTTTCTCGACAACGGACGCGGCATCGCGCCGCTGATCGTCATGGCGCCTGGAGCCAGCTGGCTGGGGCGGCGCTGGCCGACCGAACGCTTCGCGGTGCTGGCGACGCGGCTGATGCGCAATGATGGTCCCTTTGCCGGCCATAGTTTGCTTATTCTCGGCTCGCAGGACGACTATGAAACCGCGGTGGCGCTAAGAATGGCGACGCCGCGCGCCCGGGTGCTGGAACTGACGGGAAAACTTGACCTGCTGAGCGCCTATGCCGCGCTCAGGCACGGCTCGGTCTTCATTGGTAACGACGAAATCTGGCTGCACCTGGCGGCCGCTTCAGGCATAGAGACCTTCGCTTTGATGGGGCCGTCCGACGACGCGGCGGCGCCAATCGGCGAGAATGTCCATATCATCCGTGGACCGCGCAGTTTCGCAGCCATACAGGCGGCTGACCCAAAGTTGAGGCTGGACATCTGTCACATGCTCGATTTATCGATCGACACGGTTTATGACGGCATCGTCCGGGTGATGGAATCAAATGGGCGCGCGCGAAACGCGCGGACCGAGGCCGTCGTCGAATAGCTTCTTTATCTTTGTCGCGCTTTTAGTCCAAAAACCGCATGACCCTTTTGGAAAGCGCTTGCCTTGGAGGGCGCCATGCCCCGTACTTTCGACCTGATCATCCGCAACGCCGACATTATCAACCACGCCGGCCGCGGCCGCGGGGACATCGGCATTTCCGGCGGCAAGTTCACGGCCTTCGGCGACCTGTCGCAGGACGGCGCCGCCGAGATATTCGATGCCACGGGGCTTCTGGCCATGCCGGGCGTGATCGACACGCAGGTGCACTTCCGCGAGCCTGGCCTGGAGTGGAAGGAAGACCTTGAGACCGGCAGCCAGGCCGCCGTGCTTGGCGGAGTGGTCGCCGTGTTCGAGATGCCGAACACCAATCCAACCACGACCGATGCCGATGCCTTTGCGGACAAGCTGAAGCGCGCCCATCACCGCATGCACTGCGACCACGCGTTTTACGTTGGCGGTACGCACGAAAATATCCACATGCTGGCCGAGTTGGAGCGCCTGAAGGGCTGCTGCGGCGTCAAGGTATTCATGGGGGCGTCGACCGGTACTCTGCTGATCGCCGACGACGCAGGCGTCGCCCAGGTGCTGGGCGCCGTCAACCGGCGAGCCACCTTCCATTCCGAGGACGAATACAGGCTGGCCGAGCGCCGTCCGCTGGCGCGCGAAGGCGACTGGACCAGCCACGACTTCGTCCGCGACGCCCAGTCGGCCATCCAGTCGACCCAGCGCCTAGTGCGGCTGGCGCGCGAAGCCGGCAAGCGCATCCACGTTCTGCACGTCACGACGCGCGAGGAGATCGAGTTCCTGGCCGGGCACAAGGACATCGCCACCGTCGAGATCACGCCGCAGCACCTGACGCTGGTGGCGCCCGAAGCTTATGAGCGCCTCAAGGGGCTGGCGCAGATGAACCCGCCGATTCGCGACCAATACCATGTCGACGGCCTGTGGCGCGGCATTTCGGGCGGCATCGCCGATGTGTTGGGCTCGGATCACGCCCCGCATACGCTGGAAGAAAAGGCCAAGCCTTATCCTCAGTCGCCGTCGGGCATGCCGGGCGTGCAGACGCTTTTGCCGGTCATGCTCAACCATGTCGCCAATGGCCGGTTAAGCCTCGAGCGTCTGGTCGATCTGACGTCGGCGGGTGCCCAGCGCGTCTTCGGTGTCGCGGGCAAGGGACGGATGGCCGAAGGCTATGACGGCGATGTCACCCTGGTCGATCTCAAGGCTAAGCGCGTTCTGCAGCACAAGGATATGCGCTCGCGCTGCGGCTGGACTCCCTTCGACGGCATGGAAGTCACGGGGTGGCCCAAGGCGACCATTATCCGCGGCACGGTCGTCATGCGCGACGACGAGATCATCCGGCCGTCGCGCGGCGAGGCCTGCCGCTTCATGGAATCGCTATAGTCCAAAACGCTCTTTCAGCGTCGGTGTCACCGGCTTTGGCGGGCAGGCGGTAAGCACCGCCTGGCGCCGGCTGGCATCCTTTGTCGTGTCTATGGCGCGCGACACAAAGAGGTTCGGCGACAGGGCCTGTTCGACCGGCCCCGCCCACGCCGTGGTGTCGAGCGCCAGACCCGGCAGGCACTGGATCGGATATGGACGCGCGGCAATCGCAAACAGGTCGACCAGATTGGCGGAGCGGTCGGGTCGCTGATGCAACAGCCAGGCCTTTCCGCTGTGCACGAAAACCTCGGCATTGACCGGCAGGACGAGGCGGCCATCGCCGAGGGGATTGCCCTCGCCCGCGCCGGCCGACTTGGCGTCCTCAATGGCATAGACGGTGACATAGGTGCGGCGGGCGCCGTCCTTAAGGCCGATTCGCAGGCCATCGAGATGACCGGCCGCCATGGTCTGACGCGCGGCGCTGGCATTGAGCAGGATGGCGCGGCCGGGGGCAACCGATCGCCATAGACCCTCATTGTAATCGGAGCCCGTCGCTTCGCTGACGGCCAGAAGCGGCAGGGTTCGGACCGCGACCTTGGGCATCGGTCGCCACTTGCCGTCTCGGAATGTCAGGCACTCCGCCCTGGCGCAATTACTCGGCCGAACCTGTGGATTGACCGTTTCACCGTCGGCGTACAGCTGCGCGGTACCCGCGGGAGGTGGGGCGATCGGCTGCAGGGCAGCGTCCTTTGGTCTTGGCGTCAGCATGTCACAGCCGCCCAGGACCAGCGCCGAAACAATCAGACAGATCGCGCGACATCGGGACATGGCGTTTCCTTGGGCGTTTCCTCAAGAAAAAGGCCCGCGGGCGAACCCGCGGGCCTCAATGAATTGCCTATGACGGATTACTCGTCATTGGCGGCGTAGGTGCCGTTGCCCGGGATCGCGCACTGATTGGCGTCCTTGTGGGCCTTGGCCAGGTGGCAAGGACGAGTCGCCGAGATGCTGTTGCGATCCTTTTCCAGCAGGATGATGTAGCCGCGCTTGTTGACGCAGGCGATTTCCGCCAGCACCGCGTCGCCTTCCATTTCGCCGATGTAACGGACTTCCTTAATGTCGCAGCCCTTCTTCGGTTCGGCGACCTTGATCAGCTTGTCGAGCTGAGCCTTCAGCATGTCATCGGTGGTGATGGAGCATTGACGCGTACGCGTCTCGGCGGCGAAGCAGTCAGTGACCGAGGCCTTGTGGGTGCTGCCAGGCTGCGGCACGAAGCCGATCAGGCCCCAGGGTTGTTCCGGACACTTGAACTCGACATAGTCGCGCTTGGTGCTTTCCTGCGTGCCGATGACGTTGAAGTCAGCGACCGTGCAGGTGAAGCCCTCTGCCTTGAGGATGGAGGTGTAGTCGCCGGTGGCGCCGGCAGCCACGTCCTTGGCATCCGTGAGCTTGCAGCCACCCAGCGCGGCGGCAGCGCTGCATTGGACCATGCGCTCGAAGCTGTTGTCGTCGAGCTTGGCGCGGACGATGAAGCCCGGCTGGTTGGAGCAGCCGAATTCGTAGTAGATGCCGTTGCCTTCGGTGGTGACACCGACGAAACGGGCATCCTTCACCTGACACTTGCTGTCTGCGGCGGCGGCCAGCGGCTTCAGGGAGTCGATGACCTGTTCGCGCGTGCTGAGCGTGCAGGTCGTGGTCGTGCCTTCCTGAGCGATACAGCTTCTGAAGCTGACGGGCGCGTCGGACGCCAGTTGGGGATAATCGATGATCCCGCCGACCTTGCTGCCGCAGCCGACTTCATAGCGGTCGAAGTATGGTGCGCTTGTGCTCGATCCAACCATGCGGACGTCGCTGATTTGACAGCCCGGCAGGTAGGGCTGGACGACCGGGGTCAGCCACTTATAGTGCGGCTTGTTCTCCGGCAGTTCGCAGCCGATATTATTGGCTTCCTTCTGCCGCGCGCGCCATGCAGCCGTGCAGGTGAAGGGGCTGTAGACTTCGGTCGGAGAGGCCGCGATGATGATGAAGCCCGGACCGGTCTTGCACGCGATCTCATAAATGTTAGCCTTGACCTTCGTTTTGTCGGGCTTCTCATAGTCGTGCGGTCCACGCGGATAGGCATTGACCGGCTCACAGGCGATTTTGGCCGCGGCGATCATGGCCGGGGCGTCGGTCATGGCCTTGACCTGCTCAGCAGGGTCGATTTTCAGCTCGGCACCGGAATTGCCGCCCATGGCCTTCTTGAGCTTGGCCTGAGCGTTCGGCCGTTCCTCGTCGGGATTTTGAGCGTATGACGCAGTGGCGCCGAGGCTGGCCGTGGCAGCGATGACGCCCAGGCTCAAACCCAGGATGCGCAGCGTAGCGGCGAATTTTGCGATATTCATGAGGCGACTTTCATAAAGTTGCGCGAAACCTGTAAGGTCCGCCGCGTTCGGGCACGGGCGGCTATTATTATTAAAACATCCATTATCTACAGGATGTGGCAAGCACAAGGCAAGATGTGACGGGTTGGGATTACGCTGGGCGTTGACCCTGCGGCACGGTTGCCGTGCACGTCAATTTAGGGTAGCCCGAAGATAACAGGAACAGGAGCGACCCATGGGCGATATCATCAGCGGGACTGAAGGCGGTATCATGCACCTTCGGCTGAACAGGCCTGCCAAGAAGAACGCCATAACGCGCGCCATGTATGAAGACCTGACGGCCGCGCTGGACCGGGCGAGCACCGACAGCGACATCGGTGCTGTTGTCATCACCGCTGAAGGCCGCGATTTCTGCGCCGGCAATGATATTATGGATTTCGCCCAGGGGATCGGTGATTTCCAGTCGGCTGACCTGGACGAATTGCCCGTGTTCCGCTTCCTGCGTGCTCTGACCTTTTTCGAAAAGCCGCTGATTGCCGGTGTGCAGGGGCAGGCGGTCGGTATCGGCGTCACACTGCTGCTGCATTGCGACCTCGCCGCCGCGGCCGATGATGCGCGCTTGAGCTTGCCGTTCCTGAAGCTGGGTCTCGTGCCAGAGGCTGGTTCGACCCTGTTGCTGCCGCAGCGGATAGGCCATGCCCGGGCGTTTGCCTGGATGGCGCTGGGTGAGCCCATGGGGGCGGAGGAAGCGCATCGGCTGGGGCTGGTCAACACCGTAGTCGACGCGAGTGCGTTAGTGCAAACAACAGACGACCTGGCTGCAAAGCTTCAACGGTTGTCGCCAGCGTCGCTCAGGCATACCAAGCGCCTGATGCGTGACCCTGAAGCGCTTTGGCGCGTCGTCAGGGCCGAGGGCGAGATTTTCCGCAAACAGTTGCAAAGTCCGGAAGCGGCGGCTGCGTTCATGGCGTTCCTAAACAGATAGCTTAAAGGTTCCGACACACTTAGCGATCGGATGTGATTTGACGCTGGGGAGGATTGCGCCTATTGGCGCTCCTCTTTTTGAAGGTGCATGGGTATGCCTTTGGACAGCGGCAACGCGCAGGATCTGTATGTGGTGGGCCTGGAGCCGGCCGGTCTGGATGACCAGATACTGGCTCTGACGGACCGTGCCTTCGGACCGGGCCGCTATGTGAAGACCGCCGAGCGTCTTCGCGAAGGCTGCAAACCTCTGCCGAACATGAGTTTTGTGGCGCTCAAGGGCGATCAGGTCATTGCTTCGGTGCGGCTGTGGTCGATCGTCATCCGGGATGAAGTCGCCGGGCACTCTGAAAACATAGCCTTTCTCGGTCCCATCGTTGTCGACCAAGCCTTTCGCAGCGGCGGCCTGGGCAAGCGCCTGATCCGCCTGTCGCTTGAAGCGGCAAAGGCGGCGGGCCTGCGTGCCGTGCTTTTGGTCGGCGATGCCGACTATTTCGCGCCGCTGGGTTTTGAACGCGCCAGGACCATGACCATGCCGGGGCCGGTCGATCCGCGCCGCGTCCTTATCCACTACACGACGCCGGGCGATATGTTGGTTGGGCAGGTCATGCGCGCCGACGCCGTTTGATCTTGTGCGTGTGAGCGCCTAAGTAGGCGAAATGACTAGTATCGAACTTTCGGGCGCCATGCAGGCGCCCGCGACCCGCGCCGTTTTCGAAGCTCTTGAAGCGAAAGGCGGGAAGGGCTGCGTGCGCTTCGTCGGCGGCTGCGTGCGTAATTCGCTAATGGGTCGACCGATAAGCGATCTTGACCTGTCGACGCAGTTGCTCCCCGATGAGACCGAAGCGGCGCTGGAAGCCGCCGGCATCCGCAGCGTGCCGACGGGTAAGGCCTTCGGCACCATAACGGCCGTGGTCGACGGCGAACCCTATGAAATCACCTCACTGCGCGAAGACGTCGAAACCGATGGCCGCCGGGCGGTGGTCAGCTACACGACGGACTGGACCAAGGATGCCGAGCGGCGTGACTTCTATATCAATGCGCTTTATGCCGATATCGAAGGTACGATCTACGACCCAACCGGGTTCGGCATAGATGACGCACGGGCGGGCAGGGTGCGATTTATCGGCGAGGCCGAACAGCGTATCCGTGAGGACTATCTGCGAATTCTACGCTTCTTCCGCTTCACGGCGGGCTATGCTGATACGATCGACCAGGCGTCGCTTAAGGCCTGCGTGGCCTTGAAAGATGGTATCGATGGCCTGTCGGGTGAACGAATCTGGCAGGAGTTGTGCAAGACGCTGGCGGTCGACAACCCGTTGCCGGCGTTCGAGGCCATGTCGCGCGGCGGGATATTGCTGCACGTCCTGCCCGGTTGGCAGCATACCGCGGGCAAGCTGCCGGAACTATCGGCCATGATTGCAAGCACACAGGACGTCGTCCGCCGCTTCATGGCGCTGCTCGACGGCGGGATCGGGCTTGATCTTGCGCATTTGACACCGTTACGCGAGCGGCTGAAGTTCTCCAATGCGGTCTTCGACCGGCTCTATGCGGCCGGAGTTGCGACGGCGCGGCTGGCCGACGCCGACGAGGGGTTGCTCAAGCGCCTGATCTATAGCCTGGGCCGTGAGGCTGTCGAAGACGCGGTCTGCCTGATCGCAGCGCATCTGGGGCGTTCACCCGACGCTATGCTGGGCCACCTTGGGCATTTGCATGTGCCGGACTTCCCTCTGAAAGGCGCCGACCTGATCGCGCGCGGGCTCAAGCCAGGGCCGGAACTGGGCCAGCGTCTTAAGCAAATCGAAACCGAATGGCTCGATCATGATTTTTCACAAAGCGTGATTGAGGATGCTCTTGACGCGATTGGCAAAAGGCCGATGTAATTCCCGGTAATCCAGCCAGCCAGATGTGCCATGCGTAGTTCGAGTTATATCGCCATTTTGGAGACCGGTGTGCCGCCGGCGGATCTCGACAAGACCTACGGCACCTATGTCGACATGTTCTCGGGCACATTGGCCCGCGAAGGACGCACGTTCCGCGCGTTCCGGGCCCTGAAAGGCGAATTGCCTGAGCCCGACGGCGACCTTAAAGGCGTGGTAATCACCGGTTCCCCGTCGGGCGTTTACGAAAACGAAGCATGGATCGCCAGCCTGATCGACTGGCTTAGAGCGCTTGATCGCAATGTCCCGGTGGTCGGTATCTGCTTCGGCCACCAGATCATGGCCCAGGCCTGGGGCGGCCATGTGGAAAAATCTCACAAAGGCTGGGGCGTCGGCCTGCATGAGTACGAAATCCAGGCGCACGATGTCTGGAAACAATTGCTGGGTGCGGACGCTGAACATACCGCCATCCGCATTGCCGTCACGCATCAGGACCAGGTCGTGAAGACACCGGACAATGCGATTGTCCTGGCCGGCTCAGAGTTCACGCCCAATGGCGCGCTCTTTTATAAAGATCGCAAGGCCCTGTCGTTTCAGTGCCACCCGGAGTTCTGTGAAGGGTTCGCCAGCGACCTGCTGTTAAGCCGCCGTGGTATCCGTATCGATGCTGCGTTGGTGGATCACGCCGTGGAGACGCTAAAAGGGCAAAACCATCGCTCCGACGTCCTGGGTGCTATTTCCAGATTTCTAGAATCGTAATTACGGCCACTTCACCACGGGCGGCATGGACGACATGATCGACGGCACATAGCCGCCGGTCTTCAGGCCGAAGATCGTGCCGCGATCATACAACAGGTTGAATTCGACGTAGCGGCCGCGCTGGATTAACTGCGCCTCGCGGTCGTCTTCCGTCCATGGCTGGTTGAAACGCTCGCGCACGATCTCAGGATAGATGTTCAGGAAGGCCTGGCCGACCGCCTGCGTGAAGGCGAAGTCGTTGTCGTGGTCGCCACTGTTCAGGTGATCATAGAAGATGCCGCCGACGCCGCGGGGCTCCTTGCGGTGGGGCAGGTAGAAGTACTCGTCGCACCACGCCTTGAATTTGGCGTAATAGGCGGGATCGAAGCGGTCGCAGGCGTCTTTGAACGCCGCGTGGAACTTCACGGCGTCGGGTGCGTCCTGGTGGCGATCCGCCGCCATCAAGGGCGTCAGGTCGCCGCCGCCGCCAAACCAGCTCTGGGTCGTCGAGATGAAGCGCGTATTCATATGCACGGCCGGCACATGCGGATTGGTCATGTGCGCGATCAGCGAGATACCCGTGGCATGAAAGCGCGGATCCTCGGCGGCACCCGGAACGGTCTTGGCGAAGTCGGGCGAAAACGTGCCGTGGACGGTCGAGATATGGACCCCGACCTTCTCGAACAGCCGCCCCTTCATGATCGACATCTCGCCGCCGCCGCCTTCCGGGCGATCCCAGGGCGTGCGTTCGAAACGCCCGGCGCCTTCACCGTAGAGCTCAGCGGGGGCTTCGTCTTCGAGTCGTTCAAACGCGGCGCAAATGGAGTCGCGTAAAGTTCGGAACCAGGCCGCGGCCTGCTGGCGCCTGGTGTCGAGGTCGGGAAGGGCGGTGTCGGTCATGAAGGTGGCTATACTGTGTTACGCCCTCACCGGAAAGCCTGCTGTTTGCCGCAGGGCTTCGCCCAGGGCCATGGCCGCCGCCGTAATCACGTTGATCGAGCGCGCCTGCGCGCTGATGGGGATAAACAGGCGATGGTCGGCCACAGCATGGACCTCGTCCGGCACGCCCGCGCTTTCGCGTCCCATCAGCAGGACGTCTTCGGCCGCGAAGGCGAACTCTGTGTAGGGGGCGGCCGCGCGTGTCGTGAACAGAATCAGTCGGGCGGATGGGGGCAGGGCGGCGCGAAATGCCTCCCAGCCGGAATGGTGCGACACTTTAGCGCACGATCCGTAGTCCATGGCGGCGCGCTTTATCGCCTTGTCGCTCAGCGGAAAGCCACAGGGCTCGATCACGTCCAGTTCGACCTCCAGGGCTGCGCACAAACGGATCGCGGCGCCCAGATTCTGGGGAATATCGGGCTGAAAGAGCGCAAGACGCATGAAAA
>CBFGPQ010000040.1:0-24458 GCA_965650705.1 uncultured Asticcacaulis sp. | reverse complement strand
TCTTGCGGGCCGGACGGCGGTACGGCACAAGGATTGTTATGAACGACGTGCTTTTTTCCTCTCTGGTCGAACGCCTGCACAGTTGCGGGCCTGTGCTGAACGCCGGCGCGGCCGACTATACGCTTGAGACCCTGCATGAGGTCGCCAAGGCCGAGGGCTGGCGCGAGGTGCTGCTCCAGGCCGAAGCCGCCATTCGTCCCATCGTTGCGGCGTCGCCCTATCTGGCCGGCCTGATGCGCCGCGACCCGCAGCGCCTGCGCGAGACCCTGATCACCGCGCCGGAAGCGCGGCTCAAAGCCATCCTGCTGGCGACCGAGGCGCTGGAGGCCCAGGCCGCCACGATCGAGGCGCCGGATGTCAACGCCGCCAAGAAGATCCTGCGTCACCTCAAGGCCGACACCCACCTGCTGACGGCGTTGGCCGACCTGGGCGACGTGTGGAGCCTCGACCACGTTACGGCGGCGCTGACGCGCTTCGCCGACGCCGTCACCTGCGCCGCCCTGGCCCTGGTGGTGCGCGAAGAGCGCGACAAAGGGCGGCTTTTGCCAGCGGAAGACCCCAAGTGGGACAATGAGCGTGGCGTCCTGCCGGGCCTGTTCGTCCTGGCCATGGGCAAGCACGGCGCCGGGGAACTGAACTATTCGTCGGACATCGACATCACATTCTTCTGCGATTTGGACCGGTTGCCGCTGAAGGACACGGTCGACCCGCAGACATTTGCAGATCGGGTGGCGCGCCAGGTCGCCGTGATCCTGTCGGAGCGCACCGGCGACGGCTATGTCTTTCGCGTAGACCTGCGCCTGCGGCCCGACCCGTCGTCGACTCCGACAGTCGTAAGCGTGCCCTTCGCGCTCAACTATTACGAGTCGGTCGGCCAGAACTGGGAACGCGCCTCCTTCATCAAGGCGCGCTATGTCGCCGGCGACCCCGTCGAAGCCAAATCCTTCATGACCGACCTGACGCCGTTCATCTGGCGGCGCAGCCTGGACTATCCCGCCATCGCTGACGTCCATTCGATCAAGCGCCAGATCCACGTCTATAAGGTCGATGAACGTCTTGAAGCCGCCGGTGCCAACCTGAAGCTCGGGGCAGGCGGCATACGCGAGATCGAATTCTTTGCGCAAACTCAACAGTTGATTCTTGGCGGGCGCGATCCATCGCTGCGCTCACGCCGCACGCTTGACGCCCTCGATGCCCTCAGGCGCGCCGGCCATCTGGCTCCGGCCGTGGCAAAGGAGCTGAAACAGGCCTATGTCCGTCTGCGCAACTGGGAACATCGCGTCCAGATGATTCACGACGAGCAGACCCACGAATTGCCTGAGGCCGAAGACGGCCGCATGCAGGTGGCGGTGCTGTCGGGCTTCTCGAACCTCAGCCGCTTCGACCTGGCGGTGTCGCGAACGCTGCGCCTGGTCAACGGCCATTATGGCGAGTTGTTTTCCGAGGACGAGCCGCTGTCATCATCGTTCGGCAGCCTGGTTTTTACCGGCGTCGAAGACGATCCGGAAACGATCAAGACGCTGCAGCGCATGGGCTTTGACCACCCGGACCAGGTGGCGGCGACGATCCGGTCCTGGCACCACGGCCGCATCCCGGCGACGCGGTCGGAACGTGGCCGCGAACTGTTCACCCGGCTGGTGCCGCGCCTCCTTGAGGCGCTGAACGAGACCGGCACGCCATCGATCGCCTTTACCCGCTTCGCCAAGTTCTTCGTCACCCTGTCGGCTGGCGTGCAAATCCAGTCGCTGTTCCTGGCCAACCCCAAGCTGTTCAGCATGGTCGTCGAGATCATGGGCTTCAGCCCGCGCCTGTCCGGCATGCTGGCGCGTCATCCGACGGCGTTCGACGCCATGCTGGACGCCGGCTTCTTCGAACCGCTGGGCGAGGAACTCGACGCGTTGATCGGCCGCGAGGTCGAGCGCGTACCGGCCGATCTCGAAGCCGTCATGAATGCGCTCCGTCGCGTCGGCCGCGAACAGCAGTTCCGCATCGGCATGCAGATACTGTCCGGCCGGCTGTCGACCGAGGCGGCGGGGGCGGCCTATGCCCGCGTCGCCGATGCCTGCGTCAGCCACCTGGCGCCGCTGGCCATCGATGATGTGACGCGTCAGGCCGGCCGGCTGGACGGCCAGATCGCTATTATTGCCCTGGGCAAGCTTGGCTCGCAGGAGATGACGGCGACGTCGGACCTCGACCTGATGGCCGTCTACCTGCCGGACGACCCGTCAGCGGGCTCGACCGTCAAGGGTTGGGCGGCGGAAACCTGGTTCGCCCGTGTCACCCAGCGGCTGATCGCGGCCCTGTCGGCGCCGACCCACGAAGGCACGCTGTACGAAATCGACATGAAGCTGAGGCCGACCGGCGCCAAGGGACCAGTCGCCGTGTCGCTGGCGGCATTCGAGAACTACTACACGCGGGAGGCCGATACCTGGGAGTTCCTGGCCCTGACACGGGCGCGCGTCGTGTGGGCGTCGTCGGCCGACTTCGCCGACCTGGTGCGGCTCAAGGTCGAGACGATCCTGCGCACGCCACGGTCGCGTCCTGAAACGGCGCTGGACGTGCTGAACATGCGCGCCCTTATGGAAAAGGAACGCCCGGCCAAGACCTTCTGGGACTTCAAGCTGAGCGTTGGTGGCCAGGTCGATGCCGAATTCGCCGCCCAGTTCTTGCAACTGGTCCATGCCTCGGAGGGCGGGCCGCTACGCTCGGGCACATTGGCCGCGCTGACCGCCATGCAGCGCGCGGGGCTGGCGCCGCCCGCCGAGATCGACGCACTTATCCTCGGCTGGCGGGTACAACAATCCCTGGCCCAGGTGATGCGCGTGTCGCTGACCGAAAACGACGACCCGCACAATGAACCCGAAGCTTTTCAGCGCAAGCTGGCCCGCGCGGTCCATACCCGCCGGCTCGACACGCTGGAAAAGAAGCTGAAGGACATCCGCAAGCGCGTCCGCCAGGCCTTCGAGCGGGTGGTGTCGCCGGAAGGGTAGGGCGAAATTTTCCTCCGCACTGTTTGGCGCTTGGGAGAGGAAGCGACGGAAACCCCGCATCACCGCGTTGAATGGTCATGACGCTGGGGAGCATCATCTGTCGGTGAGTTTTCATGACGTGCGGTTCGCACATATCGGTCTTCTGTGCTAAGAATGGAGCAGGTCATGCCTGACACGACCATTCTTGCCTGGCCAGGAGGGCCTCCAACCATTTCGCGGAGTGCTGTGAGTACGGATCCTGACGAACACCTGCTGGAGCGCATGGGGCGCGGCGACATGGCCGCGGTGTCGATCCTTGTCTCGCGCAAGATGCCGCGTCTGGTGGCGCTGGGCCGGCGCATGCTGGGCGATCCCATCGAAGCCGAGGACGTTGCGCAGGAAACCCTGCTGCGGACCTGGAAGCAGGCCGCGACCTGGGTTCCGGGCAAGGCGCGGATCGACACCTGGATGCACCGCGTCGCGCTGAACCTGTGCTACGATCGTCTGCGCCGCCGCCGCGAACAGGTCTCGACCGACGACGTTGAAATCGTCGACGGCACGATCAGCGCCCCGGCCCGGATGGAGGCCGCCGAAACCGCCAGCCAGGTCCAGGCGGCGATCAACGCCCTGCCGGATCGCCAGCGCGAAGCCATCGTCCTGACCTATTATCAGGAACTGTCAAACCAGGAAGCCGCCAACGTCATGGACGTCAGCGTCGAGGCGCTGGAAAGCCTTCTGGCGCGGGGGCGCCGTACCTTGCGCGCCGCCATGAGTTCTCATAATGCCCATACCCCTGCGGTCCCCGGGAAGGGCCGCCAGGAGAAGGGAGCGTAACATGCCCAATCCCAGTATAATGACCGAAGCCCGTTTTCGGGAACTCCTCGAAGCCTATGGCGCAGACTCCAAGCGCTGGCCACAGGGTGAACGCGCGGACGCCATCTCTTATATGCTCGACCACGCCGCAAGGGTTCAGCCGTGGTTGGACGAAGCACGGGCGACCGACGGCTTGCTCAACACCTTGTCCGAAGCCGACCGCCTGAGCCTCGAAGATAGCCGCAGCCTGCATTGGCAAACCCTGGAACACCTGGCGCGCCGCATGCCGGAAGAAGCCGGGAATATTGTGGTGTTGAAACCGCGCGTCCGCCAGCCCGTGCTGTGGGCGGCGGCGGGCATGGCGGCCTGCATCGCCGGTGCGGTCTTAGGCATTACCTTCAGCCTGTCGACCCTTGCCGATGTGCGCGCTCAGGCCGTGCTGGAACAGGCCCATGTCTTCGATGATGAGGCCGTGGGATGACACCGAAGACCCTGAAATGGCTGCTCGGCGCCTCTGTGGCGCTGAACCTGTTCCTCATTGCCGGCGGCATTGGCGCGGGCGTCGTTCTGAACAAGCATATGCATGGGTTGAAACGGCCGCCAGTCGTGACGATGGCATGGGGGCACGGCACGAGTAACATGGCGCCTGAAGCCAAGGCGCGCATCAAGGCCGTGATCAAGAAGGCGGCGCTGGAAGGTGAGCCCGACATGGAAAAGGCGCGCGCGCTTCGGCAGGCGGCGGGCAAGGTGGCCGCGTCCGAGCCCTACGACGCGGCGCGCGTCATAGCCCTTTCCGACCAGGCGCGGTCTTATGAGGACATGGCGCGCGGCAAGATCGAAACGGCGCTGATCGAAGACATGGCGCAACTGTCGGCCAAGGAACGCGAGGCTGTGGCAAGCTTTATCCTGCGCCCGTCCTTCCGCTTCCGCAAATTCCTCGAAAAGGACGGCGCCTCGCCGCCAAACGGCAAGCCTGCATCGGCGTCGGCCTCGGCGCCGGTGAATTAACGCCTCAATTGCTTCGGCATTTGACGCCCGGCAGGTCGTAAACCTCTTTTGTGTCCCGGCGAATGGCCAGGCAGTGGCCGCCCTCGCTGACGATGTCGAACTGCACCGGCAGAGCCATGGAGTGTGTCTCCTGCGGGCCCAATGGTGGCGGAAGCACGGTCACGCTCGACGTATCGGCCGATACCGAAGGTCCTAGCTCGACCCGCCCACGACCGACAGCGCGCGACAGGGCGGATTGCAGCGCCTGGCGTGTTGCCGGATCATCGAGATTGACGGTGGCCATCTGCGTACCCGCGACTGTCTGACAGGCGCTCAAAGCCAGCGTCACGATCAGGGATGCGACGAGCCGGTACCGCATGATCAGCGCCTCATCGTCATGTCGCGGTTGGTCGTCATGATCCACGGCTCGGGGCGTTCCAGCCGCAGCGACCCGCCCGATGACGGGCTGGCGGAGCTAAGGCTGCTGCCGACGGCCGTGGTTGTCGCTGCCGGACAGGTGCCGTTGGCGCCATAGGTCATCGCGGCCTTCAGCAAACCCTCATCGGCATCGCCCAGTTCGTGGCCGAAGTCGTCCGCCACGGCGCAGCCGGCGATCTTGACGCCATAGGTTTCGGTCGAGTTACTGGCAGCGAAGCCATCGGCGTAGTCGCCAAAGTCCAGCGCGTTCACACCCTGGAACTGAATGGTGTAGTAGGTCTCCCCGCAATTGTCCTGCGGATAGAAGCCATAGGGTTTGCCGCAGGTCTTGCCGCCGACCAGGATGACCTCGACGCCGACGCCGCGCAGCCCGTTGATGACCGCTTCACTGGCGCTGCAGGTATTGCCCGTCGTCAGCACGAAGACGCGCGGCAGATCCAGGGCGGGCAGGGCGGTGCCGTTGGCGACGGTAAAGCCGAGGCCTGTCTTGTAGAACGGCGTCGGATTATTAACCCCGCCGGTTACCGGATTGAGCGTGCCGGCGGCGCTGTTGAAGCGCAGGCGCTCGAAGGTCTTGCCGGCGGTGCGCGCATCGCCGGCCACCATGTAGCTGAGCTGCGATGCCACGGCCAGCAGGCCCCCGCCATTGTAGCGCAGATCAAGCACAAGGTCGGCGACGCCCTGGTCCTTCATGCTCTGCATGGCCGTGACGATGTCGTTTTCGCTCGAATAGGGGCTGAAGGTGTTGAACAGGATATAGCCCGTCTTCCTGCCCGTTCCATCGGTCAGGACGCGCGTCCGGTTGACGGGTTTGGTCACCAGGTTGGCTGATACCATAGTGACACTGCGGGTCGTCGATGCGCCGGGGTCGCGCACGACCAGGTTGGCGGTGACGCCGGCCGTGGCCGGAAACAGCGTGTCGTTAAGGGTGTCGATCTCGGCCTGGGTCGTCCCGCCGTTGACGAGGTCGATGCCGTTGACCGTTAGAATGCGCGTGCCGCGCAGGAGCTTGCCGTCGGCGGGCGTACCCGGATCTGTGAAGACGATGCGGACATCGCGCGGCACCGTGCCGGAGAGGATGGCGATTTCCGCGCCGTAGCTGGCGCTGGCGGACGAATTGCGCCGCGCCAGGTAATCGGCGGTCGGCTCACTGAAGTGGAACTCATCCTTGTCCCGGCCCGAAGACGTCTTCAAGAGGGTTTTCAGGGTATCAAAATATTGGACGCGCGTGCTGGTATAGTTGGGATTGGTGTCTACGACCTCGGTGTTCCACAAATAGGTCTCATGGGTCCAGGACCGCAGCCAGTTCTTTTCGTCGAGCAACGCGCCGGCCTTGTCGGGGAAGGCCGTGCCTTCGATATCGACGCCGGAGCGCGGTGATTGGCACTTGTCCTTGAAGGTGCTGGCCGCCTGGAAGACGCCCGACACCCAGCCCGCCGCGCTGGACGAACTGCTGCTTGAGGACGATCCGCCGGACGGGGCCGACGATCCGCCTCCACCACCTCCGCCCCCGCACGAGGCGACGACCGCCGTGGCTGCAATGACGATGCACAGGTGCGCGACTTTAACGATACTGGACTTGCTCATAAGACGAAGATGATCACGTTTTCGCGAGTTCGGCAAGCAGTCGCGCCATGGATCTTAGGCGGCCCGATCCGCCGAGCGCGCGCCTTCGGCCTTGGCCGGCTGGCGGATGGGCAGGATGATGTGCACCCTTGTGCCTTCCCCGGGCAAGCTGTCCAGTTCCATGCGGCCGTTGTGCATTTCGGTGAGCGACTTGGAAAGCGCCAGCCCGAGGCCTGTGCCCTCCTTGGTACGCAGATACTGGTTGTCGATCTGCTCGAAAGGCCGGGCCAGCTTCTGCAGGTCCTTTTCGGAAATGCCTATGCCGGTATCGGCGACCGTAATGTGGACGTTCTCTTCGGTTCGGACGGCCGATACTGTAATGGTTCCGTCCTTGGGTGTGAATTTGACGGCATTGGTCAGGAGGTTGAGCAGCACCTGTTTCAGCGCGCGGAAATCGGCCTCGATTTCGGGCAGGTCCGGCGGAATGTGCGTGCGCAGTTTCAGGCCTGCCTTTTCGGCGCGCTGGCGGATCAGGCGCAGGGTGTCGTCGGTGACCTCCTCGACATTGACCGGCTCGAAACGCAGGGTCATCTTGCCGGCCTCGATCTTTGACATATCGAGAATGTCGTTGATCAGGCTGAGCAGGTGCTGGCCCGAATTGAGGATGTCGCCGGAATATTCCTTGTAGCGGGGATGGCCCAGCGGGCCGAACATCTCTGACGACATGATCTCGGAGAAGCCGTTGATGGCATTGAGCGGCGTGCGTAGTTCGTGGCTCATATTGGCCAGGAACTCGCTCTTGGCGTGGTTGGCGGCCTCGGCGCGGATCTTGGCCATCTCGTACTTGCGCGCCAGAACCTCCTGCTGCTTGCGGCTCTGCTCCAGTTTTTCGACCAGGGCATGCAACTGCTCTTCATTCCTGCGGCTGACCTCCTCCTGCACCTTGGCGGCGGTGATGTCGGCACTGGTGACGACACTGCCGCCTTCACGTGTCGGGCTTTCCGAAATCTGAATCCAGTGGCCATTGTTCAGTTCTGCCTCGATGACCCCGTCGCGGCCGTCAGCCACCGGAACCTGGCGCCGGATGGCGATCTGGATAACCTGTTCGATCAGGTCGCGCGGCGTGCCCTGGCGCAGGAATCGTTCGTCGACATTGAAGGTCGTGCCGAAGGTCCTGTTCCACATGGTCAGACGGCCATGACGGTCCCACAGGACGAAGGCGTCGGATACCGAGTTGATGGCGTCGAGCAGCCGCGTCTCGGCGCGCTGGGCGCGGATTTGCGCGATACGTTCGTCGGTGACATCAAGCGCCACGCCCGACAGGCGCGTGAAACCGGAGGCCGAGCGTTCGCCGACTGCCTGGCCGCGCGCATCGATCCATAAGGACCGCCCGCCTTCGCGCGGCACGCGGAAGGACACGTCGAAGGCGCCGGTCAGACGGGCATCCATCAATGCCTTGGTCACCGCGTCCCGGTGATCAGCCGCCAGACGCGCCAGGACTTCCGATGTCGAGGCCACGCCGCCGCCGCCCCAGCCCAGCATGACGCCGGTAACGTCGGACATGTAGATCAGGTCCTGGTCCAGGTCCCAGTCCCAGATACCGCAGTGCGCCGCTTCGACAGCTAGCCGGTAGCGCTGCTCGCTGGCCTGGAACTGCAGCGTCTGGCTGCGGCCGCGTCGCGCCTGATAGATCAGCAGCCAGGTGAAGAGCGCACCGACCAGCAAGGGGCCGCCGACGAACAGGATGCCGGTGATAAGGCTCGCCGAGACCGAAAAGAATGGCTCGGTCGGAATGGCATTGAGGACCAGCAGGCCTTCACCCGTGTCGGAGTTCAGGCGTGCCGAGGCAATCTTGACGAAGCCGGCGCCTTCCCGCGCGCCCTGGATAAGGTCGCGGCTATCGGCGCGTTCGCGTAGCTGAGACGGGGCGACCGCCAGCGCCGTGTCGGTATCCAGGCCAACCATGCGGCTGTCCGATGCGGCCAGGATAACGCCATCCTTGTCGACCAGCATGCCGAGGCGTCCGTCAGCAGGCGTCGAGAGCACCGCGGGATCGAGACGCCCCACCAGGACACCTCCGGCGGTTTCCAGCGTCATATAGGAGCGGGCCTGACCGCTGAGGCGCGAATTGAGCACATTGATGGCCAGTCGCCGACCGGCTTTTCCCGCCACAGTTTCGGCAGCCTTGCGGACCAGGGTATGGTCGTCATTGCCCGAGATCGCGGCGATGGTCCCCGTGCCGCCCTCGATACGAACGATGGCCAGGCTCGACAGACTGCCGCGCGCCAGGCGCAGGCCGGTCTCCGTGGCGCTTAAAGTGTCGGCGGGCGCCAGTGCAATACGGTCGGCGCTGGCCTCCAGGGCCGCGCGGGCCAGCCCCAGCCGCGCTTCGGCACGCGCCGCGCCCATCTCCGCGCCATCCAGTAGGACCTGGCCTTCGCGATCTTTGTCGGCAGACAGGGAATTCCCCAACTGAAGTGTCGACAGGGCGGAGAACACTCCCATGCCGAGCAACAGGACCAGTATGGTCAGCCGCATCCATAACGGCACCGTGTTGGGAATGAAGCTCAGGGCCGCACGGGTAATGCCGCTCGCCCCGCCTTGGTCCGATGTCGGGGTGGCGCGCGTCTTCGCATCCGGCTGGACCGGGCGGATGCGGGAATGTGGGCGCCGTGCCGTCAAGCTTTGATTCGCTTTGCTTCTGTGCCCGCCCTGTGATCCGGCATGATCATGCGATGAGCCTCAGGTTATTGTTTTTCCAGCGCTATTCCGAAAGCCGAGTTTGGGTTTTCGGTGGCGCCAAGGTGTCCGTGATTCGCGTTAACGAACAGGGTAAACGCCGCGTTAATCTATTGTCGAGAGTCTTAAGGCCGGATGAACCCGAATAACGGCTGTGCGGTATGATTATCCACCGCCGTCGCAGCACAAATGGTGTTGCGAAATTTAGCTCTCGGCCGGTTCGCCGCGGCCATTGTTCGGTGGCTGGTGGTCGGCGGTCCAGCCTTCGCGCCTTTCCGGGCCATCGTACTTCGGATCGATGCGGCGGCGGCGGTCCGGGCCGAAATAGCTGCTCGTCTTGATGAAGGGGCGGGGGAAGTCGACAATGGCCACGACCTTACGGTACAGTTCCTGGGCCGTCACCGGCTTGCAGCAGAATTCATTGGCGCCGGCGTCGCGCGCGGCGACAACGCGCGAACGTTCCGAGTGCGCCGTCAGCATGATGATCGGGACATAGCGGTTGGGACTGTCGGACGAATTGCGCACCAACTTGACGAATTCGATGCCGTCCAAAACCTCCATCTGGTAATCGGTGACCACGATATCGATCGAGTCGTGCTTGAGGCGGTGAAAGGCGTCGGTCGCGTCCTTGGCTTCGAATATCTGAGTCGCGCCGAAGCCGCGCAGGATCGTTTTGACGATATTGATCATGTGGGCGTTGTCGTCCACTACCAAGAACCTGACGCGTTCGAGGCCTGCCAATATCCTGTCCTTTTAAGCGTTAACCGAAACCTGTGTGCGGCTTCCGGCCAATATCGCGTTGAACCAATGACTCAAGTGCGCGACAGCGGCGCAGCGGTTTACAGTCTATGAAGGCCAATGGCTTAAGAAGCGTTAACAATATACTTATAACCCATTCCTTCCGTGTCTTTGGCGGCGGAGTCCTTAGTCTTCAAGTGCCTTGGTCGCCAGTTCGCCGACGTTCTTGGACAGATTCGGCGTGTTCGCGATGGTCTGCAGGGCATCCTTCATCAGGCCGTTCCAGGGCGCCGCATAGAAGCGGAAGCGGCTGAGCGGTTCGATCAATCGCGCCGCCGTCATCGGATTGAAGCTGTCAACCATCAGCACCTGGTCGGTCAGGAACGCATATCCCGCACCCGACGGATCGTGAAAGACGCTTTGGTTGCCGGCGAAGGCCTGGACCAGGGCACGCCAGCGGTTCGGGGTTCTGGCGTCGAAGTCCGGGTGGGATTTCAGCGCCTGAACGCGCTCCAGTGTCGCCGGGTGGGGGCAGCTGGATTGCAGGGCGAACCATTTGTCGATGACCAGCGGCTCGGCCTTAAAACGGTCGTAGAAGGCATCGAGCGCCTTCTGGTAGGGTTGGCCCTGGACATACATCAGGGCGGAAATGCCGCCCACCATGTCGGTCATATTGGTGGCGTTGACGAAGTGGGCCTCAGCCAGCGCTACCAGGCCTTCCTTGTTGTGGCTGTCGTTATAACCGGCCAGCATCAGGTCCAGAAGCGCGTTGCGCAAGGCGCGCAGGCCGGCGGCCTGCGCGTCGGGGCTGAAGGCGACCGGCGGAATGATGGCGTTATACAGTTCGTGCAACAGGTGGTTCAGTTTGTCCGACAGGGCCGTTTTCAGAGCCGTTCTACGCTTGTGGATGAAGGCGGGATCGATCGGACTCATGGACTGCGCCAGGTCTGCTTCGGTCGGCAGGGCCATGATCAGCGCCTTGAAGGCCGGCTCCAGGCTGTCGTCTTCCAGGCACGCCTTCAATGCGTCGGCGAAGCTGTCGACGAGTGACGGTGCGGGCTCCGGGGCGAGAATGATGGCGCGCGCCAGGCCTTGCGCCGCCTCCCAGCGGTTGAACGGGTCGGCGTCGCCTTTGAAACGGGCAAAGGCGTGCTCACGCGGCTCTTCCATCGTCAGGATGACGGGCGCCGAAAAGTGGCGTAAGGCGGACACAACGGGCTGTTCGGCAACGCCGGTGAGCACGATGTCTTCGGCCTCATGGCGCAGGACGTGAAGGCCCTCGCTGGCCGTGCCGGCGTTATAGGTCATCGGCGCGCCGCGGGTGGTCAGAAGCCCAAAGCGCACCGGGATCGGCAAGGGCGATTTGTCGGGCTCGCCCGGCGTCGGCAGGGTTTTCTGGCGCAGTTTCAGCGTCAGGGTCTTGGCTGCCGCGTCATAGACCGGCGTGATGTCGAGACGTGGCGTGCCGGCCTGGACGTACCATTGCATCCACGGCGAGAAATCTTCGCCAGTGACCACTTCGAAGCTCTTCAGGAAGTCTTCGAGCGTGGCGGCCGTGCCGTCATTGGTCTCGAAGTAGTGGTCGAGCGCCTTGCGGTAGGACTCCGGTCCGACATAGGTTCTGAGCATGCCGACGATTTCGGCGCCCTTTTCGTAGATCGTCGCGGTATAGAAGTTGTCGATCTTGACGTAGGACGACGGCCGGACAGGGTGGGCCAGCGGGCCGGAATCCTCCGGGAATTGGCGGGCGCGCAGCGCCTTGACGTCCTTGATGCGGGCCACCGCGTGACCGCGCATGTCGCCGGAAAAACCCTGGTCACGGAAGACGGTCAGGCCTTCCTTCAGGCACAGCTGGAACCAGTCGCGGCAGGTGACGCGGTTGCCCGACCAGTTGTGGAAGTATTCGTGGGCGATAACGCTTTCGATGCGCTCATAGTCGAGGTCGGTGGCGGTCGCCGGATCGGCCAGCAGCAGCGAGGCATTGAAGATGTTCAAGCCCTTGTTTTCCATGGCGCCGAAGTTGAAGTCGCGCACCGCGACGATCATGAACAGGTCGAGGTCGTATTCGCGGCCATAGACGTCCTCGTCCCATTTCATCGAGCGCTTCAGCGCATCCATGGCGTATTCAGCGCGCGCCTTCATGCCGGTATCGACGTAGATTTTAAGCTCGACGCTACGGCCGGACATCGTCGTGAAGGTGTCTTCCAGGACGTCGAGTTCTCCGGCCACCAGGGCGAACAGGTAGCAGGGCTTGAAGAAAGGGTCTTCCCATTGCGCGTAATGCCGGCCTTCGGGCAGGTCGCCCGTCCGGACCAGATTGCCGTTTGACAGCAGGTACGGAAATTTGTCTTTCGGCGCCTCGACACGGACACTGTATTTCGACAGCACGTCGGGACGGTCGAGGAAGTAGGTGATCTTGCGGAAGCCCTCGGCTTCGCACTGGGTGGCATAGCGGCCGGAGGACATATAGAGACCTTCCAGCGTCTTGTTGTCCGACGGATTGATCTCGACCTCGGTCTCCAGCGTGAAACGATCCGGGACGTTGCCAATGGTCAGTGTTTCGGCCGTGACCCGGTAGTCGGCGTCATTAAGAGCCTTGCCGTCGATCGACACGCTGATCAGCTTCAGGCGCTCGCCCATCAGGACCAGCGGGCCGGGCGCCTGGCGCTCCAGCGTCAGCTTCGCCTTGACCCGCGTAGTCTCCGGCGCCAGGGCGAAGTCCAAGTCGACTTCGGGAATGCGGAATTCCGGCGCCTTATAGTCGCTGAGACGAACGGGCTGGGGCGTGTCGGTGCGCATGGGGCGGTCCTGCAATCTTGATCTTACGAGTCGATTTAGGGACTCATTTCAAAGATTGCAGGCCGCGGCAATTGTTTTGCTGTGGGATAAAGTAAGAAAGGCTTTAAGCTGTCGCTTGCCTTGCGGCTGTCACGGCATCGCCATCAATGATCTTGCGCAGCTGTTCGGCGCGTTTGGCCAGGGTAATGACATCATCGTCGACGTCGGTATTCTGGCGGACGTAATCGCGCAGGTCCTTCGCGATCTTGTAAAGCGCCGGCGCCGCAGCGATCAGGCGGGCCTGCATTTCGATCAGGTCAGGATCGCGCTCATATTCGGCGCCGGGAACACGCCAGCCGCCCCAATCATTCACGTCGGTGACGACGACCGGGTAGGTGCCGGGGAAGGGGTGGTGACGGCTTTCTTCGGGGCTCTGCCACTTGTTGCGCGCGCGCATCAGGCGCCAATGGCCTACGCCCGGCTCCTTATCCGATGACTCATTGGCACGGGTATCGGCCGTCAGTTCCTCCGCCGAGAAATCGCGCCCCAGACCGCAGTCGTAGGTGACGCGGACAGGTTCATCGAAACCCTTGACCCAGACGGGATTGACCTTGTCGATCACGGCCCAGGTACCGACCGGTTCGACATAGACCCGCTGATGGCGGTGGAAGGTGGCTTTTGCCATTGGAAACCCTGTTTTCGTTCAGGCTATCGGTAGGTTCTAGACCAGAAAGCTTTAGAAATGGCAAAGGAACGGTACCCGGATAGCTGTAGTTGCGTGAGCAACATATTTCGCAAGGTGAAAAAATTTCAGGAAAATTTTTCACAATCCAACATCTTGTTTTGACTAGACTGTTATCGCTACCTGTCCAACGTCACTCATCCGGCGTCGGACGGACTGCTTTGCAGTGCACAAATTTCCCGCTAATCTGGATTTGGTTGGTGTGTGGAGGCGGATGCCATGGATAACACTTCTCTAGATCCCGTAAGGCATCATATCGCGCTTTTGGACGGCTTGCTGCATGAGGCGGTGCGCGATTTCGGCCGCGACCATATCCTAGACCTGATCGACCGACTGATTGCCGGCAAGTGCGATTTGGCGGCCCTGACCGAATCCGAAGCCGCGCACGCCGCGCGCATCATGACCTGCCTGTCGACCCTCCAGGTGATTTCCGAGGACGTCGACCAGTTGAAGACGGTCGACAAGTTCACTGCGTCGGACGGTTCGCGCCAGGCGACGACCCTGACCAATGCCGTGGCTTCGGCCAAAGGCGAAGGCATGACTCAAGATGAGGTCGAGACCCTGCTGGCGGGTATTCTGGCATCTCCGGTCTTTACCGCTCACCCGACCGAGATGCGCCGCGCCAGTGTTACCATGCGCGAAGCCGAGATTACCCAGCTGTTGCAGGCCTACGAAAAGGCCGGCAATGCCGACAAAAAGACCATCGAGGACGAGCTTTACCGCGCCATCGCGCTTTTGTGGAACACGCGGCTGAACCGCCCGGAGCGGATCACGGTCAAGGATGAGATCAACAACTTGCTGGGCCACGTCGAACGTTCCATCCTGCCCGCGCTCGTGGCGCTGTATAGCGAATGGGGCCGCAATCTTGACATCGAGTACGCCTTGCCGAGCGTGCTGAAGCTTGGCACCTGGATTGGCGGTGACCGCGACGGTCACCCGCACGTCGATGACGTGACGCTCAACTACGCCATCAAGCAGCAGGCGCGCTTGGCCTTCCGCTTCTATTTCGCGCAGCTGGAGCAGCTCGACACCGAGCTGACCCTGTCGGACGAACTGACCAAGGTATCGGAATCGCTGCTCGAAATGTCGCGCAAGTCGATGGACGGCAATATCCATCGTGTTGACGAGCCTTACCGCCGCGCCATCGCCTGGATCAAGGACCGGCTGGTGCGGACCCGTAATCTGATCCTCGACGAGGACGACCGCCGCGGCAACGTCGCGGCGCCGCCATACGAATCCTGCGAAGCCTTCATCAAGGACCTCAAGGTCCTCTGCGACTCGATCGCCGAGCACGGCGGCAAGCGAATGGTCGGCAAGACGCTGAAAAGCCTGATTCGCATCGCACGTAGCTGCGGTTTCCACCTGCTGGCCATCGACCTCCGCCAGAATTCGGACGTCCATGAACGCGTCGTCGCTGAGCTGTTCACTCAGTCGTCGGAACTGGTCGACTATCTCGGCATGTCGGAAAGCGAGCGTTGTTCGCTGCTGCTGGCGGAGTTGACCAATGACCGAATTTTACGCTGGCCCTATGCGCGCTATTCCGACGAGACGCGCCGCGAGCTGAAGATTATCGATGCGGCGGCCGGCCTGATCAAGACCTTCGGGCCGGAGGCCTTCGGCGCCTACATCATTTCCAAGGCGGCGTCGGTGTCCGACATTCTCGAGCCTCTGGTCCTGCTCAAGCAGGCCGGCCTGGTGCGCGGCGGTCCGCAGCCGCACACCATGATCAAGATTTCCCCCCTGTTCGAGACGATCGGCGACCTGGAAGCCGCACCCGACATCATGAAGAAGTGGCTTGGCAACTACGCCGTCCGCTCGCTGATGGGGCGGCCGCTGATCCAGGAAGTCATGCTGGGCTATTCCGACTCGAACAAGGACGGCGGTTATACGGCCTCGCGCTGGTCACTGCACAAGGGCTCGAAGGCGGTCAAGGCGGTCTGCGACGACAGTAAGGTGCAACTGCGCCTGTTCCATGGCCGCGGCGGCAGCGTCGGGCGAGGGGGCGGGCCGGCCTTCGAAGCCATCCTGGCCCAGCCGGAAGGCACCGTCGGCGGCCAGATCCGCGTCACCGAACAGGGCGAGATGATCGCGCGCAAGTTCGGCAATCCGCTTGTGGCGCAAAAGACGCTGGACGCCTTTGCCGCCGCGACCTTCCTGGCGTCCAAGCCAAACGGCCACTCGATGCGTCCGGCCGGCGACAGCGAAATGGAGGCGCGCTTCACCCCAATCATGGACCGGATCTGCGAGGCTTCGTTCAAGGCCTATCGCGGCCTTGTCTATGACGATCCGCATTTCCTCGCGTTTTTCCGCTCGGTGACGCCGATCTCGGAAATTTCTGGCCTGAAGATCGGTTCTCGTCCCGCCTCGCGTACCGCCTCGGGCAAGATCGAGGACCTGCGTGCCATTCCGTGGGTGTTCTCCTGGTCGCAGTCGCGCCTCATGCTGCCGGGCTGGTACGGCTTTGCCGCCGGTGTCCTTGAAGCCGGTGTCAGCGACACCGAACTGCAGGAGATGGTCAAGTGGGACTTCTTCGACGTCTTCCTGGCCAATATGGAGATGGGCATGGCCAAGGCTGATATGGGGGTGGCTGAGTCCTACGTGGCGCTGGCGACGGAGCCGGAAGAAGCGAAACGTATCTTCGGCAAGATTCGCAGCGAATTCGACGACACCGTAGCACTGATTCTGCGTATTCGCGGCGCTTCAACGCTTCTGTCGACGCACGAACGCCTGCGGGGCCAGATCGAACGTTCGAAGCCGGTTTTGGACGCGCTGAACCGTCTTCAGGTGCACTTGATCGGCCGCCTGCGCGGTGGTAACGATCACAAACTGGTGCAGTTGGCGGCGCAATTGACGGTCAACGGCATCTCGGCGGCACTGCGGAATACCGGTTAATTCTGCCGCCGCTATATCCGGTGCGGATTGTCAAACTGAGACAAAGTAAGCCTTGGCGGCAGTTCCTGCTCACTCGGCATCGTCCAGTTTGCCCCTCACCCCAGCCCTCTCCCCGTAAACGGGGAGAGGGGGTTCAATTCATTTTTCTCGTTAGCGCTAACAATTATGTAAAGGCCTTGTTTCGTAAGGCCAAGTTCCTCTATATGGGACTTCAGGACGCCGCGTGGATGGCGTCGGACATTATGCGTCCACGGCAGAGACTCTGCTGCAGGATGTGGTATACGACAACGCTGTCATGAGTTTTTACGGCCTCTGGCTGACGGAAGCGAAGACGGTCAATCAGGGAACGGTTTAGATGGCGATATCTTCCAGCACGCGGCAGCAGGTCTTTGTCCTTGTCGGCGGCACCGGCGACCTGGCCATGCGGATGCTGTGGCCGTCCCTGGCTATGCTCGACCAGGACGGTTATCTGGCCGATGACCTGCGTATCATTTCAGTCGCCCGCGAAGATTGCGGCACCGAGGTCTGCGTCGACCGCATCGGCAACGCGGTGCAAAAGCGTATCGGCGCTGACCTGGAACCCGGTACCCTGCCGCGCTTCCGCAAGCGCATTGTCCACGTCGCGCTCGACGCCGCCAAGGATGACTGGGGCTCGAAGCTGAAGGCCGAACTGGGCAATGTCGACGCGCTCGACATCGTTTATTTCCTTTCCGTGTCGCCGACCCTGTTCAAGCCGATCTGCGAGCATATCGAGCGCGCCGGCCTCAACAAGGCGCCCAACCGCGTCGTGATCGAGAAGCCGATCGGCCGCGATCTTGAAACGTCTAAGATCATCAACGACTCGGTCGCCCACGCCTTCTCCGAAGACCGCACCTTCCGCATCGACCACTATCTGGGCAAGGAAACCGTCCAGAACCTGATCGCGTTGCGCTTCGGCAATACGGTGTTCGAGCCGCTGTGGAATGCCCAGTCGATCGACCACGTCCAGATCACCATCGCCGAAACCGTCGGCACGGGCGAGCGCCTGGGCTATTACGACGAATACGGTGCGCTTCGCGACATGTTGCAGAACCACCTGCTGCAACTGCTCTGCCTGACGGCCATGGAGCCGCCCGCTGGCCTGTCGTCGGATGCTCTGCGCGACGAGAAGGTCAAGGTGCTGCGCTCACTGAAGCCCATCGACGCTTCGAACGTTACCCAGGTGACCGCGCGCGGCCAGTACGGTCCTGGCTTTGCCGACGGCGGCGCCATCCGCGGCTACGAGGCGGAAAAGGGCTCGCCGTCGGGCACCGAAACCTATGTGGCGGTCAAGGCCGAGATCCAGAACTGGCGCTGGGCCGGCACGCCCTTCTATCTACGGACTGGCAAGTGCCTGCCGTCACGCGCGACGGAAATCGTCATTCAGTTCAAGGCGTTGCCGCACTCGATCTTCGGCGGCGAGGACAAGGCCAACCGTCTGACGATCCGCCTCCAGCCCGATGAAGACATCAAGCTGTCGATCATGAACAAGTCGCCGGGCCTGACCGCCGAGGGCATGCGCCTGCAGTCGCTGGACCTGTCGCTGTCGCTGATCACAGCGTTCGACGGCAATGGCAACAAGCCCGCGCGCCGCCGCATCGCCTATGAGCGCCTGATCCTCGATGCGCTGAACGGCAACAACGCCCAGTTCGTCCGCCGCGACGAGGTCGAGGCCGCCTGGGCGTGGGTCGACGGCATTTCCGAAGCCTGGAAGCAGGCCTATCCCAAGCCGCAAACCTATCCCGCCGGCACCTACGGCCCGGTCAGCGCCTATACGCTGCTCGACCGTGACGGCCGCACCTGGAACGATTGAAAGGTGGACGGGCAGGGCCACATGATCACCTTCGACGGCGCCAAGGGGCCCGTCGCGGTGCGTTGCTTCGACAGCGCGGCGGAAGCCGGGGCGTGGATCGCGCCAAACATCGCCAAGTCTTTGCGTGACGCCATCGCCCAGCGTGGCAAGGCCATCTGGCTTGGCTGTGGAGGCGCGACGCCCAAGCCGATCTATGAAAAGCTGGTCACCGAGGACATCGACTGGGACAAGATTAAGCTGTTCCAGGTCGACGAGCGCTTCGTGCCGACCGATGACGCCGCTTCCAACACGCGCATGATGCGCGAGGCGCTGACCACAGTTATCGGGCCGGGCGCCATGGAGTTGATCTCGCTCATCCAGGATATCGACGACCAGTATGCCTGCGCCGCCAAGGCCGAGGCGAAACTGCGGGAACTGGGCGGCGGTGAGCCGCCGGTGTTCGACTTCGCTTTGATGGGCATGGGGCCGGATGCGCACTATGCGTCGATCTTTCCTGGCCATGCGATCAACGGCGTCGTTTACAATACCGACGCCCTGGTCCTGCCGGTGTCGGCCTCGACGACCGAACTGGAACCCAAGCTGCCGCGCATCACCCTGACGGTGCCGGCGATCAATGAGTCGCGCCGTATCCTGTTCTATATCACCGGTCAGACCAAGCTGGACGTGCTGAAGTCCGCCGCCTTGTCGACCGATCCCTATACATCGCCCATCGGCGCCTTCCTGGCACAATGTCCGGTCGCCGTCGAATTCGTCTGGGCGCCCTGAGGCATCATCATGGCTGAATTGCATCCCGTCCTCGCCGAAGTCACCCAGCGCGTCATCGAGCGCTCGAAAGACCTGCGCGCCGAATTCATGAGCCGCACCGACCGCTATAAGTCGGACGAGCCACGCCGCAAGAAGCTTTCCTGCGCCAACTATGCGCACGTCGTGGCGGCATCTTCGGATACGGACAAGCTGCAACAGGCGCTCGATGCCGTGCCCAATATCGGTGTCGTGACTTCGTACAACGACATGCTGTCGGCGCATCAGCCCTATCACGACTATCCGGACAAGATCCGTGTCGCCGCCCGCAAGGTCGGCGCGACTGTCCAGGTCGCCGGCGGCGTGCCGGCCATGTGCGACGGCGTCACGCAAGGCCGTCCGGGCATGGAGCTGTCGCTGTTTTCGCGCGACGTCATCGCCATGGCGACCGCGATCTCACTCAGCCACGATGCCTTCGACGCCGCCATGATGCTCGGTATCTGCGACAAGATCGTGCCGGGCCTGGTTATCGGCGCCCTGTCGTTTGCCCACCTGCCAGTCATTTTCGTGCCGGGCGGCCCGATGTCGTCGGGCCTGCCGAACCCGGAGAAGGCCAAGATCCGAACCATGTATGCCCTCGGCGAAGTCGGCCGTGATGCGCTGCTGGCCGCCGAAATGGCGTCCTACCATGCCGCCGGCACCTGCACCTTCTACGGTACGGCCAACTCCAACCAGATGATGATGGAGATGATGGGCCTGCACGTGCCGGGCGCTGCCTTTGTGCACCCCAACACGCCGCTGCGCGAAGCCCTGACGGCCGCCGCCACCGAGCGCGCCGCCAAGACGGCCGAAAACAGCAAGAACCCGAAGCGCCTGGCCGACGTCCTGACGGAAAAGGCGTTTATCAATGCCGCTGTCGGTCTGCTGGCCACCGGCGGGTCGACCAACCACACCCTGCACCTGCCAGCCATGGCGCGGGCGGCCGGCGTCATCCTGACCTGGGAAGACATGGACCAGCTGTCGCGCGTGGTCCCTTTGCTGGCGCGCGTCTATCCGAACGGTTCGGCCGATGTGAACCATTTCCACGCTGCCGGCGGCGTCGGTTTCGTCATTCGCGAACTGCTGTCGGGTGGCCTGCTGCACGAAGATGTTGAAACCATCTGGGGGCATGGTTTGAGCCAATACGCCATCGAACCCTTCCTGGACGAAGGCGTGCTGACCTGGCGCCCGGTGCCGGAGCACAGCCTCGACGAGGCAGTGGTGCGTCCGCTGTCCAATCCATTCCAGCCCGAAGGGGGCTTGCGCGAACTGAAGGGCAATCTCGGCCGTTCGGTCACCAAGACCTCGGCCGTCAAGCCGGAGCACCAGATCGTCGAGGGCCCGTGCGTGGTATTCGACGATCAGGACGACTTCCTGGCTGCCTTTAAGGCCAAACAACTGCCGGAAGGCGATTTCGTTTGCGTGGTTCGGTTCCAGGGGCCAAAAGCCAACGGGATGCCGGAACTGCATTCGCTGACGCCATCGCTGTCGTCGATCCTGGATCAGGGCCGCAAGGTCGCGCTGCTCTCGGACGGCCGCATGTCGGGCGCGTCGGGCAAGGTGACCGCGGCGATCCATCTGACACCCGAAGCGGTGGACGGCGGGCCGATCGCGAAGCTCAAGACCGGCGACCTTATCCGGGTCGATTGCGTCGCCGGAACAGTAGATTACCTCGGAGATGCCGCCGAGTTTGCACAAAGACAAAACGCTGAACGGCCAAAAGAAGCCGATGGCGTAGGTCGGGAACTTTTTGCGCATATGCGCCGCGTCGTGGGGCCAGCCGACGCGGGCGGTGCCGTCTTTTGGTAAGGTAATGACAGCTCAATCAGGAATTTCCGGCCGCACGCTGCGTGGTCTGGTCGGCGACATCGGCGGCACCAATGCGCGCTTCGCCGTGGCCGAACGGATGGACGGCAAGACGACCCTGTCCAATTTCAAGTCGCTGGAATGCGGCGACTATCCGGACGTCTACGAGGCGCTCAAGGCCTATTTCGGCATGATCGGCGGCCGCCCGGCCCTCGACTATGCCTGCGTGGCCGTCGCCGGTCCTGTCAAGGACGGCCGGATCAAATTCACCAACCTGAGCTGGATCATCGAGGAACGGCTGCTGGCCGAATCCGTCGGCGCCCCCAAGGCACGACTGATCAACGACTATGCCGGCCTGGCCTATGCCCTGCCGCACCTGTCGGATCAGGACGTCAAGACGATCGGTTCGGTGACGCAAGGCTTTGGCAATGTCCACGCCGTCATGGGCGCAGGGACGGGCTTCGGCGCCTCGGTGCTGGTCGGCGGGCCTTACGGCCCGTACTGCCTGTCGACCGAAAGCGGCCACATCTCCTGGGCGCCCGTCAATGACTACGAGGCGGAAATCCAGCGCTTCCTGCGCAAGAAGTACGGCCGCGTCACGGTCGAGATGCTGCTGTCGGGGCCGGGCCTGGTCAACCTCTATCAGGCAATCTGCTCGATCCGCGGCGAAGGCTGCGAGCCTTTGACGCCCGCCCAGATTACCCATCTGGAAGGCGAGGATGCCACGGGCAGCCGCTATACGGTCGAGGCATTCCTGGACATCATGGCCAGCGTCTGTGGCGACCTGGCCCTGGCGCACGGCGCGACGTCGGGCATGTTCATGGCCGGCGGCATCGCCCCACGCCTGATCAAGCATATCGACGAACTCCGTTTCCGGGCGCGCATGGAGGCCAAGCAGCCGATGGTGCATCTGGTGTCCGCCATCCCGTCACGCATTATCATCCATCCGTATGCGGCCTTGCTGGGTTCGGCAAATGCGCTGACGGATCACGAAATAACAGGCTAGCCTTCCTTATTTTTCCTTCCCCGTTTACGGGGAAGGTGGCATCGCCGGAGGCGATGTCGGAAGGGGGAAGGCCACAGGAACTATCGGAGCGGGTAATCCCCCTCCCACCACTTCGTGGTGCCTATCGCTGGCGAAAGCTATACTTTCACTGGCGCTCTACCCCGTAAACGGGGAGGGAAATAACGACACGTTTAATATTGAGGAAGCGACCATGTCCCAGAACCATAAAGTCCAGAAGTATATGACCATGGGCCCTGTGCTGCCGGTTATGGTCATCTCTAAGATCGAACACGCCGTTCCGCTGGCCCAGTCGCTGATCAATGGCGGCATCAAGGTGCTGGAAATCACGTTGCGCACCGACTGCGCGCTCGATGCCATCAAGCTGATCAGCCAGGAATGCCCGGACGCGGTTGTCGGCGCCGGCACCGTGCTGACGCCCAAGGACGCTGAAAAGGCCGCCAAGGCGGGAGCGAAGTTCGCCGTGTCGCCGGGCCTGACCAAAGACCTTGCGCACCAGGATTCGCTGCCACTGCTGCCGGGCGTGGCGACGTCGTCCGAAGTTATGCGAGCCATGGAATGGGACTACACCTATCTTAAGTTCTTTCCGGCCGTACCGGCTGGTGGCGTCAACTATCTCAAGGGCATAGGCGGTCCGTTGCCCCAGGCGAAGTTCTGCCCGACCGGCGGCATAGACGTTAAAAATGCGGCCGATTTCCTGGCCCTGCCGAACGTGCTGTGCGTAGGCGGGTCGTGGGTGGCGCCGGCCAAGGCGATGGAAGAGGGCAACTGGACGGAAATCACCCGTCTGGCCGCCGAGGCCGTCTCGACCTTTGGCAAATAAACCTTAAGACTTGCGAAGGCATTTTCTCTTCGCATGTTGCGCGACAAATAAGATTAGATCGGTATGATTTTAGATGGAAACATCACACCGATCTAAGTTTTTGGTTTGTCGCGATATTTAAGGCGAAAACCGCTTACACTTTTCGCCATATCGCTCTAAAGCAGGGCGGAAAGTGTTTCCAGATACCCATGCTATTGACAAATTTGCACAGGTGAAGAAAGTTTTGCCAGTAATCGGCGGATATTGGAACGGCATTCAGTGAATCAAACCAAGGCTCTCCCGGAAGGCACGGTGCCCGTTCCGGGCATTGCGGGTGCCGTTTCGACCATCAATGACGTGGCGCGGCTGGCCGGCGTATCGATCAAGACCGTGTCCCGTGTCATGAATGATGAGCCTAATGTCCGCGAAGAAACGCGCGCCAAGGTCAAGCAGGCCGCCGATGTCCTGCATTACCGTCCGAATCTGCTGGCCCGGTCGCTGGCCGGCGCGCGCAGTTTCCTGCTGGGCCTGCTCTATCACAACCCAGTGCCGACCTACATCATGGAGATGCACCAGGGTGTCGTGAAGCGCTGCCGCGAAAGCAACTACCACCTGCTGGCCGAACCGCAGGACCTGACGGGCGGAGAGGTCGAAAAGTCGATCGCCAATCTGTTGTCGACCATCCGTCTCGACGGCGTCATCCTGACCCCGCCTTTGTGTGACATGGCTGTAGTGCTTCAGACGGTCGAGGCCGCCAATGTGCCCTATGTCCGCATTGCGCCGTTTCTTTATCCCGGCCGCACGGCCACGGTTCGCATGGACGAGGCGCGCGCCGCTTATGAAATGACGCAGTACCTGCTGAAGATGGGTCATCGCGATATCGGCTTCATCATGGGCCATCCGGAACACGGCGGTACGCATCTGCGCTACAAGGGGTTCATGGCCGCCATGCGCGACGCCGGCATCGAGCCGCGTGCCGAATGGATCAAGCAGGGCTATTTCAGCTTCGAATCCGGCGTCGACGTCGGCCATGCCTTCTTCGCGGAGGGGCAGGCGAGGCCGACAGCTATCTTCTCCTCAAATGACGATATGGCGTTCGGCCTGATGAGCGTGGCCCAGCGCCTTGGCATCCACATCCCGGACGACCTGTCGATCGTCGGTTTCGACGACACGCCGGGCTGCGAGCTGATCTGGCCGCACCTGACGACCATCCGCCAGCCGGTGACCGACATGGCCTTTGCGGCGGCGGATATCCTGCTCGAGCGCAATAATGCCGACGAAGATGCGCCGCCGTTCAGCAGCATTGTCCGCGAGTTGCCATTCACATTGATTGAGCGGGAATCGGTGCGGAAGCTCTGACCGCTTAAGGTCTTCATTGAAATATTCCGACCCGCCTGCAGCGAGGCAAGGGCGCCTGCCCGCCGCGCACGGCCGGCTGCCTCTGAAAAAAGGCCCCCACCACCACATCTCACTCGTCATCTGCCGATGGCTCACGCGTGCGGTCCCCCTTGTTTGTCGAAATGGTGTTAGAGTTTTGATGGATTGGAGCGTTC
>CBFGPQ010000039.1:0-24524 GCA_965650705.1 uncultured Asticcacaulis sp. | reverse complement strand
GACCGCGAGCAGGACCTGTTCCTGCCGCTCACGCTCGCCGAGGCGCAGCACGTCGTCGACGTCATGAACGCCTTCCACGCAAAAACCGGCACCGACAAGCTCGCCGCTATTGCGACACTGGTGGCGGACGTGCAGAATGACCTCCTCTTGAAAGGACCTGACCATTGAGCAACGACCTGACCATCAGCCACAGCGCCCGCGCTCACTCCGCCGTCGGCGGTTCCAGCGCCAAGCGCGTCATTGCCTGCCCAGGTAGCGTCAACCTCTGCGCCCGCTATCCGTCCAAGTCCAGCGAATGGGCCGAGGAAGGCACGGCGCTGCATGAGGCGGTTGACCTGATCCTGCAGGGCAAGGTCGAGAAGGACACCGACGTCATCGGCGTCATCTTCAACGGCATCGAGATCACCCAGGAATTGTTCGACGAGGCTATCGAGCCGGCGCTGCAGATTTTCGACGATCTCGACAAGGAACTGGGCGGCATTGAGTTTTTCAACGAGACGCGCGTCGTGTTTCCCGACATCGAGATGCCGGTCTTCGATGACGACGGCAACATCATCGGCACACACAAGGACGGCGCCTTCGGCACGGCCGACATCGTCGGCACCGCCAAAGATCGCACCGTGCTGATCGACTGGAAGATGGGCGCCGGCGTCCCGGTCGAAGCTGAGGGCAACGAGCAGTTGCTCTATTACGCCTATGCCGCGGCGCATACTGAGCCGACGTCGAAGTTCTTCGACAGGCACAAGCCGATCGAATTGTTCATCATCCAGCCGCGTAGCCGCGAGGGCGAGCCGTTCAGCCGCTGGCTCACCAACTGGGTGCAGCTGGAAGCCTTCGCGCTGGAACTGCGCAACGCCGTGCGCCGCAGCCAGGAGCCCGATCCGCCGTTCAATCTCGGCCCGCACTGCCGTTTCTGCGCGGCCAAGACCGGTTGCCCGCTCTACACCGGCAAGGTGGAAGAGGCCGGCGCTTTGACGCCTGACCAGATCGCGGCCGAGCTGGAACGCTGGCTGCCCTGGGCCGACGTCATGATCAACTGGGGACAGACGGTCAAGGACATGGCGCACGCCGCGCTGGAAAGCGGCGCGCAGATCCCCGGCTACAAGCTGGTCAACAAGCGCGCTGTCCGCCGCTGGGCCGACGAAAAGAAAGCCGTCAAGTACTTCGCGCGCATGAAGCTCCCCGCCGACGAGCGCTACGAGAAGAAGCTGATCAGCCCGGCCAAGGCCGAGAAGGCGCTCAAGCCGCTCGGTATTGCCGAACTGCCCAAGGACCTGGTCGTCTCCGAATCGAGCGGCACCACGCTGGCGCCCGAGAGCGACAAGCGCCCCGCGGTTACGGTGGGGGCTGGCGCTTTGCGGAAACTGGCTGAACGGTTGAGTGCTGGTTGATGGCGCAGGAACTTTCATATGACGAGATGCTCACTCGGCTCGAACCGCTACAGATGTATGTCGGGCTGAAGGTGCAGCACATAAAGTCGAGCAACTGGTATCGGATAACAGGCGTCCGTTTCAAAGAAGACGACATGACGATTTGGTTCGACTACGAAACGTGCCATCGCAAACCGATCGGCTTCTTCCGCCCGATTGGCGAACTGTTGGACGGTCGTTTCGCGTTCAAGTAATTCGGCGCAATCAAGCGCCGCATCCGGCGTCGCAGCGGTTCCTGCGGCACGGCCAACTGGCCGACTTAGGAAAGAAGTAAAGATGAGCAATCTTGTAGCCTTCGGTGGCGGGACCGGTCTGATCTCCCGCGAATCCCTTGCACAGAACCTCCAGCGTTCGGCCCAGGCCCTGCCCACCACGGGCAATGGTGGCGCGCAGTACCTGAAGATGGACAAGGGCAATGGCGACTGGATCTTCGGCGCCGAGGAAACCGTCGTCGAGGATGGGAGCCTGTGGGCCATCAACCCCGCCTCGCTGATGCACGGCTGGGTGGCCTGGGATACCGACAGTGGCGGTGCGCCGGTGCAGGAGATCATGGTCTCCATCAACCGCGATCTGCCGCCGGAGGGCAGCCTGCCCGAAGCGCGCGACAGCAAGGGCAACATGCTGCGGTATCAGCAGCAGCGGTCCGTCCAGGCAGTCTGCGTCAAGGGTGAGGATGAGGGCACGCTTGTCGAGTACAAGCAGTCCTCGGTCGGGGCGATGAAGCTGTTTGCCGAGATCACCAACAAGCTCCTTGACCAGCTGGAGCGCGACCCGGAAAAGCTGGTGGCCATCGTCGAGTTCAAGAGCGAGTCGTACAAGCACAAGAAGTACGGCCGCATCTACAACCCGACCTGGCCGATCGTCGAGTGGCGCACGCTCGACAACACCGCGCCGGTCACCGGCTCGGAAGAAAGTGGCGACCCCGTCGATGATCTGCCCGATGCCGGCGACAAGGACGAGGAAGCTGCGCTGGCCGCCGAATACGAGGCCGAGCAGAAGAAGGCCGAGACCGAGGCGGCTCCGCGTCGTCGCCTGCGCCGGTAATCCGTCATGGCCAAAGAGCAAGCCAACGATTCGGCTGGAAAGCAGATTCTCGCCTATATCCAACGGGTCGAGAGGCTGGAAGAAGAGAAGGCAGACATTGCTGCCGACATCAAGGAAGTCTACGCCGAGGCCAAAGGCAACGGCTACGATACCAAGATCCTCCGGCTGATCGTCAAGCGCCGCAAGCAGGATGCTGCTGAACGAGCCGAGCAGGAAGCCCTGCTCGAACTCTACGAGCATCAGATCGGCATGCGGCCGGACGTCGAAGACGACGAATAGCCTGCGAGCCTGACAACCAACGAGGCCGGCGGTTCGCGCCGCCGGTCTTTTATTCTTTGAGAGGAACCACCGTGGCAAAGATATTCATCGGTATGGAGACGAGCGGCCAGATACGCCGCCGGCTGGTGGCACTGGGCCATGATGTCATCTCCTGTGATCTCCTACCGGCGTCTGACGCACCTACTCTCGGGCTACACATCATCGGCGACGTCTTCGCCACTATCCGGAAGCTCATGCGCGACGGCTGGATACCAGACGCCGGCATGTTCCACCCGACCTGCACCTTGCACACCACGTCCGCGGCTTGGGCGTTCAATGAACCGAACTTCGAGAAGTACCCTGGCGTCGGTTACCACCAGCGCGTCAAGTCCGACACCCTGACCGGCCAGGCTCGGCATGCCGCGCGCGCAGTCGCCGAGAAGGAGGTCGAGGCCATTGCCGATCTGCCGTTCTTCAAGATCATCGAGAACCCGCGCAATACATGGCCGACCCGAACCAGCCTGATGGAGCCGTTTGACGTTTTGCAGCCCTATGAGTTTGGCGATGACGCCAGCAAGGCAACGTGCCTCTGGGCTTTCGACAAGGACGGGAACTGGGTGAAGGTCGACATTCCCCGCGACCCGGCGCGCTACGTCGAACCGACTTATCGCCCGAAGACCGGTAAGTACTACTGGGCCAACCAGACTGACACCGGTCAGAACCGCCTGAGCCCGAGCGAGGACCGCTGGAGCGATCGCAGCAAGACATTTGACGGTATCGCCGATGCGCTGGCCGGCGCCATCGATCGCCACGTAAGGAACCTTTGATGGCTTTCTGTTTCTTCGACTGGGAGACCCAGTCAAACATCGACCTGACTGTTGTCGGCGGTCTCAAGTATGTGCTCGACACAAGCACACGCCCATTGCTTTTGAGCTGGGGTATCGATGACGAGGCGATCAAGCTGTGGTGCCCCGACTTGAGCGCCGAACTGGTGCCGGAAGTCTGGGCCTATGTGCGCAGCCGAATGGCTGTCGTGCAGGACGCGCCCGCCGATCTGGTCGAACTGCTCGCCAAGCCTGATGGCTATCTGGTGGCCTGGAACACTGCGTTCGATCGGCAGGTATGGCAGCAGATCGCTACGCCAGAACTGGGCTTCCCGGAGATCCGCATCGAACAGACACTCGATGCCATGAGCCAGGCCGCCGCCAGCAACTTGCCGGGCAAGCTCGACATGGCTGGCCGCGCGCTAGGTCTTGGCCAGAAGACCGTGGGCGGCAGTGCCGCCATGAAGCGTTTCGCCGACCGCAACCAGCCACTGCCCGGCTCGCCCGAGGACATCGCCCGCCAGATGGAGAAGGGCCTGTCGCGCGAGAAGGCCATCGCGGCGGCCATTGAAATGTGGGGAATCTACTGCGACTACGCCATCCAGGACACGGACCTGATGCGCGACATCTGGCGCGTGACGCGGCCGCTCGACGGTCAGGAATGGGCTGAGTACTGGGTCAGCGAGAAGATCAATGACCGCGGCATGCTCGCCGATCTCGATGTCTGCGCCGGCGCGGTAGAATACCGTGAAGAGGAAGCGCGCTTCGTCGAGGATGAATGCAAGCGCATCACCAGCGGTGTCATCACCGGACCGACGCTCACCAAGCAGATCAACGAGTGGGTGTTCGACCGCCTGCCCGACGACCTGGCCGAGACCATGGTGAAGGAGCGCGACGAGGAAGGCTACGTGACGCGCCTGACCGGCGCCAAGGATGTCATGGGGCGCCTGCTCGAGGACATCAAGGTTTCCGACGCGCCGCCGGACGATGACGTCATCGACCTGATCGAACTGCTGCAGTTCGGCCGTTCGTCGTCCGCCGTCAAGTTCGAGAAGATCCTTAACCAGCAGGTCGATGGACGCCTCACCGGTTCATACGTCTATAACGGCGCCGGCCAGACCGGGCGCTTTTCCAGTCGGGGCGTGCAGGTGCATAATTTGCCTCGCGATTTCTACGCCAACGAGATGGACCTGCTCGACATGGTGGCGGCACGGGTCCCGATCGAGCAGTTGCGCGAGGTCGCCCCGGTCAGTTCGGTCCTCGCCAAGCTGATCCGCCCGACCTTCATCGCGCCCGAGAAGAAACTCCTGGTCTGGGGCGACTGGTCCGCCATCGAAGCGCGCGTGACGCCGTGGCTGGCCGATACGCGCGAAGCCGACGAGGCGGTGCTCAAGCCGTTCCGCCAGAGCGATGCGGACAAGCTGGCCAATCCGGACGTCTATGTGCTCAACGCCGAATCGATCTTCGACATTCCGGCCGAGACGATCTGGGAGCGGTATCTGGACAATGACAAGGAAGCCAAGGGTATGCGCCAGGCCGGCAAGGTCTCGGTGCTGGCGCTGGGGTTCCTCGGCGGCGTCGGTGCGCTCAAGGCCATGGCGCGCGGCTATGGCATGCGCCTGACCAATGAGGAAGCCAAGCGCATCGTCGATGCCTGGCGCGACCGTAACCGCTGGGCCAAGCGCTTCGGCATCAAGGCGGAAGAGGCTGCCTTCTCGGCCATGCGCTCACCGCTGACCATGTTCAAAGCGGGGCGGCTGAAATACCAGTTCGTACCCGAACTGCTCGGCGGCACGCTGGTCTGTTTCCTGCCGGACATGCGACCGATCATCTATCCGATGGCGAAAATTTCCGCGGTCGAGAAGTTCGGCGAGATGCAGGACGCCATCACCTACCTCAACGGCATGGGCCGTCGCTCGCTCTGGAACGGCCTGCAACTGGAGAACGGTACGCAGGCGACGGCGGCATCGATCCTGCGCGGCACGCTGACCCGGCTCGACAAGGAATACCCGAACGTGACTGTCGGCCATACCCATGACGAGGTCATCAACGAGGTGGACGAAGCCCATGCGTTTGACTTTGCCGACGCGCTGAATGAGGTTATGGTGAGAGGCTTCGACTGGACCGACGGCCTGCCCCTCGCCGCCGAGATCGAGGTCAACTACTACTATACCAAGAACGAAAAGGCCGCCATGAAGCGACCTGTCTGACACCGACGACCCCTTGAAGGAACCAGAGGACCACCGACCACCATGACCGTTGAACTTATCGAACCTTTGGCTGTCGCGCGCCTACATGAGTTGTTCCGTTACGACCCGATGACAGGAAAGCTATTTTGGCGACAGCGGGCAGATAGCGAGTTCGCCGCGCCGAAGTACGCGAAAATGTGGAATGGTAAGTACCCTGGTGTAGAAGCCGGTACGGTGAGCAAGAAAGACGGCTATCGATATCTGCACGTCGATGGAAAACGCTTTGTATCCCACCGGGCGATTTGGGCTATGGCGCACGATGTTTGGCCTTCCGTCGCCCTAGATCATATAGACCACGACCGTACAAACAACCGGTTGGATAATTTGCGCGCGGCGGGCTACGAAGGCAACGCGTTGAACAGGGCCATGAAGAGCGACAACACGAGCGGTTATACTGGAGTAGACCCAAGACCGAACGGGAGGTTTCATGCGCGTATCCAGATACGCGGTGTAAAAACCTATCTCGGAACCTTCGACACCCTAAAGGAAGCCGCGAAGGCACGGACCAAAGCGGAAGAAAACTTGGGGTTTTCGAACACGCACGGGCGGCCTCTGAATGTCTAACCTCGACCCCCGACAGGACCGCACCGAACTTCGCTTGAAGCTATTTCGAAATGGCTTCACCCCCTTACCAAACCACAACAAGGCGTGCTTCCTCCCGGAGTGGTCGACGATCAAGGTGACCGAAGACCTGATTCGTTCGCGCGAATGGGCGCGTTCACGCGCGTGGTCCGATACCGGGCTGCGCTGCGGAGAAATCGTCGCCGTCGACTGGGACGTCAACGATCCTGACCTGCTCAACGATCTTCTCGACGAAGTGGTTGCACAGGGCGTGATCACGGAATCGCCGTTCGTCCGCATCGGCAAGCCGCCGCGCGAATTGTGGGTCTATCGGACCAGCGAACCGATCGGCAAGCGCACAACCGGCGGCTTCGTCATGCCCGCCGACATGGACAACCCCGACGTCAAGGCCGAGCAGGTCGAGATCCTCGGCAAGGGCTGCCAGTTCGCCGCCTATGGCCAGCGCGACGAGGACACCGCCTATACCTGGCCGGTCGAAGATCTGCTCGATCACAAATACATGGACCTGCCGGTCATCACCCTGGCCGAAGTCGACGCCCTCAAGGACTTCGCCATTGCCTTCTTCGAAGGCCGCGGCCTGACCCGCAAGAGCGCCATGGCCGGCACCGATGGCGGCTACAACCACGCCTATGACCTGACGCCCGACATGGTCTTCACCGTGCAGGACCACGGCGAGATGAGCGTCACCGAGATCGGTGACCTGCTGCGCGCCGCGCCCGACATGGTGCTGCGTTGCACGGTCGAGGCGCTGCGCCCCGGCACGTCCGGCTCATGGGCGGGCATGATCAGTCTCGTGCATGGCGCCGTATGCGTCTCCGACCACGGCACCTACACGTCCCACTTCCCTGCCGAGCTCGACGACAGCCGCGCCATCGCGGCGCTCGGTAAGAAGCTCGACCGGCTGATCACCGCCTTCGAGCGGCAGTCTGCACCCCCGGCGCCGAGTGCGCCCACCGAGACGACGGTCTATGAGGACCTGAGCGCCGATGATGATTTCGACACCAACCTCGAGCGCGCACTGCGGCGCTATGTCTTCTCGGTAACCGACGACGTCTGGTTCGACCTGGGTTCCCCGGTCCGGACCTACATCAAGCCGTCGGCGCTCAACACCTTCCTCAAGCCATTCAGTACGGTCAAGCTCGGCAAGCAGGGCGGCGAGACCGTTGTCACCATCCTCGATGCGCTGATGCAGAACCGCCACCGGCTGGCCGTCGAGGGCGCCGTAATGCGCCCCGACATCAAGGCGCCTATCTTCAAGGATGGCGGCCGCACATTGCTCAATACCTTCGTGCCCGTGCAGCATGACCGTACCGGCGGCGACGCTGCGCCGGGTCACCGCTTCATGGAACTGCTGCTGCCGATACCGGCGGAGCGCCACTACATGCTGCAATGGCTCAAGCACAAATGGGAGCACCCCGACATACCGGGCGTCGGCATCGTCATGGTCGCCAAGAACACCTTCGGCACGGGGCGCGGCACCTTCTTCCATGTGCTGCAGTGCATGTTCGGCCAACGCTATGTGCAGACCATCGACTTCAAGACTTTGACCGGAAAGACCAGCCAGTCGCAATACAATGAGTGGCTGGCCGAGAGCCTGATCATCACCGTCAACGAGGCGTCGGAAAACGAGGGTTCGAAATGGCAAGGCAAGGCCAATGCCTACGAGCACGTCAAGGACATCATCGACCCCTCGGCGCGCACGGTTAACATCGTCCGCAAGACCTTGCGCAATGGCATGGCGACCAGTTTCGCCAGCGTGATGATCGCCACCAACCACGGGGACATGATGGTCATCCCCAAGAACGACAGGCGATTGGCCGTTCTGCAGAACGGCGACGGTGCGCCGCAGGAGTTCTGGGACTCCATCCGGTCATGGTCGCACAACCCGGCCAACATAGCCGCCTTCCTGCACGACATCCTCCAGACCGACATGGCCGGGTTCAGCGCCTTCGCCGCGCCGCCCATGACCATGGCCAAGAAAGACATGGTGGAGTCGACCGAAAGCGATCTCGATCATGCCGTGACCACCGTGCTGAAATCCTTCGAAGCGCCGCTGGTGACATGGGAGCAGTTCAATATCCGGCTCGAAGACTATGCGCGCGAACACCATGTCGAATTTCCCGACGGCTGGCCGCGCATCGCCGCCTCGATCTTCCGCAACCGCACGACGCGGGTACTGGATGACGAGCGCATGGTGATCGACGGCCTACCGCGCAAGGTGCGTGGCTGTGGCATCGTCCCGCCGGCGCTGCTGGCCGACCGCACGGCGGTCATCGCCGAGGTGCAGAAGAACGGTCCGCAGGTGCGGGCTATCAAGACATCGTCGAATATCGTAGGTTTCCCGCAACGCGCTTAGAAAGGATCGGCCATGCAGGAGTTGAACCAGGCGACCATCGATCTCATCACGGAGTTCGAGGGGTTCGTCCCGAACTGGTATCCAGACCCGGCGCATGGGTGGAAGGTCCCGACCTGTTGCTACGGCCACACCGACGCCGCCGGTTCCCCGAAATACGCCGACACCAAGAACAAGACGTTCACGAAAGAGGAAGGCATCGCCATCCTGCGCAACGACCTGAAGCGCTATGCGGCGGCCGTCGACCGAAACGTCAAGGTGCCGATAAATTCCAACCAGCGCGGGGCACTGGCCAGCTTCACTTACAACCTGGGCGAAGGAAACCTGCAATCTTCGACGCTGCTCAAGAAGCTGAACGCCGGGGATTACGCAGGGGCCGCACAGGAGTTCCCGCGCTGGAACAAAGCCGGAGGGAAAGTTCTCAAGGGTCTCACGCGCCGCCGTGCTGCCGAGCAGAAGCTGTTCCTGACCCCGGTGATCGGCTCGATTCCGGTCAGTGGCGTCGGAGAAGGTTCCCGTCTGCCCGATAAAAAAGGCGTGACGCCCACGGCCATGGGCGGTATTGTCGCGGTCATCGCCGCGATTGCAGCGGCCATCGGTAAGGCTTTGGGGTTGTGGTGACATGATGGAACAGGTCTTGGACGCACTGATCCGGTTTCGAAACTACGTCGTGACGCTTATCGGCGCAGCCCTGCTGTTTCTTCCAGACCTGTTGGCCGCTCCTGAACTGCTCGCCGTCATCCCCGAGCAGTATCACAAGTGGGTCTTTCTTGCGACGCTGTTAGTTAACCTGGCCATCCGGCCGTGGCCGGCGACCCGCGCGCACGACCCGGAGGTCCAGTACAAGAAGGCGCTCCAAAGCGCCCCGGACCCCTACGAGAACCAGTGATGCTTGGCTGGCTCCTATCGCTGATCAATCCTCTCGGCCAGCTGACCAAACAGCTGGTCGATGCCTATGCCGCCAAGTCCAACGCCCAGACCGAACAGGCGCGCATCGCCGCCGATGAGCGTATCGAGGCGATCAAAGCACAGCGGGATGTCGTTATTGCTGCGGCGATGTATGACAAGTGGTGGAGCCCGCGCAATCTCATGGGCTGGAGTGTCGCCATCTATGTGTTCCGCGTCGTTGTATGGGACTCTGCTTTCCAGCAAGGCGCAATACCCGATCCCGGTTCGCAAGTCTGGTGGATCGTCGTAACAGTCATCGGCTTCTATTTCGTCACCGGAACCGCCGAGCGGATTGCCTCGACAATCAAGAAGCGGTAGACATTTAGCACGGCCCAACACCCGCAGTGTTGCAACTCACAGCGTCAGGTCTTCGTTTTACCAGCATGAGTGCATTCATGGCCGATGAAATCCACAATATCAGCTTGCTGCTTGGTAACATCCAGGCAGGATTGCAGGCGCTTGATCGCAAGGTCGACACGAACAATTCGCGGGCCGAAGCGGCGAGCGCCAAGATGTTGTCGGCACTGGACGACCACGATACCCGGCTCGACGCCCTGGCCAACGACAGCCGTGAGATGCGCGAACAACTGGACCTTGTGGCGCAGACAGCCAAGGACTCCAAGGAAGTGACCGACGATGTCAAGCGCTGGCGCCAACTGGGTGTCGGCATCATCGGTATTGTTGGCATCGGCGCGGCCTGGGTCGGAGCCAACGGCGCGGTCATCTTCGACGCCGTCATGCACTGGCTCAAAGCCCGTCTGGGCATCCCCTGAAATTTTCCTGAAATAACTGTTGCAATCTGCAACATAAGCGGCTATACACATCCTTGTCGCCCGTGGCGAAGAGTTCGGTTACTTCAAGCAGGAAACGAAACCGAGCCCAGTTGTTCCCGGCCGACATAAGGACGCGCGGTGGCGCAGAGATCGGTTACTTCACCTGTCCAGTGAGAGACCTGGGTTCGATTCCCGGCCCGGTTCGCCGGGTAGCTTAGTGGTTAGAGCGCTAACGTTACCGACCTCGCCTGTTCCCCGCGCGTCCCTATGTCTCCGGGTCCGAGAGGACGGATGACTGCATAGTGGCGTAGAATGGAAATACTTCATCCCAAACTATGGGTCGTTGGTTCGAATCCAACCTGCTGGATTGCCAGCAGTAGCTCAGGGGTAGAGCAATAGTCCGAAATGTTCCGTTCGCCTGTTCCCTGTGCAGTCTTCCGTCCTCTTGAGACGCATTTGAAAGGAGACCACCCATGCGTGTGAACACCGCAGTCCAGAAGCCCAAGATCTTTACCCACGAGGGTGCCGTTGCGCGCCACATCGCCCCCGAGCAGCAGTTGCGCCGGTCGGTGCTGTCCTGCCTCCTGTGGGAGAACGAGTTCTACGAGGACGGCAAGTCGATCGCCGACCGTATCGCCGAGGCGGCTGCTGCCTGCCCGCATGATGTCGTGGCCGGCTTGGCCGTCGAAGCACGCCGCGTTCACGGTCTGCGTCACGCGCCGCTGCTCCTGCTGCTCGACCTGATCCGCCGCGGTGGCCCTGGTGTTGCCGACGCTATCGACGGCACCATCAAGCGTGTCGACGAGATGGCTGAGCTGATCGCGCTCTACTGGCGCAACGGCAAGAAGCCGCTGTCCAAGCAGATGAAGACAGGGCTCGCCCGCGCCTTCTCGCGATTCAACGAGTACCAGTTGGCCAAGTACGATCGTGACGGCGCCGTGCGTCTGCGCGACGTGCTGTTCCTGACGCATCCCAAGCCGAAGGACGAGGAGCAGGCGGCCCTGTTCAAGCGCGTCGCAGAACGCACCATGGCGGCCCCGGATACCTGGGAGGTCGCGCTGTCGGCAGGCGGCGACAAGAAGGCTACCTTCGAGCGCATGCTGTCCGAAGGTACGCTCGGCTATCTGGCCCTGCTGCGCAATCTGCGCGGCATGGTGGAAGCTGGCGTCGACACAGACCTGATCCGGTCGGCCATCGTGGCCCGCAAGGGCGCCGAACTTGTGTTCCCGTTCCGCTATACGGCGGCGGCCCGCGCCTGCCCGCAGCTGGAACCGGCGCTCGACCAGGCCCTGTGCGAGGCCGTGGCCTCCGGCCCCCGGCTTGCAGGCAAGACGGCGGTCCTCGTGGACGTGTCGGGTTCGATGAACGACCGCCTGTCGGGCAAGTCGGACCTCACGCGCCTTGATGCCGCGGCCACCCTGGCCTCGGTCATCCATGGCGACGTGCGGATGTTCTCGTTCTCTGACCGTGTCGTGGAGGTTCCGCCGCGCACTGGCATGGCGGGGGTCGACGCGATCACCCGTTCGCAGCCGCGCGGCGGAACGCGCCTGTTCGACGCCGTGCATGCGATCAACGAGTCTGTCAAGTATGACCGGCTTATCGTGATCACTGACGAGCAGACTGTCGGCGCAAGCCGTTTCGGTTACGCTTACAGCACCCAGGGCGCACGTTCGTCGCTGCCGGACCCCAAGGGTATTGGCTACATGATCAACGTGGCCTCGGCCAAGAACGGCGTCGGCTATGGCGCGTGGCGGCATATCGACGGTTTCTCGGAGGCTGTGATCCGCTTCATCGTGGAGAGCGAGGCCAGTGACCGGCGCTGAACTTCAAGCCGCAGGCATCAAACTGTTTGGCCAGCGAGGGTGGCAATCCTCTCTGGCCAAACGACTCGGTATCGACCGTACGCAGATATGGCGCTACGTTACCAACGATAAGGTCCCAGGACCCGTGGCCGCTGCTGTCGAGGCGTGGCTACGAGAAGCCGATCAAGGCTGAGCAAATCCTTTCGCATCGAAGTAGAGCCGGTTGAGATCGGCCATCATCCTGTCCTGCTGCTCTTCAAGCTGCCGGATCAGTTCGCGCTTCTGGGCATGCGGCAGGACCTCGTCGGCTTTCAACTCGCGGATCTGCTTGCGCAGCGCTGACAGTTCGCGCTCGGCGCCCTTGAACACCTCGATCAGCGACACTTCGGCGGCCTTGTCGCGCAGCGTGCGTTCGAGCATGCCGACATTGCCGGTCTCCTGGGCGAGGTCCAGTTCCTCGGCCACCGTCTTGATCTCGGTGGCGTTCTCATAATAGCGCTCGGTATTGCCGCGGTTGGTGACCGACCCGACAACGCGCCGCGCGAACGGGATGTCGCCGATCTCGATATCGGCGAAGTCACCGGCGGCCAGGTCCATGCCGAGATTGACATTGCGCTGGATGAACTTGCCGGTCGCGCCGGTGGCGTAATCGACCCAGAACTGCAGCACTTCGGGCGAAACGTCGATCGCTCCCGGTCTCACTTCATTGCCGCCGGTCAGGCGGTTCAATTGCTCGGCGGTCCACTTCGGAATCTCACCGGTATTGGCCCAGTACTTCTGGCTGTCCGGCACTTCCAGCCCGAAGCTCGGGCGCTCGGGCACGATGGCATTGCCGGCGAAGTCGGTATTGGTGGCGAGGTCGACGATCGGGTCGGCAAACGTCGGGGCGATGAAGTTGAGCGGGCTGTTGGCGCCGCCGACCGGGTTGAAGGCGTCGATGGCGGTCATCAGCGTCGACATGGCGCTCTTGCCGGGGTTGTGTACCGGCGAGCCGCTCACGGCGTTCGACATGTTGCGCCCCAGATTGTGGAAGAAGTTGAAGCCATAAGGCATCGGGATGGCGACATAGTCCTTGCTGCCGGGCATCATGAACACCCAGTTGGTTTCAAGGATGTAGTCGGGAATGTCGTCGTAGTCCTTGACGCCGTTCTCATCTTCGTCGCCCGAGACCAACCGGTTGAGCACGTCCTGCAGGATACCGGCGACGACAATACCCCCGACGATCTTTTGCACGCGCTTGTTCTTAAGACCGTTGAGCAGCACGAAAGTGCCGGAGATCGAGGCGTTGTAGAACAGGTAGAGGCTGTTCATAAGCGCCTTGTTCTCGCCGCCCTTGTTGAAGTTGACGGTGAGGTTCTTGGCAAGGAAGGCGGCGCGGTCGACGCTCACACCGGCATCGCGCGCCGCGGCATAGGCGCCGAGGCGGAAGGCGTTCTCGGCCACCTTGTTGTAGTCGTCGATGAACTTGCCGATGGTCTGGATGCGATTGAACGCCTGGCGCGCGGTCGGCTGCCAGCCGGTGCGAGCGGCATCGGAGCGCAACCGCCGGATATGCGTGTCGAGATCATGGATGCCGAGGAACTCGGTCGTTCCGCCGGCCCTCTGCATCTCCTGGAACCGCTGCGCCAGCGGCGTCGAGGCCGTGCCGTCGCGCAGGACTTCGCGGATCGCCAGCATGGCCTGCGGCGCACCGGTGACGATCTTGCGGCTGAAGTCCTTGATGTCGTACTGGGCGCCGAGGATGGCCGCCGTCTGGGCGTCGCGCGCCAGGTTCGAGATCAGGAACTCCGGGTTCCATGACGTGTTGATGGTGGCCAGATAACGGTTGAGGCGCCCGGTCCCGGCGACGAACCGGTCGAGCAGCGACGGCTCGCCACCGACCTGCACATAGTCGGCGCGCATGGCGCGCGCGACACGCGGGTCCTCGACGCGGGCGATGATCTCTTTGCCCTTCCACTTGGCCGTGAAGATGTCGGGCTGGTTGCGGAAGGCCGGGTCCCCGGCTTCGCGGATCATGCCATTGGCGCCGCGCACCATGCGCGTCGGGGCGGACTTGAGGATCGTGCCATAACCGGTATTGGGGTTGGCCTGGAGCAGGCGCATGAAGCTCAGCGCCACACGATTCTTCTCGGCGCGGATGACGCTCTCGGTATTCTGCAGCATGACGCTGGCGATGATGTCGCCTGCCTTGCGCTCACGGCCAACGGCGGACCGGTCCTCCTTGCCGCCGATCGTGTAGCCCTTGCCGGAGCGGGCGCGGGCCGGGCGGTCATAGACATCGTTCGGGTCGAGGTCTTCCTGATCCTTGCCGCGCAGCGGGACGTAATATTGATAGGGCGACTGGTCGGCGGCTTCCTTGCTGATCAGCCCGGCTTCGACGCGCGTTCGCGTCGTGTCCTCGGTGATGGCGTCGATCATCGCGGCCAGCCGGTCGAGCGTTTCCATCTTGCCGTCGAGCGCCGCCTTGTTGAGGATGGCTTCGGCCTCGGCGTCGCTCATGCCGGAGGGGTTGGCGACCTTCGATCCGGCCGCACGCAGATAGGCGTTCCGTTCCGGGGCGTGCCGGGCGTAGAGATAGTCTTCCAGATCCTTGGCGCTGACCGGGTTCTTGCCCGTCGCTGCTTCGTTGAGCGCCGCGAACAGCGGCTCGTAAAGCCGGTCCTCGCGCGCCTCGACTTCCTGCACGGTACGGCTGCCGGCCAGTTGCTCGGCCATGTAGACGTCGGTCCTGTCGGTGACCTCGCCGCCCATGGCCTTGACGTTCTCGATCATCTCCTTGACCGAAAGCATGCGGTCCTGGAACTTGACGCGCATGTCGAAAATCGAGCCGCCGATGGCTTCCTTGACGCCGCGGGGCAGCGGCAGGTCTTTCTTCGACCGTCCGATGCGGGCGAGACGATTGCCGACCCAGCCCTCGACGCGCTGATCGATGATGTTGAACTGCTCGCGCGGGACGCGGTTACCGTACTGGGCGGTGATCATGTAGCGCGGTTCCTCACCGCGCTCGTCCAGATAGTTCTCGGCGCGCCCATCCGCCGGCCAGGGCACCGAAACGCCGTTGCCGTCGATGGCGCTGACGAGTCCGAGGTTCTCGCCGCGCTTGGGGTAGATGGCGACCGGGATGCGCTCGGCACGGTCGGCCAGGGCCTGCACGGCATAGGAGCCATCGGCACCAACGGCGCGCACCTTGCCAGCATAACCGTCGATGACCAGCGACGGCAGCGTGTTGAACTTGTAGCCTTCCGCCACCAGCCCGTCATAGACAGCCTGTTCTGGATTCGGTGCCTGCCCGGCCAGCGCCAGGAACTCGTCGGGCGAGAGATAGAGCATGGTCGTGCCGCGCTCGCCCACCTGGGCCATGCGCAGCTGTTCGTTGGCCATGTCGCCGCCGAAGAACTGGTTGCCGTCACGCTGCTTGCTGAAAGCCGGGGGCGCCGTATCGGGCGGACTGACCGCGCCGCCGGGGCTGCGCTTGTCATTGCCATAGAGGCGGCCACCGGGGAGGTGCTCGTCGAAGAGGCTGAACTTCGGCTCTTCCAGCGCCGTCTCGACAACAGCCTCGGGGTCCGCGGCTGCCGCAGCCTTCTCGGCCAGCGCCCAGCCGGGATCGGCGGCGATCAGATCCTCGGGCAGCAGGAACGCTTTCTGCTCGGCGAACTCCTTGCGCTCGGCGGGCAGGTAGTCGACATCGCGCTCGCGCGGCACAGTGCCGTCCTTGCGGCGCAGATGCGGGCCGTAGTGGTGCCAGGCGCTTTGGGCCAGCGTCTCGGTAGCCAGTGCCCGTTGTGCCTGCGGCGAGAGCAGCCGCGCATGTTCATGGTAGGCGTTGTAGTCGTCACGCCCGCTGTCGCGCTTGAGGCCGATCGGCCCGCGCCCATAGACGTCATGCACAATGCGGAACAGGTCGTTGAAGACCAGCGACGTTCCATCGCTCGCCTTGACGCCCGACGCCTTGTACATCGGGTGCCCCGGATTGTCGGCGCCCTCGCCGAACATTTCGGACGATGGGCGCAGCCTGATACGGCCCTCGGCAATATCGGCGAACATCTCATCGACCGAGGCATAGGGCTGGCCGTCTTCGCGCCAGGCGGTGATCTCGGTAATACCGAGGGCGTCGAACATGGAGCGCGTCTCGGTGGTCAGCGCCCGGTATGCCTTGGCCACGGCATTGTCGCCGGGGTCATGGATAGCGCGCTGCTGCGCATCGGCGATGCGCGACAGATAGCCGACATCCTCGGGCAGGTAGGTCGAGAGGCCCGTCGTCGCGACGCCGCTGCTGGCGCGGTACTTGTCGGTGATCGCCTGCACGGCGTCGCGCGGCACCGGCGCCGAGGCAGCGAAGGCACGACTGGGCGTCGTGCCGATGACGGTCTTGGGTCCGGCCCGCCCGAGGCGGTCCTCGCGCGCCTGGTCGCGGGCGCGCAGGAACTGGCGGCTGGCGACACGCATGGCGTTCTCATCCTGCGCGGCACGGGCGGCGGCTACGGCCTTGCGCGCGGCGTCCATCTCCTCGGCAGCAACGGCGCGCGGCTGACCGGCGCCGGGCGGGGTGAGCGCGTCGCGCACCAGTGCGCCGGTCTCGATCGAGGTGAAGATGTCCTCGGGCAGCGCGCCGAACAGGCGCTTGAACCATTCGACCAGTTGCCGGAACACGCTGGCCGGTTGGCCGACGACATCGCGCCGGTTCGCCGCCCAGACGCGGAACGCCTCGGCAATGGCCTCTTCCTCGATGTCGACATCGGTGGTGTAGCCGGGGCGCCCGCGGTAGAGGCGGTCGGCGATTTGCATATAGGTCTCGCCGACGCCTGGCCGCTTGGTCTTGCGTACGTATTTCGACAGCGTCTTCCACGCCGGCGTGTCGGGCGCCAGGATACCGGCGCGCTTGAGGGCGTGGATCAGTTCGTGGTCCATGACCTGCGACAGGCGGTCGACGATCTGGTCCGTGGTCAGCCCCGGCTCCAGCGTCGAGGCGGTGATGCGGATGATGTTGTCGAGGAACATGCCCTGCACCGTCTCGCCGTTCCGATCCTTGATCGTGTCGGTGACGATGACCTTGGTGCCGAGCAGCGGCAGCGCGCGTTCCTTGGCAGCGGCGTTGAGACGCTGCAGCACCTCGTCGCGCCGCCCGGCCAGGGCCGCCGGGGCGGGTCCCAGCCGCCGCTTGGGCGCCACCGGAATCTCCGCCTTCGGTTCGGGCGTGATTGTCTCAAACTGCGGCGGCGCCTGCGGGTTGTTGCGCTGGGCGGCGAGCTTGCGGGCCGCCGTTTCATCGCGCGCCGTGTCGACGGCGACCTGCCCGAGCAGGTTCCCCGCCTCGTCGTAGCGGTTCTCCATCACGGCGAAGGCGGATTCCTCAGCCTGACCAAGTTCGATCTGGGCGGGTGTGCCACCCTTCTCGGCTTCACGGGCGCGCAATTCGCGGATCTTGTTGCGCGCCTCGGTGCCCGAGCCGAACGTGCCGATGGATTTGCCGTTGACCCTGATCTGGATACGATTGACCGGCGTCTTCTTGACCACGTATTCGCTGAAGGCGCCGGGCGGCAGGTCGTCGGGCACCGCCTGACGCTCCTGCCCGAGCACGTCATAGAGCCGATAGTCGCCCTTACCGCGCTCGACCAGCTGGCCGCGCCGCACCATGGCGTCACGGATAGAGCGTGCGATCTTGTCGTCCTTGACGCCCGCGGCGTCCTTGATGGCGCCGAGCGTGAAGCGCCCCTGATTGCGAATGGCGTCGAGCGCCTTGTTGTACTGGCCGTCGTCGAACAGCGGCGCGTCGGCGATCGGCAGCGTGGTCTTCCGGTCGTGCGGCGGCAGGGCGTCGACGGTCGATTTCAGCGCGTTCAGCTGCGCCTGCGACATGCGCTCGATATTGCGCTGGCCGGTCGTGCGGAAAGCCAGTTCACTGAAGGCGTCGTCGATGACAATGTTCTTGGCGCCGGCCGTCTCGAGGATTTCGCCCGGCGTCACCGCCTGCCCGCGCGTCATCGGGCGGCGGGCCGCGATGACGCTGTCGATGACGCTCTGCGGCACCTTGGCGCGCGCCATGTCCTCGACGGTGATCGGCGCGTCAATATTGCGTCCGGTCTGGGCGCGCCATGTGGCGACGCGCTGCACGGCCGGACCCGGAATCTCCTCGCGCGTGAAGCTGCCGAGCGGCGCAATGGTCTCGCGCGCTGTCTGCAACAGCGCTGCCGTCTCGGCCTGCCGCGTCTTGCGCAGGGCGATCTGGGCCTGGTAATCGATCTCCTCGGCAGTCGGGGTCGTAGGCTCCTGCCGTTGCGGGGCGGGCGGCTGGCGGCGGACCTGCGGGGGCGCGGCGTCCGGCGCCGGGAGGGCAAGCAGGGTTTCCGGTGCGGGCAGCGCCAGGCTGTCCTCGACCGTGACCGGCTCCTCCGGCTGGGCGCCGAGTACCTCTTCGCTGATCGCCTCAGCCTGAGCCTGCTGTTCGCGCGGACGCGCGGCATAGCTGACACCGCCCAATGGACCGCCGAGAATGCCGCCAACCATGGCACCCATCTTGACGCGCTCGGCGGCCTGTTCGAGCGTCATGTCCTCGCCGATGACGCCGGCGTCGATCAGCGCGGTCAGCGCCTCGGTCACGCCTTCCGTCGCGCCTTCGCTCAGCGCGCCGCGCAGGATCGATCCGACAGCGGTCTTGCCGCCTTCGAGCAGGAGCTTGGTGCCGATGAACTCGGTCACTGCTTCCGACGCCGCATAGAGGCCGGCCGCGGCGCGGGCCTTCTCCGGGTCGAGCCCGGCGTCCACCGCTTTCTGGTAGCCCTCGCTGCCGGAGCGCAGCGCGCCATAAGCGGCCATGGGCGCCGGATTGCGCAGCAGGATGGACGCCGTCATCGGCGCGGCCATGTCGGTCGCGGCGAACATGACGTTATAGGCCAGTTCCTCCGGCGACCCGGCGGCCACGTCCGGGGCGTTCAGCGCCTGCTTGAGATCGGCTACGGCACGGCGCCGCGCCTGATCCTCGATAACCGCCTGGGCGGTATCCTTGGCCGCCTCGGTCGTTCCGGTCAGTTGCGTGACCGCCTGGAAACCGCGGCTGATCGCCCCGGTGAACGGGTCTATCGGGCTGAACTGCTGCAGCGCCTCAACGCCAGTCTTGGGTTCGAGCGCGCCCTGCACCGCCTCCGCCCCGGCGCGGGCCAGCGTATGGACACCCCCGGCCAGCGACGGCCCGATGTTCTGCACCACCTTACCTGCGAGTTCGAGCGGATTGTCGTAAGGGTCGACGCCGGTATCGGCGAGCGCCTGGCGTCGTGCGTTCGGGAACTTCTTCTCGATCAGCGAGGCGATCTGACCCTTCGGCATGTCGTCCGGGAACGCTACGACGTCGCCGTTCGGCATGGTCACGTTGGGCATGGTCAGACCTTATTCGGTGAAATAGTCCGTGTAGCTTATCGCGCCACCGGCGGCAGGGGAAGGTGTCGTGGGCGCAGTCAGGAGATCGTTCGGGTCGATTCCGTTCTGTGCTGCGTACATCTCGGCTTCCGCAGTGTACCCCATGCTGCGCAGGCGTTTGTATGTAAGCATCGCCGCCTGTCTATAGCGGTCTGCTTCGGCAGCCTGGATATCGGCAGGCGTCACTATCCGACCCAGTTGTCTGCCCAGCGTTGTCGGGTCTACTGGCGGAACCTCCCTGAGCGAGCTTTCGAACGTGTCGTCGATCACCTTCGGAATGTTCGCCCCCGCGGCGGACGAGACCGGCGGCGGATTCAACTGGTCATAGGCGGCCCGCTCTTCCGGCGTGGCATTGAGATACCATTCCGATTCCACGACCGACGCGGGCTTGCGTCCTTGAGCTATCTCCTGCTCGCGCAGCGCCCGGTCTGCCGCAGCGTCCGACCGCCTCCAGTCGAACTCCAGCCGCGCCAGTTCGTCGGCCGACTGGATCCGGTTGAGGTCCATGGCATCGCGCAACGCTGCGCGTTCCTCGGTGTCGATGTTCTGCAGCGCGTCCGAATAATAGCCCGCCCCGGCGGCGACGCCCTTGCCGATATTGGTCAGCGTGTTCGACGACCCGCCGCTCATCATGCCGGCGCCCGCCATCAGCAGTGCCAGGGCGCGCGCACGATCCTCGCGCTCGGGGCGGGCGTTGACAGCCGTGTTGTATCGTTCAGCGAGAGCAGCATAATCGAGACCGCCACCGCTGCCGACAAGGCCGCCCTCGGCGAAGGCCGCAATGCCGCCCTGTTCGGGAGCCGCCATCGGCATCGGTGCCGCGGGCATCGCGGCAGGCATACCGTCCATCGGTGCCGCGGCGGGCAGTCCGGGCTGACGCATCGAAGCCATGATATCTTCGAGCACGGTCGAACGCTTGCCGCGCCGCGCCTGCTCGCCTTCATAGCTTTCCCGCATGGATTTGCGGCGTTCGAGCTCGGTGGCGATCAGGTAGGGCGGTGTCGTGCCGGAGGGGCGCGATACTTCCTGCTGAAGCGCTTCATCGGTCAGGCTCTTGAGGATGTTCTGCTGTTCGATCAGGTTCATGCCGTCGGCCTCAATTGAACAGATCCCAGATACCCGCACCACCGACGGCCAGGCCCGCCAGCTGCGATAGGAAGTCCGGTGCCGGTTCAGTCGTCGTGGTGGTCGAGGTCGGGGTGACCGGGACGCCGCTCAGCAACTGGCTGTACATGGCAAGCTGCTGCGCCGGGTAATCGCGCTGCGCCACGAAGTCCTTGTAGGCCAGATCGAGCCCGGCCTGTTCGCGCTGCTGTCGCTTGGCGCCTACGCCGCTCAGCGCCTCGGCAAGACCCAGCTTCATGTCCTGGCCAGTGCGGGAGAGGTTGCCTTGCTGCACGGCGGCGTCCAGACCGAGCGCGCGCCCAAGACGGCGGTTCTCCTCGTCCTGCTGGAACAGTCCGGTTGCGCGATCGAAGGCTGCGCTGAGGCCCTGCGCTTCCATGGCCTGCAACTGTTCGTTCATGTCGCGCTGGGCGATGCTGTCGGCGACGAAGCGACGATTGCCGCCGAAGGCCCCGGCCTGCGCGTAATTGAGGTCGCGTCCAGCCTGCTGTTCGGCAAAAGTCCTGGCAGCGCGGTTCTTCTGCACGTCGAGGACGTTCGTCGTGTATGGGTTCATGTAGGCGCTGAGATTAGCGCCGGGGATCTGCGTGGCCGCGTAGTCGGCGATACCGCCAGCGGTTGCCGTGGCGGCGTCGATGCCGGGCGTACCGGCAGCCGCCTGCTGACCGATCATACCGAAGGCAGTCTGCGTTTCCGGCGCGAACTCGGCCAGGCGCTGATTGCCGTAGGTCGTATAAGGTTGGTTCGAAACCGTCTTGGCCCGCGACAAGACATCGGTGACGTAGGGCTTGATGTACTCCGGGAGATCGCCGGACGTCTGCTGGGTTGTGGTGTCGCCGCCTTTTTGCACGATCAGCTACCTTCACTCGGTAAGGGTTTGACGAGCGACACGGCGCTCTGTTTCCAACCCAATGCGCCCAAGGGCCTTGTCCAGCCCAGCCGGCCGGACATCTCTAACCCTTCAAGTCCTGCATCCCGAGCGTAAGCTGCCAGAACTTTGTCAACCGTGCTGACCCATTCTGGCATGCCTTCGCCACCGAGAAATTCGACGCACAACATTCGCTTCCTCGGATAGACCGCGATCCGGGAGACGAACGCAGCCACTGTCTCATCTTTGCCATCGTCTATGAGCCAAAGCAAGGCGAACTTCTGCGCCAGTTTCTCATAGACGGCGGCCAAGTCGTACCGCCCCTCGGACAATTCCACGGCCGGCGCCAAGAGCGGCGCCGCCACCGGCCACGCCAGGGGCAGATGCTCGAGCGCGATGTAGCGAACCTGCCACGTCAACGCACGCGCTCGACATCGAGCCCATCGTCATCTCGCCCGGACAGCATGGCGTCCAGTTGCGACAGCTTGGCTGCCCCTTTCATCGGGTCCCCGTTGCCCGCCGCGCGTACGGCCGGTGCGGTCACGACGAACTCGCCGTTGCTCAGGCGCGCTTCCTCGACATCATCGATGCGCGCCGGGACCTCATCATCCTTGTCGCCGCCTTCGCCTTCGATGAAGCGCCCCTTGGCCATGCGCGGCTTCTTGCGCTGGTAGCCGCGCAGCGTCATGCCGGACTGGACCTGGGCCTTGAGCATCTCAAGGGCGTCGGGGCCGAACATCTCGACGAAGAGACCGAGCGCCTCTTCCGGGTTCGGATGTTCACCCTCGAGCGCGTCCTCGGCATCGGCGATAATGGTGATGCGCGGATCAAGGCCGCCGGTCGGCGGAACGCCGTTCGGGCTTTCGGCCGCGACGGCTTCGACGATTCCGCCATCCGCATAGCCCTGGACATACCCGCCATGGCGGAAAGTGCGCGGGCGGAAATACTGCCACTCGGCGTCGACACCAGGGCGGTAGGGCGGCAGGTTCGGAAAGAAGGCTTCGTTATAGCTGATCTGCGGCGGCGCGGCCGCGGGCGGCTGGCCAGCAGCCGGGGGCGTATAACCCTCCAGCCGGTCATCGATGCCATTGCCGTTCATGTCGATGAAGCCGACAAGCCCGTTGTTCGGGGCACCGTCCGACCGGTTGTCCTTGACCAGCGAATCGGGCGGATAGACCGACGAGGGCAGCGTACCCATGGGGCGGTTGCCTTTCAGCGTCTCGCCGGATTCGTCCCAGAAATCGGGGAACAAGGTCCGCACCGCGCCGCCGAGCAGCGTGTTGCCGAACGCATTGCCCGCCATATCGACGGCATTCTCCCACACCGTCGGCTCGTCACGCTCAACGACGGCCGGTTCCCAGGTCATCTTGCCCGGGTCCGAGATCAATTGCGGCTGTGGCGCCGACGTGCTGGGCGGCATGGGCGGCTGTTCGTAATAGGGGTCCTGCTGCACGGGCGGTTGCGACAGGCGTTGGCCTTCGGCGGCAACGCCCTGCGCAAGATTGTCCAGCGCCCCGAACGATTCGGCTGCGTCGCTGACCACCTGCAGGGGGTTAGCCGCTGCCGGTGCCGCTACGGGAGTGGGCAGATCGGGGGGCGCCGGGATAGCAGTCCCGGTCAGCCTATCGCGCTGTGGAGCGTAGTCGGGCCGGTACCACGTTCCAGTGACGGGATCGCGCACGAAGCCTGTCTCCGGATCGATCGTGCCGGCGCCGGGCGCACGCTCTACGAAACCGCCGAAATTGGTCGGGATGTTCTTGAGCGCACGCGGCATGGGTCCGGATAGTGCCTCGCTTATACCGCCAAACGCGCCACTGATAGCGTTGCCGATACCGCCCCAGTCCACCGGCCCCTCGAACTCGACGCCACGCTCGCGCACCGGTGCGTTGAGATCGTAGAGGATGGCGTTCCAATCGATCGGGCCTTCGCTCGGTGTGACGCCCGCGGCTTCACGCTCGGCGATCCTGGCTTCGCGATAATCGTTCTGTCCTTCGAACCAGTCGCCGAGAGCGTCGCCGATACCGCCCAGGCTGACACCCGCAGTCATGGCGCGCGACGGATCGCTCATCCTGGCAAGAGCGTCAGCCTTGGCGAGGTCGTCGAAGACGGCGTTCAGTTGCGCGCTGTCGAGCAGGTTCGGCTGGTCGCTGCGCATCGTCGTGCCAGCGTCGAGCTCGCGCATCAACTGGTCGAAGCCGCCAGGGCGCATGGTCGACTGGTTGAGCGAAGCAGGCGGCGTCGAGACCTGCGCACGCGATGGCGTTGTGGTGCGCGAACCGCCGCCCGATACCATGCTCTGCGCCGTGCGCGTACCTGCGGCACGCTGCGCAACCGTGTCGCGAGATCCGGTGGCGACTGGCTGGCGGGTGGATGACCCGCCGCCTACGAGAGAGCCAGAGGAAACAAGGCGGTCGGCGGTCTTCTTGCCTTCCTCGCGTTGCGTGACCGTGTCGCGCGACCCGGTATTCTTGGGCGCCGATGCGGAGGAACTGGAGCGGCTGGGCGACGGGGCGCGCTCACGTTCAGGTTTGCTGCCCGATCCGACTTCTCTTGCCATGGCGCATCTCCTACGTCGTCACGGTGACCGTACCGACCGCTCCGGTCGCTGACAGTGACCCGATCCATATATCATCTTCGCGCACGACGGTCAGCACGCCTGCATTGGAAAACACCATGCCTGGAACGAGACCGTACCCCGTCTCCGGCAGGGCGCCAGGGAGGAAGAACAGCCCGCTGCCGCGCAGGTACGGAAACCCACCATAGTAGCGCTGCAGCCCGTCCAGCCAGCGGTATAGCTGGTTGCCGTATTCCATTGTCCATTCGCGCCCTGGCCGGGGCGGCGCGGGGATGACCGG
>CBFGPQ010000038.1:0-26398 GCA_965650705.1 uncultured Asticcacaulis sp. | reverse complement strand
CTGGAACGCGTCGGCGTCAAGGTCGAGATCCTGGGCTTTACCACCAAGGCGTGGAAGGGCGGCCAGTCGCGCGAGGCCTGGGTGCGCGCGGGCAAGCCCGCCAATCCGGGCCGGCTCAATGACTTGCGCCACATTATTTATAAGGCCGCCGACAATCCGTGGCGCCGGGCGCACAAGAATCTCGGCCTGATGATGCGCGAAGGGCTGTTGAAGGAAAATATCGACGGCGAGGCGCTGAACTGGGCCTATGGCCGCCTGGCCGGCCGGCCGGAGCAGCGCAAGATCCTGATGGTCATTTCGGACGGCGCGCCGGTCGATGACTCGACGCTGAGCGTCAATTCTGGGCACTATCTCGAAAATCACCTGCGCAAGATTATCGCCGATATCGAGGGTGCCCGCCGCGTCGAACTGGTGGCGATCGGCATCGGCCACGATGTGACGCGCTATTACAAGCGCGCCTTGACCCTGATAGATGTTGAGCATTTGGCCGGGGGGCTAATGGATAAGCTGACGGAGCTCTTCTCCGAACCCTGACGACTCGTGCTTTTGGCGCATGGCGTCGCAGTCTGCACTTGCAGGTACTTCGCGTACCTGCTGCGCTTGCCGGCTAGCCCTGCATCCAAAATCCCGGCCGTCACGCCCGTGCCACGTTTTTAAGTAATGTCGAGCTTATGACCCAGGCAAACCACCAATCTCAAACTTATAACTCCGCAGTTTGCTGTGGAGGGGGACCATTGGCGAAGGCAATGGTGGTGGGGGCTCTTGCTTTGCTTACAGCATTCTCCGCCCACGCCCAATTGCATCCCTACGGCCAGAAGCGCACGCTGAACATGCAGCCGCTGCCGGCCGCCGCCGACACAAAACCCCTCAGCCCGGCCGTCCGCTATGCCGGCGGCTACGAGTTGTCACCCCAACAACGCATGTGGCAGTTCCGCGGCATGTCCGACCTGCGCGTTACACCGGGCAATGGCGTCCCGCGCATTGAAATCATCAGCGATATCGGTGTCGCCATCAGTTTCGAGCTCAAGCAAGGCGCACCAATTGATCTCGAGCAGATACTCGGCGACGACGGTAAGACCTTCACCAACCGGCTGTTCAGCGATGCCGAAGACGGCGCCTTCGATCCACGCACTGGCACGCGCTATGTTTCTTTCGAGCGCACCCATCGCATCATGGCTTTCCGCAACGGCTGGACGCAGAAGGGAGAGACCCTGCAACTGAGCGGCCTGCCTATGTTTCCTGCCAATGAAGGCATGGAAGGCCTGACGCTGGTCGGCGACAACCTGCTGACGGGTGGAGAAGGCGGCGGCTTCTGGCTGTGCCCGCTGACGACGCTCGCCTGCCGCACGCTCAAGGGACCGCAGGCGCCGGGCTTCATGTACAAGCTGACTTCACTGACGGCGCTGGAGCCCGGCGGCAACGAGGTCCTGGCGCTTTACCGCTTCTATAATCCGCTGATCGGCCTGCGCAGCCAGTTGCGCCTGCTGCGGCTGGATGGCGACCGCCTGACGGTGGTGAGTGATCTTTTGAAGATCGCGCCGCCCTTGCCTGCCGACAATTATGAAGGCGTGGCGGCCGTCAAGACAGCGACCGGCTATCGCATCTACCTTATCTGCGACAATCTCGATCCCGTAGCCAAGCCGAAACTGCTCGTCTACGACTGGACACGTTGATGCTAAGCGTTCTGGCGCCCGCCGTCGCTGCCTGTCAGCTCATGATGGCGCTGATTGTCTGGCGTCGAACGCAACTGCCGGGGCGGGGCGAACTGGCCGTCAGCCTGGTCTCCGGCGCCGCCTATTTCCTCCATGCCGCGTTTCCGGAAGAGTTGCGGTTCCTGCTGCCGGTCGTTCTGGCGGCGCCCCTGGCGTGCAACCGCGCCATTCGGGCAGCCTTCGAAGCACCGCCGCGGCAGTGGCTCGATCTGTGGCTGCTGGTCCTGCTCTTGGGTCTCGGCCTTGCCGCGCGCGTCGGCGTACCGGCATGGACGGGCACGGCGTCGAGCCTGCTAAGCTTGGCACTCTTTCTGGAATTGCCGGTCATTGTCTGGCGCGGCCTGCCAGACGACCTGGTCGCGGCACGCCGCAATGTCCGTATATGGGCTTTAGGGGCGTCCGCCATGCTGGGTGCCGGCGTGGCCGTGGCATCGGTCTTGGGCGGCGCTGATTGGGCCGTGCCGATGGCGGCGGCGCTGACCTGTCTTCTGGCCTTTGCCGCCGTGGCCTTTGGCGGAGAACTGACGGATACCCTGTCGGCTAAGCCGCAGGCCAAGGCTCCGCTCGACAGCCGCGAACAGCAGGTCCTGCGCCGTCTGCGCGAGATCATAGCCGAAACCTACAACGATCCTGACCTGACCCTGTCGAAACTGGCGCAGCGCCTCGACGTGCCGGAACATCGCCTGCGCCGTGTCATCCATCTCGGCGAGGGCCAGCGCAATTTCAGCGCCTGGCTGAATGGTTATCGCATCGAGGCCTTCAAAGCGCGTATCGACGAGGACGAGACCATCCTGAATCTGGCCCTGGCCGTCGGCTACAATTCGCTGTCGGCCTTCAATCGCGCCTTCAAGGCTGCGGAAGGCATGACACCCAGCGCTTTCCGGGCGGCGCGGAAGGCGAATACGAAGGCAATGATCGAACCGATGCCGGACACGCCCAGAGCCACATAAGGTGACGGGATGAGCGTCGCGGCGGCCACCGACATCAGGGCGGCGATAAGCCCGGCCATGCGGAAGGCATGCTCGGCCGGGTTCAGCCATAACCGCCAGCGTGACGGCAAGAGCATCCGGACCATGTCCCACCCGCCATAGGCCACCAGGCTGCCGGCCGTGGCGTAGACAAGGGCCGGTTGCCAGTTGAGCATGCCGTCGATCCGCGCCATCGTGAAGAGGCCGACCCCCGCCATGAAGACCAGGATGGCTGGCCCAAGATCGCCAATACGCCGGCCATTGCCCTTCAGCTTCAGGGCGCGCACGCCGGCCCAGAGGTTGTAGCTGATGATGATGCTGGCGCCCATCAGGTCCAGCTTGCCGCGAAAGACAAAAGCGCCGATGAGCGCTGTCGTCACGCAAATGATCGCCAACCCGACGGTGGTCCGCCCGGTCAGTCTATGGACCGCATCGCCTTTGCGGCGGGCCAGGACAAAACTGCCGGCGAGGATAGCCAGCGAGCCAGCGGTAATGTGGGTGAAGATGTTGAGCGCATGGAAATCGGGCATGGAACCTCCTGTTGAAGAAGATGTCATGCGGCGAGCCACGCGCCGTTTCCCGCCGATTTTTGAAATCACTCAGGGTTTGGCAACAAAAAACCCGGCGCGACGGCCGGGTTTTTCAAATTCGTTATGAAGCAGGCGTTTAGGCCTTGGCTTCTTCCAGCTTCGCCTTGATCTGCTTCTTCAGGCGACGGGCGCGCAGAGACAGGTCGGCGTCGTCAGCCTTGATCAGGAAGGCGTCCAGGCCGCCACGGAAGTCGAGCGTGCGCAGGGCGGCGTTCGAGATCTTCAGGCGATAGGACTGACCCAGCGCTTCCGAAGCGAGGGCGGTTTGACGCAGGGACGGCAGGAAGCGGCGCTTCGTCTTGATGTTGGAGTGGCTCACGGAATGGCCAACCATCGGGCCGACACCGGTGAGTTCGCAGCGACGCGACATGGGTTCCACCTTAGGAAAGAAAAAATGACAGACATGCCTGCGGCGAAGCCGAGGCTTGAAGAGGGGCGTTCTATAGGCAAAGAGGAATGTGAGGTCAAGGGGAAAACGCCGCTTTCGCACCATGGCCGGCGAAGGGTGTGGCTCAAATGAAAAAGCCCTCCGGCGAACCGGAGGGCTTGTCTCTGTCCGATCAAGGCGCGCTTAGGCGGCCTTAGTCAGATTCTTGTTGAGGATGGCGACGGCGGCGTCGCGATCGATCTTTTCAATGGCGGCGACTTCGCGGGCCATGCGGTCCAGTGCCGATTCGTACAGCTGACGCTCGGAATAGGACTGCTCCGGCTGGCTGTCCGAACGGTGCAGGTCGCGCACGACTTCGGCCAGCGAGACCAGACAGCCCGAATTGATCTTGGCTTCATATTCCTGAGCGCGGCGCGACCACATGGTGCGCTTGATGCGGGCGCGGCCCTTCAGTGTTACCAGGGCCTGAGACATGACGGCGTCAGCGGCCAGGTGGCGCAGGCCGGCCGTCTTGGCCTTCTTGGTGGGGACGCGCAGCGTCATCTTCTCGTGGTCGAAGGTGACAACGTAGACTTCCAGTGTCAGGCCCGCAACTTCCTGGGTCTCGACCGCGGCGACCTGACCGACGCCGTGCGCCGGATAGACGACCTTGTCGCCTACGGAGAAATCATGACGGGTGAGGGTAAGGGTATCTGCTGACATCTTTAAAGCCTTTCGCTTCAAAAGTGGAACAGGATGGCAAGTCCCATGTCTTTACAACCGTCAGAGGCGCAGGCTTCGGCCGGGGAGGGCTGAAACGCGGACCTTGGGAACGCAAAAAAACCACGCCGTAGTACAGACTATTTCTGCAAAACGGGTGGTGCGCTGAATTCCTGACTTAAGACAAGATTCTCATCCGACCTGTGTCGATGGTGCGTATCAGCTCCAGGAAAAGCGGAACCGAACGCATGAAACAAACGAAGTTTTGCGTGGAGCGTATGGTCTGTGCCGGTGGCTTTCGGATGAAGGCCAGAGGCGTCGGGAGGCCGTTGCGACTCTTGCAATACGTTAGGATATATCACAAATTTGCGACAAGATAAAGTCTCGGCCCCACGGGGAGCGTTCACATATAAAGACTTTATAAGTCAATGGCATCGCAAGAGGAATTGGTATTTTTATACCTTTAGTATCCACACGACTCTAAAATATTTTTCATTAAGTCCGCCCACGGTTCGCATTATAGCGTTAATGCGCAGCGGCATAGAGCCAAATCGACACTATCCCCAGACTTTGCAGTCCAGCGATCAGGTGGAGCCGAGCCATGAAGGCGTCCTTGCGGCGCTTGTGCCGGACCCATTGCGCCATCAGTAACGATGCAGGCCATCCACCCAGCATCGCCAGCGTAAACAAGGTTTTCTCAGGAATGCGGCGGGAACCGCGTACCGCGCGGCTCTTGTCGTGAGACCACAGGATCGCAGCCATCAGGTTAACGCTTGTGAACCAGATGGCGATGATCACCCACAGGATCTGCGACATTTCAACGCACGGTGCGCGATTACTTGCCGTCGCCGGGCTTTTCGGAGAAATACTTCTCGAATTTGCCGGTTTCGCGTTCAAACTCTTCGCGATCGGCGGGCGGCGTGCCCTTTTCCGAGATGTTCGGCCAGATGGCGGCGTACTTGGTGTTGATTTCCAGCCACTTGGTGCCTTCGTCCTCGGTGTCCGGCTTGATGGCGTCCACGGGGCATTCCGGCTCACAGACACCGCAGTCGATGCATTCGTCCGGATTGATGACCAGGAAGTTTTCGCCTTCGTAGAAGCAGTCGACCGGACACACTTCCACGCAGTCCATGAACTTGCACTTCACGCAGGGGTCGGTGACGATATAGGTCATAACGCTTACAAGCCTTTAGAGCATGACTTCTGGAAATTCGGTGGCGTCATGCGGCAAACTTAAGCCCTCGTCAAGCGGGTGACACGCCATTTGTTCTAACGCCAGGGTTTAGGACTGTGATTCGTTGATTTTATAGAGGGTTTGCGCTTCGGCCGCCGGGCCGCGACGCTCGCCGGCGTCGAGGACGGTGACGTCGATCAGGCGCGCACCCAGCGCGAAGATCAGCCGGTCGCCAGGCTTTATCGATTGCGAGGCCTTTTCAACACGAGACACTGTGCCGAAGCGTTCCAGCCGGACGTGGCCGCTTTCGCACATCTTGGCCGACAGGGCGCGCGTCTTGAAGAAACGCGCACGCCACAGCCACACATCGAGCCGGACAGGGGAGGGAGTATCGGTCATGGTTTGGGATATTGTGCGTGGGTTGGAGAATGTAAAGTGTGTTGCAGCAAACCCCTCACCCGGTTCGCTTGCGCGAACCACCCGCTCCCCTCAAGTGGGGCGAGGGGAAGTACAGTTCGTCGGCTCGGTAATGCCCTGTCCCCGCTTGAGGGGAGAGGGTTGGGTGAGGGGTTGTTTCAACACGCTCAAAAGCTCTTGTGATAGCGCTGTCAGGCGGTTAAGGTCGTCGCCGGTTGAAACCGATTACAAGAGTGGCTGAACACATGCCGCCGCAGGGAGACACACAATGAAACCAGCTTTTAAAAGCTTGCTGACCACCTGCGCTATCATGGCGCTTTGCACCGGAACGGCCTTTGCCGCGCCGAATCTGAAGCTCAATGAAAAAGGCTATTTCGAAGCGCCGGGCCTGAACGTCACGGTGTTTGCTGACATCTATCCCGACGGGCACCAGACCGGCGTGACCATCATCCAGCACGGCACGCGAATCGCCGCCAATGGCGATATCCGCCTGGAGCCGTCGCCCGGCCAGTGGTCGCCCATGCCGGCCAGCGAAGGCACCTTGACCGTCGACAACGCCACCGGCACTGTCTCGCAGACGCTGAAGTATCCGGATGACACCAAGAACCGCAAGGGTTTCAACCCGATCGAATACCCGGACCTGAACTTCAGCTACAAGGTCCGCGTCACGCCGATGGAGGGCAATGCCTTTAAGGTCAGCGTCGATCTCGACAAGCCGCTGCCGAAGGAATGGGAAGGCAAGGTCGGCTTCAACTTCGAGCTTTTCCCCGGTGAGCTGTTCGGCAAGGCCTGGCTGATGTCCGACGCCAAGGGGCAGAACCAGGGCGGCATCTTCACCCGCCAGGCCAACGGGCCGATGGAACAGGACGGAGGCCAACTGGTCGCGGCATCGCTGGCGCGCGGCAAGACGCTGGTCGTCGCGCCCGATAACGATCTCCAACGTATCCGCTTCGAGAGCCAGACGGGCGAACTCAGCCTGCTCGACGGCCGGGGCAATTTCAACAATGGCTGGTTCATCGTCCGGGAGCTCACCAAGCCCGGCGCTACCAGGGACGCCATTACCTGGGTCGTTACGCCCAATACCGATCCCGACTGGCGCTATAAGCCCGTCGTCCAGGTGTCGCAGGTCGGCTATCGTCCCGGCCAGGAAAAGATCGTCGTCATCGAGCAGGACCCGCGCGACAATGCCGCGCCGCCAGTGACGCTCTATAAGCTGACCGAAGCCGGCAAGCAGAAGGTGGCCGATTTCGACACCAGGCACTGGGGCAGCTTCCTGCGCTACAACTACTTTCGCGCTGACTTAAGCTCCGTGAAGGACCCCGGCATGTACGTGGTCAGCTATCGCGGCCAGGAGACGCACGCCTTCAAGATCGGCGAGGACGTCTTCGACCGCCACGTCTGGCAGCCGACGCTCGAATACTTCCTGCCGGCGCAGATGTGCCACATGGTGGTGAAAGAAAAGTACCGCACCTGGCACGGCATCGATCACCTGGACGATGTCCGAATGGCGCCGGTCAACCTCAACCATTTCGACGGTTATCTGCAGGGTGGATCGACGCTCACGAAATACCAACCCGGCGACCACGTGCCGGGTATGGATCGCGGCGGCTGGCACGATGCCGGCGACTATGACCTGCGCGTCGAATCGCAGATGGGCACGGTGTGGCTGCTGTCAAAGATGGTCGAGGAGTTCAAGCTCGACTACGATGCCACGACGATCGACCAGGATAAGCGCATCGCCGAAATCCATACGCCCGACGGCAAGAACGACGCCCTGCAGCAGATCGAGCACGGTCTCTTGAGCGTCGTCGGCGGTTACAACGCCATGGGCCGCACCTACCGCGGCATTATCGAGCCTTACCTTGAGCAATATACCCTGCTGGGCGACGTCACGACCCAGACCGACAATCTGATGCACGATCCGGCGCTGAAGCCGGGGGAAAAGACCGGTACGCATTCGTCGCTGACCGACGACCGTTGGGTGTTCACCGAAGACAATCCCGATCGCGAACTGGATACGGCCGGCGGGCTGGCAGCGGCCTCGCGCGTCATGAAGACATATAACCCACAATTGTCGGTCGATGCGTTGAAAGCCGCGCAGGACCTTTATAGTAAAGCGTTCGACCGCGCCAAGAACGTCAAGGCAAAGGTTTTTGCCCTGTCGGAACTGGCGCAGACGACGCGCGATCCAGCCTTGATCAAAAAGCTGGTCGGCATGAAGTCCGAGATCGTCGCCAGTATCGACAGGACGGGCCCAGGGCTGGCTTCCGCCATGCCGCTGATCAAGGACAAGGCCTTCCGACGTGATGTCGCCGCTGCCGTCAAGGCGCACCAGGAGAAGCTCGCCAGGGAAGCTTTGGAGACGCCTTATGGCGTGCCGTACAAGCCCAATATCTGGGGCGCCGGCTGGCAGATCCAGGAGTTTGGCGTTGACCAGTACTTCTTCCGCAAGGCCTGGCCCGAAGCCACGCCGGTGACGTTGCAACATGAGGCGCTCAACTTCGTCCTGGGTGTCCACCCGGGCAGCAACACCTGGTCTTTTGCCTCGGGTGTGGGCGCCAATTCGGCCACGACCGCCTATGGCACCAACCGCGCCGACTGGAGCTACATCCCGGGCGGCGTGATCTCTGGCACGGCCCTGATCCGGCCCGACCTGCCGGAACTCAAGGTATGGCCTTATTTCTGGCAGCAGGGCGAATATGTCATGGGCGGTGGCGAGACCAACTACATGTTCCTGGTTCTGGCGGCGGCTCATAAACAATAAGCGCTTGCTTTTTTACGGTCGGGCGGCGATTTCGGGCACTTTCCTATGCCTGGAATCGCCATGCTCGCTCTTATCCGCAAGGAACTGTTCCTGATCATTGCTGCCGCGGTTGCGGTTCTGGCGCTGCCCATGGAACACGCCATCACCCATGCCGGGCAGGGACCGTCGCTGATCGCCGCCATCGCGCTGATCGGCGTGATCATCCTCGCGTCACTTCGCGTCGCGCACCACGCCGAAATCCTGGCCGAAAAGGTCGGTGAGCCCTATGGCACCATGATCCTGACTTTGTCGGCTGTGCTGGTCGAGGTGGTTATCCTGGCGATCATGCTGGGCGAATCTCATAATCCGACCCTGGCGCGCGACACAATCTATTCGGCGGTGATGCTGGACATCAACGGCATTATCGGTGTTGCCGCTATCCTCGGCGGGCTCAAGCACGGCGAACAGCCCTATAATGACGCTTCGGGCAAGACCTATATCGTCATGATCATGACCGGCATGGGCGTCTCCATGCTGGTACCCGAATTCGTACCGACCGCCCACTGGCAGGCCTATTCAATCTTCTCCATCGCCATCATGATCTTTCTCTATGGCATGTTCCTCAGGCTGCAGACGACCAGGCACAGCTATTTCTTCAGCTATTCGTACGAATCGAAGGGCGCGGAGCATCACCCCGGCCACGGCTCCGAGCTGGAGGGCCGGGCCTGGCACTCGGTCGTGACGCTGATGATCGGCATCGTCCTGATCGGCATTTTGGCTGAAGCCATGTCCAAGACGTTGGATGTCGGCCTGGAAGGTACGGGTATTCCGCCGATCTTTTCTGCCCTTGTGGTCGCGACCATTTCGGCCAGCCCGGAAATCATGACGGCCCTGCGCGCGGCGGTTGCCAACCGCATGCAGCCGGTTATCAACATCGCGCTCGGCGCTTCGCTGTCAACCGTGGTGCTGACCGTGCCGGTGATCGAGTTCCTGGCGCTTACGCAGGGGCAGCCGATCGTCATGGCCATGACGCCGGTGCAGACCATCATGACGGCCCTGACCCTGCTGGTTGCCGCTATCAACCTGAACGACGGCCAGACCAATGCCATAGAAGGCACGACGCATTTCGTGCTGTTCTGCGCCTTTCTGATGCTGCCCTTTCTCGGCCTGTGACCGGATCGCGTTACATTAAAACATATCGAATCCTGATTTCGACTTAGGTGTACTCTACCTGTGGGAGAGACGCGGAGCGAGTTATGCCTGTGGCAGCGAAGAATGGCAGGACACTTGTGCCCGAAATGATGGACGATGCGGTCCTGAAGACGAACCTGCTCGACGAAATCATCAGGGGCAGGGACAATATTGCCCGGGTGCTTGACGCGCTTAACCGGCTTTATCGTGCCGAGGCAGTCGCCTACCGCCGCCCTGGTCCCAAGCGCGAATATATCGTCTCAAGCGTCATATTATCCGACGGTGAAGGTATGGAGGCGACCACTGTGGGCCTGCGCGACGAAAGTGGCTGGATCTGCGCCGTCGACATGTACCACGAGCCCGATAAGGCGGCGCGCCTGCTGTCCGAACAATTGAAAACCGTCCTGCACGGCACTGCTCGTAAGTCCGCCAACGACCGATAAACCGCAGTAACGGTCGCTGGCTTGCTTTGACGTGCGCGCTGATGTATACGCTGTATACATGTCGACCGCCGAACGCATTTTGCATTGTGCCCTGGAAGAACTTACCGAGCGCGGGCTGGAGGGGCTGAGCCTGCGCAGTGTCGGCACAAAGGCCGGCATTACGCCCATGGCGGTCTATCGCCATTATGCCGATAAGGCTGATCTGCTGCGCGCCTTGGGAGAACACGCCTTTACGGTATGGCGCAGGCGCGTCGAGGTCATCCCTCAAGCAGATACGCAGATGTGGCTGGAAGATGCGGCGCGCGCCTTTGTCGATTTCGCCATGGATGATCCGGCCCTGTTCGACGCAGCTTTTGTTCTCCGGACCGAGGTCGAGCGGATCTACCCTGAGGATTTCCGCAAGGGCAAGTCTCCGGCCGTGAGCCTTATGGTCGAACAGCTGACACGCGGCCAGGCGGAGGGATTGGTGCGGGCGGGCGATCCGCTCGAGATGGCAATGGCGATTTGGGGTGTCCTGCAGGGCCTGATCCAGTTGCACCGCTCAGGCCGCTTCGACATGGCGCGTCAGGATTTCACGGAACTCTGCCTGCGGTCGGCGCAGCGCGTCTACGCAACGGGGGCATAATGGATAGGTTTGGAAAGCTGGGTTGGGGAATTGCTGCGGCGCTGGTGTCCGGCGCGCTGCTGGCCGTGTCACGGGATACCGGGCACTGGGGCGCATTGGTCCTGGTCGCGCCGGTACCGCTGCTGCTGCACGCCCTGACGACTGGCCGTGGCTGGAGCCTGTTCGGCCTGGCCTTCGTGGCGGGATTGATGGGGGAGGCCGGGCCGATGCTGTTCTACGGCAAGGTCCTGCCGCTCATCTATGGCATCGCGGCGTTTCAGGCCTTGCTGTTTTCTGTGGCCATCCTGTTCATGCGTGCGCTACGTGCGGCACCATGGCAGGCGGTGCTGGGCTATGCCGCCATGACGGCCGGCAGTGAATATCTGGTCTCACTCGTTTCGCCCAATGGCAGTTTCGGCGCGCTGGGCTATGCGCTCGTCGATGTCCTGCCGCTGCTACAGGCGGCGTCGATTGGCGGCGTTCCGGCCTTGAGTTTCCTGGCCGCCGTTATTCCGGCCGGCATTGCAGTCGTTCTCCTGCAACCGCGTCAGATCGGCGGTTGGCTGGCCTGGACCGTTCCTGCGGCGGCCGCGATGATCTATGGTCTTGTGTCCCTCTCGGCGCCGCCCGGGCCGACTGTGCGAATCGCGCTTCTCAGCAACGATCACCACGCCGGCTGGCGGTTTAAATCGGCGGAAGCGCCCGCTGTCGCGCGTCAGTACGCCGACGCAATCCGCGAGGTCGCGCCTGACCGGCCTGTCTATGCTGTCCTGCCGGAAAAGATGTTCGTCGAGGGCAAGGGGGCGGAATCAGTGGCGCCGATCTTCCAGTCCGTCGCCGATGAGACCGGCATCGCCGTTCTGGTCGGCTATGACGAATTCATCGGCGGGCGCCAGGTGAACAGCGCGCGTCTCTATACACCTCGCAAACCGGTCCAGACCTACCTCAAGCGCCGCATGGTGCCAGGCCTGGAACGCGAATTCGCAGCCGGTCCTGGGCCGCTGATTCTGGGCAACACGGGTGTCGCCATCTGCAAGGATATGGACTTCGCGCCGATGATCCGCGGCTATGACGGTGTGAAATTGCTGCTGGCGCCGGCGTGGGACTTTGTCGCTGACGCGCGCCTGCACGGCCGCATGGCGGTGGTGCGCGGCGTGGAAAACGGCTTTGCCCTGGCGCGTTCGGCATCCGAAGGACTGATGACGTTGAGCGACGCCAAAGGCCGCATCGTTGCCGAAGCCCCGTCCGCCGATGGCCCACGCACGCTGATTGGCGACCTGCCCTTGGGGCTAGGTGCGACCCTCTATAATCGCGTCGGCGACCTGTTCGCCTGGCTGATGCTCGGGTTGTGGGCCTTACTTAGCCTTGGCCGAGTTTTTCGCGCAGGATCGCGAACGGCGAGTAGGGGTTGACGTACGGCTCGCGCGGCTTCTGGTCAGGCCGTGGACCGCGTGGTTTGCCATCCTTGCTGCGTTCCTGACCGCGATCCTTGCCTTCGAACTTGCGATCGCCCTTGCCGTGACGCGGCTTGCCCGAACGCGCAGGCTTGCCGTCTTCACCGACGGCACCCTCGCGTGGCTTGCCCTGGTGCTGCGGCTTGTGACGCTTGGGGCGTGGGGCGCGCGGCTCCAGCGACTTCTGACGCCAGCCCAGACGCTCTTCCATGACCGACTCGGTGGTCTCGGCACGCGCTTCGGTCATCGCGGCAGCGGGAGCGGAGACGTCTTCGGTGGTCGTAACCGTCGTTTCGACGATATCCTCGATTGGGGCGGCACTCTCTTCGGCAACCGCAACCGGCGTTTCGGTTTCGGCCTCAATTGGTTCCGCCGGAGCGTCTTCGGCTGTCTCGGCGATTGATTCAGCGGCGGCCTCCGCGACCGACGTTTCCACCTTGGCAGGCTTCACCACGACGGGGAAGCTCTGCGACTGGACCTTCACATAGCCGAGCGCCTGGAGCAGTTGGTCCCGCGCCTTCTCGTCCATGCCCAGCGCGGCGAAATCGTCGGGCCGGATATAGAGCGCGCCCCGGTGGAACAGACCATTCCCCATGATCTTGTCGAGCTGCGACAGCGTCTTGATGCTGACCGGCGGGTGGTCGCCAATCGCCACCTGGCCCTGCAGGCTCAAGGCGCGCTGGCCTTCGCCCTTGCCGAAGCTCCGCAGGTAGTGGCGCGCCCCGCCGCTTTGCAGGTCGGGCAGGAACCACAGATAGCGGTGGCCGGCGACGCCTAAAGCCTTCAGCGCGGCGCGGTCCTCGGGACTGATCTTGACGCCTTCGTCACGCCGGGTAATGCCGCCGTTTTCATAGAGCTGGAAGGCGATGGCGCGGACCTGGGCGGCCGTGGCTTCGTTTTCCGACGCTGCCTTGACCTTGGCCAGGGATTTCAGCGTATGCAGGCTGGTCTGGCGGACAAAGTCGGTGACGCGCTTTTCGGCGCGCGCACGCAGCGCCGGATGATCGGCGCTGTCCATCAGCTTGATGCGTGGTGCGAACGGATCGGACGGCTCGATCTTTGCCACCGGTTCCTTGTTCCACAGGATGCGTCCGTCCTGGATGCGCAGGGCCTTTGAGGCCGTATTGCCGAGGTCGCGCAGCCGGTCGAGCAGCAGCGGATTGACAGCGCGGAACGCAGCCTGACGCAGGGTCTTGTCCTCGATGACGCTTTGGGTCGACGACAGGCTGAACGACAGGCCCTTCAGTTCGCCGACCTCGTGGCCTTCGATGATGACCTTGCCTTCGGGGGTGACCTCGGGGCGCAGTTCCTCATCGGCATTGAGCGCCTTCAGAAGCGCGCTGGTGCGCGTATCGATGAAGCGCTGCATCAGGGCCTCGTGCAGGCGGTCCGATAGGCGCTCTTCTAAGTCGCGCGTCACTTCGCGCCAGTGCTCGGTGCGTTTCAGCCAGCCGCCGCGGTTGGCGATGTAGCTGAGCGTGCGCACGCCGGCGAGGCGCGACGACAGGGTGTCGATATCGCCGTCCATCTTGTCGAGGTCGCGGATCTCGGCCTCGATCCAGTCTTCCGGCACGGCGCCATCCGGGCCTATGCGCGACCAGAACAGGTGGCTGACGAGTTTGAAATATTCCTCAGTTCCGACTTTCCGGAAGTCCGGAAGCTGGCAAGCTTCCCAAAGGATGCGTAAGGTGACCGGATTCTTGACCTTGGCGGCGACGTCATCATCCTGCGACAGGTAGCGCAGCGCTTTTTCGTCGAGCGCCTCCTTGGCCAGGACCAGGCCGGGTTGGGGCGAAGGCAGGGTGAGGCTCTTCAACAGCGTGTCGAGCGAAGTGAAGTCGAGCGCCGAATTGCGCCATTCCGCCGCTTCGATCGGCAGGAACTGATGTTGCTCGACCGCGTGAACCAGGTCTTCGTCCATATCGTGGCATTCTCCTGTGACACCAAAGGTGCCGGACTGGGTAAAGCGGCCGGCGCGGCCGGCGATCTGGCCTATCTCCTGGGCCGTCAGGTGGCGGGTCGACTTGCCGTCGAATTTGGACAAGCCGGAAAAGGCGACGTGGGCGATGTCCATGTTCAGCCCCATGCCGATGGCATCGGTGGCGACCAGGAATTCGACCTCGCCGTTCTGGAAGAGCGACACCTGGGCGTTGCGCGTCTTGGGAGACAGGCTGCCCATGACGACCGCCGCACCCCCACGCTGGCGCCGGATCAGTTCGGCGATAGCGTACACCTTTTCCGTCGAAAACGCCACGATGGCCGAACGCTTGGGCAAACGGGTCAGCTTCTTCGGCCCGGAATAGCTCAACTCGGAAAGACGCTCACGCACCATGACCTCGGCTTCGGGGAATAGGCGGCGGAACAGCGGCGCGAACGTCTTGGCGCCTAGGAACAGGGTCTCATGGCGGCCGCGCGCGTGCAGCAGGCGGTCCGTGAAGACGTGCCCGCGCTCGGCGTCGCCGCACAGCTGTATCTCGTCGACGGCCAGGAAGTCGACCTGGCGTTCCAGCGGCATGGCTTCGACCGTGCAGACGAAATAGGAGGGCAGGCGGGGTATGATCTTTTCCTCGCCAGTAATCAGCGCAACAGCGTTGACTCCTTTCATCGCGACGACGCGCTCATAGATTTCGCGGGCCAGCAGACGCAGCGGCAGGCCGATCATGCCGGTGGCATGGGCGGTCATGCGTTCCAGCGCATAGTAGGTCTTGCCGGTATTGGTGGGCCCTAACACAGCCATAAGCCTGGACGGTTCGGGGGTGGGGCGGGCATAAACGGGTGTCGTCATCGCCCGCACTAAATACGTGCCTGCCACAGCTTTGGAAAGGCATTTATGGGGCAGGGGGATGCGGTGTCACGCAATCGTAAACGGTTTGTTTCGCACAAGCCGAACGAGACGGAAACGAAACGTGTCCGAATCAGTGACGAATCACTATTGCCAATCTGTTCTATACTACATGTGGTAGGTGAAATTAGCGTTAACCATATTGGCGAGATTCGGGTTGGATGTGAACAGATTCCTTTCCGGCTTGATTGCCAACGGCGGGGCACGCTAAAGAGGGCGTGCGTGGCCCCTTAGCTCAGCCGGATAGAGCAAGGCTTTCCTAAAGCAGAGGTCGGGGGTTCGAGTCCCTCAGGGGTCGCCAATAAAATCAATGGGTTGAATCGTTCTTGCGTTTGCAATTTTGGGTTCGATCCAGCACCGTAATGCAAAAGTGGTTGCTTGCAGTCCAAGAATGCCAGTTTCGACGCAGTTAAAGAATACAGTCATCATTGTTGACGATGCCGCAGGCACTTAAGCCGCGCGTGCCACTTCTAGGAACGATATGCCGGGCCTCTACACCACAGAAGACATAGTTTCCCTTCCACTGGATCCTAAGCAACGCTTTGTCGCCTTGGAGGAAATCTGCCGAAAGCGATATGAGGCGATTATCGAGCACGAAGAACAGTGGCACAACGTGCAGGATGCGCGGCTGTCTTACATGGGAACAATAGTAGGAGCAGCGAAGCAATTGAGAATAGAGCCAATTGCGTCGATGAAAATGCCAAGAAAGTCAGAGTGGAACGACGATCGATACGAAGATTTCAAGAACGAACTTGAATTTTATCTTGTGCAATTAGCGCTTCAAGGTGCCGACCAAAACCACAAATTGTCTATTGTTTTGGAAGGTAATACCAAGGCCCGTCTTCAAACGCTTATCGCGCACATGCGTGATCATGTGAGGAACCTTGACCTATCGCCAGGAAAGATCGATCGCTTGATCGACAGAATCGGTGATTTCGAAAAGGAACTGGAAGGTCATAGGTTGGGCTTCGCCAGCGTGGCGTACCTTACACTGTTTGTAGCTGGTGCAATTGCAGACTTAGGTGGGGCGGCCGATCAAATTAGGCACCTTGTCAACGAAGTCGAAGCGGTTATTGGGGTCACCAAAGAGGAACAGGATGCCGACGCGGTCGGCCGAGTTCCGTCCATTGAGATAAAGAAGATCGAGCGCCTTGAGCCGCCGACGCCAAAGACCCCCAAGCAGAGTTTCGATCTGGATGATGAGATACCGTTCTAATTAGAAAGTGGCCATTGGGGTACCAATGAGCGATCGATGTTAATGCGACGCATTGGCAAGTTTGGGTAAGGCAAAAGCCCGTGCGATGCCTCCGCACGGGCCTCAGATGGCGTAGGGGCCAACTCCTTCCGCAGCCAGGCGCTTGATCTCAGCAACAGGTACCGATGGTTTGCCGCCTTTGTACACACCGGCGCCCTTGGCCTTGGCAACTCCTTCCAACTGGCGTTCTTTGCGGATCGATGTCTCAAACTGGGCAAACACGCCCAGCATTTGAAGGAAAGCAACGCCGGCCGAAGAGGACGTGTCGATGGACTGTTCAGTGGCCTTAAGCGTCGCCCCTTTCGCCGTGGTCGTCTTTACGATGGCCTCAAGATCGAACACAGAACGGGCAAGGTACGGAGGGCGGCCGCGTCACCACGAGCGTATCGCTAGCTCGCAGGACTTCCATAATCGGCTGGAATTTTTTAAGACCTGGGCTGTTCCACCTTTATCGGAAAGCCGCCTCATGCGTTCGATAGTCCTGGCCTTTGCCGCTCTGGTTTGCGTCTCGTCTGCGTCGGCCCAAACACCGGCGGTGGCGCCTGAAGCTATTGACAAGGTCTGGTCTGGCCACAGTGCCCGCTTTGCCATGTTGGCTGGCGCGACCCACCTCTATGTCGCCTATTACGACGCCAACCGGCAATTGACCGTCGCCCAGCGGCCGCTCAACAATCCGGCGCACTGGGTCTACCACAAGGTCGACACATGGCTCGGTTGGGACAGTCACAACTACATCGCCATGACACTTGATGGCGATGGCGCTGTTCACGTCGCCGCCAATATGCACGTTGATCCGCTGACCTATTTCCGCAGCGATCCCGGCGGCGACGTTCGCACGTTGAAACGCGAGGGCGTCATGGTCGATCCTGCGCGCGAGACGCGAATGACCTATCCGGTCTTCCTCAAGGACAGTGCTGGACGGCTCATCTTCAAGTACCGCGACGGTTCCAGCGGCGACGGCAACGAGCTTTATAACGTCTATGACGAAGCCAGCCAGCGATGGAAGGCCCTGACCTCGATGCCGCTCGTCGACGGAGAAGGGGTGCGCAACGCCTATTTCATGGGCCCGGTCCTGGGCCCCGACGGCTTTTTCCATATCGCCTGGGTGTGGCGCGAAACGCCGATGGCCGAGACCAACCACGATCTCAGCTATGCGCGGACACGCGATCTGATCCATTGGGAAAAGGCCGACGGCACGCCGCTGGCCTTGCCGATCCGCCTGAGTCAGGCTGAGATCGTCGATCCTGTGCCGGTCAGGGGCGGGATAATCAATAACAACACCATTATCGGCTTCGATGACCAGGGCCGGGTGACGATCACCTACCACAAGTACGATTCCAGCGGGAATACGCAGATCTGGCTGGCGCGCCGCGACGGCAAAATCTGGACGAAGCGTCAGGTCAGCGCCTGGACGAACTATCGTTGGGACTTCAGTGGCGGCGGATCGCTGAACAGCGAAATCTTCGTTGGTGGGGCCCGGCCGGGTGCGCCCGGCCAGTTGATCGTGCCGGTCGTCCGGCTGGGCCAGGCGCTGGAGTTCGTCGTGGACGCCAAGTCGCTGAGGCTGATCGAAGAGCGCAAGGTCGACGGCCTGACAGAGGCGGTTGCCAGAAAGGTCCAAGTCGCGAACGGCCAACGCCTCAATGCCGTGCAGGCGACGGCGCCGGGTGGACAAACCTTTACCCTCGCCTGGGGCAGCCTGCCGCCGAACCGCGACCTGCCGCGGCTGGCGATACCGGACGCGTCCGATCTCGTGCTGCTCCAAGGCATTGCCAACGCCGAGTAAAGGCGCTTTCAAAACAGATGATTGCAGAACGCGCCCGGGCACTGTAGCCACGGATATCCGGCTTCGCGGCGATGTGCATTTGCTTATCATGACGACAAGTGGTCTTTCCCCGATCGATATCGCGATCGTCGCTGCCTATAGCGCCGCGATTTGTGTTGCCGCCTGGTACGTGACGAAAAGCGCGCCGCGTGGAGTGAACGTCAGCGCCTATTTCTTCGCCGACAAGCAGTTGCCGTTCTGGGCAGTCGGCACTTCGATCATCGCCGCCAACATCTCCGCCGAACAGATCATCGGTATGTCGGGGGCCGGCTATCGCCTGGGGCTTGCCATCGCGTCCTACGAATGGATGGCGGCGCTGGCCCTGATCGTCGTCGCCAAATATATCCTGCCGGTGTTTTACAATGCCGGCCTTGAGACCATGCCTGGATTCCTGGAGCGCCGCTACGGCCCCCAGGTCAAGACCCTGATGGCGGTCTTCTGGCTCATTCAGTACACCTTCATCAACCTGACGGGCATTCTCTGGCTGGGCGCGACGACGATCGGGCATATTTCCGGCCTCGACCCGCTGATCGGTCTGGCGCTCCTGGGCCTGTTCGCCCTGTCATACCAGTTGTACGGCGGCTTAAGGGCAGCCGCGCTGACCGACATCGTCCAGGTGACGATCCTGATTATCGGCGGGCTCGCGATACTGGCGATATCCCTGGGCGCCATCGGCGGTTCGCTGTCGCCGGGCGGCGTTGTGGCGGGTCTGAGCCGCCTGCATCAGCAGTATCCCGGCCACTTCCATCTTATCTTCGCCCAGGATAACCCGAATTACGCCGAAATCCCCGGGATGGCGGTCCTGATCGGTGGCATGTGGGTGATGAACATCTCCTACTTCGGCTTCAACCAGTATATCGTCCAGCGCGCCCTGTCGGCCAAATCCCTGCCCGAGGCCCAGACCGGCATAGCACTCGCGGCCTATCTGAAGCTGCTGATGCCGTTGATCGTCGTGCTGCCGGGCCTGTGCGCCCTTGTGCTGGCCCCCGGACTTCCTCGCGGCGACCTGGCCTATCCGTCGATGATGCGTCTGCTGCCGCCAGGCGTACTGGGCCTGGTCTTTGCCGCTCTCATCGCCGCCATTGTCGCTTCGTCCGCCTCGAAGATCAACTCGATCGCGACGATTTTCGCCCTCGACCTGGTGCGGTCCGCGCAGCCGGCTCTGCCGGAAAAGGCGCTGGTGTCGACCGGCCGGTGGGCTGCCACGATAGCGCTTCTTATTGCTGTGATTGTCGCCAAGCCGCTGCTTGGCAAATTCGACCTGGTCTTCCAGATTGGCCAGAACCTGACAGGCTTCTTCGCCCCGCCGATCGTTGTCATCTTCCTGCTCGGCATGTTCTGGAAGCCTACCTCGACGACCGGCGCGCTTTATGGCCTGCTGACCGGGGTGGCCGCCTCGGTCCTGTTCTTTGCTGCCAGCGCCGTGCATCGGACTCCGGATATGCCTGGCCGGGAATGGCTGGCATGGCTGCGCTTCGTTCCTGACATACCGTTTCTCGATCGCGTCGGCTGGGTGTTCTGGATCTGTCTGCTGGTGACCGTCGCCGTCTCCAAGCTGAAACCGAACCGTGAGGCGCTGTGGTCGCCGGAAACCACGCTTTCGCAGTTCTGCACGACGCCGGCCTTCAATGCGCTGGCCGCCGGCATCGTCGCCATCCTTGTTCTGATCTATGCCCTGCTCTGGTAGTGTGCCATTGCGCCCTGACGCTTGCTCGACTGTGCTGTGTTTCGAATGAAACGCAGCACAGTCGAGATGTCCTAATGGTCGCATGCTTGATCCGAAAAACCGGCTCCCACTTTTTCGGAGCATGCTTGCTAAGGCCGGACAAGTCGCGCATAAGCACGCATAGGGGACGTTGGTCAGGTCATGGAAAGCAAGAAAAAGTCAGCCAATACCGATGCAACGGCAGATTTCACCTTCGAGGAAGTGCCGTCGCAGGGCCGTCTTCATGGGTCGCTGGCGCGCCGGCTGGCGATCGATATCCTGAATGGGACATATAAGCCCGGCGATATCTTGCCGTTTCAGATCGATTCCAGCGAAGCGCTGAATATTTCCCGGACGCCTTACCGCGAAGCCCTGAAGATCCTGTCCGCCAAGGGGCTGATCGAAAGCAAGCCAAAGCGCGGCACGCTGGTGTGCGAACGTTCGCGCTGGAACCTGCTCGATCCCGAAGTCATGGGCTGGATGTTCGAAACGACGCCGTCGAACGAATTCATGGACGGACTGTTCGAACTGCGGCTGATCAACGAGCCCGCCGCCGCGGAACTGGCGGCCGAACGGCGCAGCGAGGAAGAGGTGGTGCGCCTGAAAAACGCGCTCGACATCATGGGCCGGGAGACGCTTGCGACCGAGACCGGCCGGCTGGCGGACCTTGAATTCCACAAGGTCCTGTTGCTGGCGACGCGCAACGAGGTGCTGATTTCGCTCAACAGCTCGATTGCCGCCGCGATTGCCTGGACGACGCGGCTGAAGTCGACCGACCCGGCCGACGCGCGCAACAGCTGGCCGGATCATGCCCGCGTCTTCGAGGCGGTGGCGGCCAAAAACGCGCGTGACGCCAGGTGGGCGATGGAAAGCCTGGTCCGCTTCGCCCGTGAGGACACGACGCGGTCGCAGATGCGGCGTATGAGCTGAGGCGGCTGCTATGCCGCCATGTCGTCGGCGATCACCCGGACGGTTATGGCGTTGCCGGCCCGGTCGCGGCCACGATAGTAGCATGGCGTGACCGCCTGCGAGCCGCTAAGCACCTGAAAATCACGGGCGCACAATATCATTTTGAGGTCGCGTTCGACGCGCGAATCGGCGGCATCGACGCGTGACCAGCGTAGTGGCGACTTCTGAGCAGACTGACACTGTGCGGACATGATCAACTCCCGATCCAATGTTCACATTTTGTTCTATTTTGAGCTATCTGTCAAGAGCGATGTTCTGTCGATGCGGAAGGCAGGTAGCGCCGCGATTCTGGCGGCACCGTATCTGTGATGTTTACGCGACGCAGACGCCGTTGCAGTAGACAAGTGCTTCGGCCTGGCGTTCGCCGCGTACTTCAACACGCGACAGCACGTAGCGGTTGGAGGCCGGAAACACCGACTCATCTGACGCATTGTCATCCAGATAGATAGCCCGGCCGGCTTCCTGAAGAGCGCGCCGGATGTTTTCGTTACGCATTGCCTTGGCGTAGGCCCAGCGGCAGGTTTCCTCGGTGATCGACATGCTTATGAACCTTATGTCAGCCCCGGGTAAGTTTTACCGATTCAGAAATAAAGATGAAATGTGGTTCAGTTCGCGTGTTTGGGGAATATTTCTTCGCAACGCAATAAAAGGTTGGCAGCAAGACCAGAGCAAAGGTTCTCGGCTGAATATTGCCTCCAGCAACAACGGGTGTGATGCATTGCACCACACCCGTTATGCTCAATAGAGTCCTAAAATCAGGCGCGATAGTCGGGGTTGGCGCGCAGATCGTCGCCGTTGGCCTTGGCCGGCGCGGTGAAGATGTCGGGATCGCCGCGGGTAATCTGGTCGGCTGCTTCGAGCTCCGCCGCCGTGAAGGCGAGGTTGTCGAGCGCCCCTAAACTGTCTTCCAACTGTTCGACGGTGCGTGCGCCGATCAGGGTAGAGGTGACGCGTTCGTCGCGCAGCGTCCAGGCGAGCGCCATTTGCGCCAGGCTTTGGCCGCGCGCCTGCGCCAGGTCATTGAGCGTCTTGATGCGGCCGATCGTTGCCTCGGTCAGGCCGTTGCGGACCCAGTCCAGCCGCGCCGCGCGCGAATCGCCTGGAACCTCCTTCAGGTACTTGGTGCTCAGGAAGCCCTGAGCCAGCGGCGAGAAGACGATGGTGCCGACGCCGAGTTCAGCATTGGTGCCGAGCAGGTCGGGTTCGATCCAGCGGTCGAGTAGGCTGTAATTCGGCTGACTGATGGTCAGAGGCACGCCTTCGGACTTTAAGATGGCGACGGCCTGCTTCGTCAGTTCGGCATTATAGTTGGAGATGCCGACATAGAGCGCCTTGCCTTGTTTGTAGAGCAGGGCCAGCGCACCCATAGTTTCTTCGAGGGGGGTGAACGGATCGGGGCGGTGCGAATAGTAGATGTCGACATAGTCGAGGCCCATGCGCTTCAGGCTCTGGTCGAACGAGGCGATGAGGTGCTTTTTCGAACCGTTCATGCCGCCGTATGGCCCGGGCCACATGTCCCAGCCGGCCTTGGTCGAGATGATCAGCTCGTCGCGGTAGGGCAGGAAGTCCTCTTTCAGGATACGGCCGAAATTGGTCTCGGCCGAACCGAATGGCGGGCCGTAATTGTTGGCCAAATCGAAGTGGGTCACGCCGCGATCAAACGCGCGGCGCAGAAGGCTGCGCTGGGTGTCGATCGGGTTGATATCGCCGAAGTTCTGCCACAGGCCCAGCGAGATGGCGGGCAGCTTGAGGCCAGAGCGGCCGCAGCGGCGATAGGGCATGGACGAATAGCGCGTGTCGGCGGCGGCGAAGGGGGGCATATGGCCCATGGAAGCTTTCTCCTCGGGTAGATTTCTCTCACGGCATACAGAGTCTTATGCTCCGTTGCGGGGAGTTGTATCGCCGCCAGGCGGCATGGCAAGGAGGAATTGGCCTGACTGGAAACTACTTGGCAGAATTGTACAGATCGACAGCGAGATGCCAGCCACCCATCGATGTCCAAACCCTGACATAATGGCCAAGATAGGCGCCCGTACCATCCGTTACATGGCCGTAGGTATAGACCATGTCGCGCGCCGCTGACTGCCCGTTGCCGATCGTTGTCCAGGTCATACCTTGTTGAGGGCGGGCGCCTAGCAGGGCTTTAACTGTCTTCCTGCCGGTCGCCGGGACGACACCACCACCAAAATAGGTCATGTCCTGCATACTGAAGGTCTTGTAGGCATCGGCAGGCGGCTTGGCGCCAAGGGCTGCATTTAGTTCGGCATCGCGTTTTGCCACCGAATTCGCGGCATCCGGGTCGGCGGGACCGCCGCTTGAGAAGGTGAGCGTCTCATAGGCGCCGGCGGGCGGAAGTTTGTCGACGGCATCCGTGCCCGCGCCCGTATCCAGCAACCATAGCCAGCGTCCGTCGGATTGCTTTTGCCAGATAGTAAAAAACCAGCCTGCACGGTCAGTCCCTTCGATGGTCCAGGGCCCCATATCCCAAGCCATGTCGCCGGAAGCGGCTACGGCAATGCGATAGGGCCGCCAGCGCAGCTTGGACGGAGCGTCCTTGCCACCTTCACCCTTCGCAATCGCTTCGCCCAGGCGTTCGTGGATTTGTATGGCTTCAGGACGAAAGGCTACGGCGTCGGGCGTTGAATAGGCATGGAAGCCTTCGGTAATGCCACGTTCGGCGGTGTAAGCATCGAAGGCTTCCTCTGCCTTGAAAACTTCGCCGGTCGGCCCAGTCGGGGCGGTTTGCGCCCCTGCGCCGGTTGCGGCCAGCATGACCGACGCAACAATGCCTGCAAGAATGCGCATATCGAACTCCCCCAAAGATGACCGGATGACGGTGTCACGGCCGGCTGCATTGGCAAAGTAAAATTTTCCGCATGTTTTTTTGGGACGCATGTCACGCAGGCGTCGGCCGGCTCGTCTTACAGGCAGACATAAAGGAGAACACCATGTCGCACCGCGTGAATGCATACGCCATCGCCCCTGCCGCCTTTGCTGCCAAGGCGGTTCTGGAAACCTATATCAAGGAGAGTGGCTTCGACCCGATCCTGGTCCATCTCGTCAAGATGCGCGCGTCGCAGATCAACGGCTGCGCCAACTGCATCCACATGCATCGTCTCGAAGCGCTGAAGGACGGCGATACCGAAAAGCGCCTGCTGTTGTTGAGCGCCTTTGCCGAATCGCACCTGTTCACGCCGCGCGAAAAGGCGGCGCTGCAATGGACCGAAAGTCTGACACACTTGCCGGACACCCACGCGCCGGACGCCGACTACGAGGCGTTGAAGGCGCACTTCACCGACAAGGAGATTATTGACCTGACCTTCCTGATCGCCCAGATCAATGGCTGGAACCGCATCTCCGTCGGACTACGGACCGTCCATCCTCAGGACAAGACGAAGTGAGCCTGCTTAGCCACCTCCAGACGCACCGCCGCTATCTGATCGGCGTGGCCTACCGCATGCTCGGCACCCTGTCTGAGGCCGAGGATGTGGTGCAGGAGGCGGCCCTGCGCGTGCGGGAGGTCGGCGAGGTCGACACCCCGCGCGCCTATCTGACGCGCGTGGTGACGCGGCTGTGCCTCGATGTGCTGAAGTCCGCGCATCGCCAGCGTATGACCTATGTCGGCCCCTGGCTGCCCGAGCCTTTGCACGACATCTCCGATTTTACCGGTGCGAAAGCGGGAGAGGCGGATCTGGCGGATGACCTGTCGATCGGGCTCTTGTATGCGCTTGAGCGGCTAAGTCCGCTCGAACGCGCAGCCTTTCTGCTTCATGATGTCTTCGGCAACAGCTTTACCGACATCGCCGCCACGCTCGAGCGTTCCGAAGCCGCCTGCCGGCAACTGGCGGCGCGGGCGCGCAAGGCAGTCCGGCAGGAACGCGAACCGGCGCCCGCGCGTTTCACGGTCAGCGAAAGCGACGAGCGCGCCTTCCTCGAAGCCTTTCTTGAGGCGGCGCAATCGGGCGATACGACAGCTTTGGAGGCCTTGCTGACGCGCGATGTCAGCCTGCATTCGGATGGTGGCGGTAAGGCGGCCGCGGCCATCAATATCCTGGAAGGCCGCGACCGGGTGGCGAAGTTCCTGATCGGCATCTGGCTGAAGTTCCGCCAGCACACTGTGGTGAAGACCGAAATCCTCCGTATCAACGGCGCGCTGGCCGTGCTCAGCCATCACGCCGACGGCAGTCGCGATGTGCTGGCCGTCGAGCGTTCCGGCAATCAGGTCAGTACGGTCTACTTCGTGCGCAACCCGGATAAACTCAGAGCGCTTTGAAGGCGCGATCCAATGCCTTGATCAGGTCCTGGGCGTCTTCCAAACCGATCGAGATGCGCAGCAGGCCGCCGGTGATGCCGGCCGTGGCCTGGGCTTCGGGCGACATGGCGGCGTGGGTCATCGAGCCCGGATGGACGATCAGGCTTTCGATCCCGCCGAGACTCTCAGCCAGGCTGAACAGGTCGATGACATCGAGCACAGCCTTGACGGCATCAAGTCCGCCCTTGAGCTCAAACGACATCATGGCGCCGGGGCCATGCTGCTGCTTCATGGCCAGTTCGTGCTGCGGGTGAGACTTCAGGCCCGGATAATGGACGGCCTTGACCGCCGGGTGCTGCTCCAGCCACTCGGCCACGGCCTGCGCCGTGTCCTGCTGCTGGCGGATGCGGACAAACAGGGTGCGCACGCCGCGCAGAGTCATATAGCTGTCGAAGGCCGTCTGGGTGCTGCCGACGCAATTGGCCCACCAGCGCATAGGCAGGACGTCTTCCGCATGGGCGCAGACAAGCGCGCCGCCGATGACGTCGGAATGGCCGTTAATATACTTGGTGGTCGAATGGACGACATAGTCGGCGCCGAAACGGATCGGGTTCTGTAGGGCAGGGGAGAGGAAGGTGTTGTCAACCGCAACGCGCGCGCCGGCATCATGGCCGAGCTTGATCAGCTTTTCCAGGTCGATCAGGCGCATCAGCGGATTGGATGGGGTTTCCAGCAGCAGAAGCGCGGTCGGCGTCTTCAGCGCTTCGATGAGAGCGGCTTCGTCGGTCTGGTCGACATAGACGCATTCGATCACGCCCTGCCTGTGGCGGGCATTGAGCAAACGCTGAGTGCCGCCATAACAGTCGTGTGGGACGATGACGCGCTTGGATTTGACGGCTTTCGGGTCGGCGACGGCAGCCGGGGCGATCGGTTCCGAGCGGTCGAGGTCCTGCCAGAGGAGATCGAGCGCCGCCAGGCCGGACGCTGTGATGACCGCGCCGGCGCCGCCTTCCAGGTCGGCGATAACGTCGGCGATGACCTCGCGCGTCGGATTGCCCGAGCGGGCATAGTCATAGGTCCGCTTCTTGCCAAAACCTTCGAACGTGTAGTTGGACGACAGGTAGATCGGCGGCATGACGGCGCCGTGCACCGGGTCCGCGTCGATGC
>CBFGPQ010000037.1:0-27271 GCA_965650705.1 uncultured Asticcacaulis sp. | reverse complement strand
CTCACAGAACGACACAAGCTTAGCACCATGTCCGATTTTCCGGGACCACCTCAGGGTCTGTAAGACGGTCGGCTATCCGAAGACCATCCGGGTGGATCAGGGCTCGGAGTTCATCTCCCGCGACCTCGACTTGTGGGCCTACCAGAAGGGCGTCACGCTCGACTTCTCGCGGCCTGGCAAGCCGACCGACAATGCCTTCATCGAAAGCTTCAATGGCAAGTTCCGGGCGGAATGCCTGAACGCGCACTGGTTCATGAGCCTTGACGACGCGAAAGAAAAGATGGAGTCTTGGCGTAGAGACTACAACGAGGTCCGTCCTCACAGCGCCATCGGCAACAAACCCCCGATATCGCTCATATCCGGCTCGGCCGTACCTGCGGCGCCATGAGCCCTAACCCGGCGAAATTCCAGTTCCGGGTGGCCAAGAAACGGGTAGCAGGTCACCCGGCGAACGCACTCTCAAAATGAACGGCCCGGATCATGGGGCTGGGTCAGAAAGTATAAGATCTTGCCGGCCAGCTTATCGCCCTTGACGAGCCAGTAAATGATTCGATTCCCCTCGGATACGCCGCCCTGAAATAAAAAACGGCCGTCCCCGGGGGGCGCGGACGTCCGCTCGGCGGCCGGATCGCGGGGGGGGGGGATGAGCCGGCAGTTCGCGGAGACATGGTCATGAATTGCCGGCGATCAAGTGGGGCAGGCAAAAAAGACGACGATAGTTTCCACGTCCTTGGCGGCCCAAACAGGCTTCGCGACCCATTAGACGGACGATGCAATTTGCACTATGCTTAGGGTTGCACCCAACCGGAGGCTATGTCCGGTCATCACCGTGACGGAAACAGAATGAGCGCCGAACCCAAGTCACCGCATGACGACATCCAGAAAGCGGCTGCGGACTGGTATGCGCGCCTGGACAGCGGCAGCGCCGATCGCGTTGCGTTCGAAGCGTGGCGCGACGCCGACCCCCGTCATGCTTCGGCCTTTGCCCAGGTCCATGCCGCCATGCGCCAGATGGAAAAGCTGCGCGGCCTGACGGCGCCGCCGCCACCCCTACAGCAACCGACACGCCGAAGCTTTCTGACGTCGGGCAAGATCGCTGCGGGCCTGGTTGCGATTGTCGGCATCGCCGGCATCACGGCGATTGGTGCGGGCGCCGGGCGCGCCCGGGCTGAGACGGTAGTGGGGGAACGCAAGACGGTTGCCTTGCCGTATGGCGATCGGCTTGAGCTCAACACCGACAGCAAGGCCGAGTGGCGGTCGTCCCGCGAGACGCGCGAACTGTGGCTGAAGCGCGGCGAGGTGGCGGTGAAGGTGACGCAAGGCTCCAAGCCATTCACGCTGCGCGCCGGCAAACACGTGGTGCAGCTCGGAACGGGCGAATATATCGCGCGCCTGCGGGCGACTTCGCTCGACCTCATCAGCCTCGCTGGCACGGCGAGGATCGACGACGGGGGCAAGACGCTAGTCGAAGTCCGTCCCCAGCAGGCGGCGATCCTGACCGGAACCCAGGACCGTGTAAGGCCGGTATCAAGCGACGACATCCATTTTCTGACGGGATGGCGGCAGGACGAGCTGGTGCTCAACGGCCAGGTTTTGAGCGAGGTCGTCGAAGAGTATAACCGCTATCTCGATCGAAAGATCATCATCGCCGATCCGGAAATCGGTGGCTTGCAGTTGGGCGGCCGCTTTACCAATCGCGACCCGTCCAAGCTGCTGGCGGGATTGGAGGCCTCATTCGGCATCCATGTGACGCAGGAAAGCCACAGCGTCATTCTTTCCAAATAATCGGGTTTGTCGAACTAGGGATAATCGTTCTAGGTACAGCCTAGGGATGTAGCCGCCTCAAAGCTCATGCAAGGCGGTTGTCACATGAGTGACGCATATCCTGGGGACTAGACTTATGTTTGTGAGAGCTTTCAAGCCGTCAAGATGGCGGACCTCCGCCGTGGCGCTATCTATTGCCGCAGCGCTGTTGACGGCGCCGGCCGCCTGGGCGGCCGAGCCCCGGCAGAATTTTGACATGCCTAAAAAAAGCACGGCGTTGGCGCTTAATGACTTTGCGCGCCAGACCGGCGTTCAGATCCTCTACGATTTCGCGGAAGCCCGTCGCACGACGGCGCCGGCGCTCAAAGGGACATACACACGCGACGAAGCCCTGGCCATGCTGCTGGCCAATACGCGTTTCGTCGTGACCGCGCGGACGGACAATGCCATCTATCTAAAGGTGTCGGAAAGGCAAGGCGAAACCGCTGCCACCCCCGACCCCGAGCCCGTCGTCATTACGGGTACGCGCATCCGCGGGCGAGAGCCGGCCTCGCCGGTAACCCGCGTGACGCAGGCGCAGATGCAGCTGGGCGGCCAGAGCGATCTTGGCCAGATGGCGCGCGCCCTGCCACAGAATTTCGGGGGCGGGGTCAATCCGGACATCGCGCTTGGCACGCCCGACCTGCGCAACGTCAACATCAATGCGGCGTCGAGCTTCAACCTGCGGGGTCTGGGGCCGGACGCGACGCTGACGCTTTTGAACGGCAACCGGCTGGCCTATGACGCGATCGGCCAGGCGGTCGATGTTTCGGCTATTCCTTTGGCTGCGGTCGACCGCGTCGAGATCGTCACCGACGGCGCGTCGGCGCTTTATGGCTCGGATGCCGTCGGCGGCGTGGTCAACATCCTGCTAAAGCGCGATTTCGATGGCGTGGAAATATCGGGCCGTTATCGCGGCGCCACCGGCGGGGCGGCAACGGAATCGGGCGTGTCGGTTGTCGCCGGCCGGACCTGGACCGGCGGCGGATTTATCGCCGCCATGGATGTGAGCCACCACGGCGGGCTTCAGGCCCGCGACCGCAAGTTCACCCGCGCGCTCGATGGCGGCACGACGCTGATACCGGAGCAGGACGCGGGCGTGCTTCTGCTGAGCGGTCATCACCGGCTGACAGATAGACTGAAGCTGAGCGTCGATGCCCTGGCGAGTGAACGGACTTCGGTGTTCACCAAGCCTTATGATGCCGGCGTCACCTATCTGGAGAACGGTTCGCGCGAAACGCCGCGGCTGCAATCCTACAGCATATCACCGCGGCTCACGTTCGATCTCGACGGCAATTGGCAAGGCTATTGGAGCGCGACCGCCGGCGAGGACAAGACCGTGCTTGAGACGACGGCTTATTACGCAGGCGAGCGCTCGGCCAGCTATCCGGGCTATTATGTCAACCAGACCCTTGTCACCGAGATCGGCGCCGAGGGCCGGGTGTTTTCGACGCCGGCGGGGGCGGCGAGGCTCGCGGTCGGTGGGGGCTACCGCAAGATCCGCCTCGACGGCTACCTGGCCTTCGAATACGCGTCGGGGGTTTCACTCGTTGCGACCGATTTCGATCGCAGCCGGGAAGCGACCTACGGTTTCGCCGAACTGTCCGTGCCTTTGGTGGCGCCTGAGCAAGGCATTACCGGCATCTATCGCCTGTCGCTGACGTCCGCGCTGCGCCACGAGGCCTACTCAGGCCTCGATGCCATGACGACGCCGAAGCTCGGCCTGATCTATCAGCCGATCCAAGCGCTTGATCTGAAGCTATCGTGGGGCAAATCGTTCAAGGTGCCGACGCTTTACCAGACCTACCGCGGCAGTCTGCCCTATCTGTTCGACGCCAGTCTGATCAGCGAGACAGCGCCGGCCGGCACGACTTTTCTCAATCTCGACGGCGGCAACGAGGACCTGAAGGCGGAAACCGCCACGGCGTTTGTCGCAAGCCTGGCCTATCGCTTCGATGTGCCGGAAGGGGCGGGCATCGGGCTCAGCTATTTCGATATCGACTACACCGACCGCGTCCTGCAGCCGATCGTCTCGATGTCGGGAGCGCTCGACAATCCCGCCTATGCCGGCTCGGTCTATCTCAATCCGACGCCGGAGCAATTGTCGGCGGCGATCGGTGACCTCGGCCGTCTGCGCAACTATTCGAGCGGCGCCTATGATCCGGCGAGCGTCATCGGCATCGTCGACAACCGCGAACAGAATGTCTATCGCCAGGCGATAAGGGGTTTCGACTTCACGGGACACTATGCGCGTATGGCCGGGCCAGGCATATTGCGCTTTGAAGGCAGCGCCAGCTACCTCGAGACCCGCCAGCGGCTGAATGCCACCAATGCCGAACTGGCGCTGGCCGGCACGATCTTCAATCCGCCGCACTGGCGCGGGCGCTTCAGCGCGGCGTGGGAGGGGCAGGCGGTTACGATTGCCGCCTTCGCCAACCATGTCGGCGCGCTCGATGACGCGCGCTTCGGGCGCCAGGTGAGCATTCTAGCGCAGACGACCTTCGACGCCACGCTCCGTGTCCGGCTGGGCCGCGGCTCAGGCGACAGTGGCGCGACCGTGACCGCGTCGGTTCTTAATCTCTTCGATGAGGCTCCGGAGACGGTGCGGACGGCGGCGGCCTACTATGTGCCTTATGACGCCACCAACCATTCGGCGACCGGGCGCGTGCTTGGCATGACGATTTCGAAGCGCTGGTAACATGTCCCTCATTACTGTTGCGGCAGCCATGGCCATGGCCATGCTCGCCGGGCCGTCCGTCGCTGCGTCGGCGCCGGACTGCGAAACCCTGCGCCCCTCCCACGGAATAACTGTTGCCGGCAAGCGTCCGGTGACCCCGGAAGACCTAGTCCGCTTGCGCGATATCGGACCGCAGGGCGACCTCGCCGGGCAGAACACGAGCCTCGGTGTGTCGCCTGACGGCCGGATGATCGCATTCGTCATGCGGCAGGCAGACCCCGTCAGGAACCGCTACTGCACGGGGCTGTTCGTCGTGGCCGCGAACGGTCACGGCGAAGCGCTGCGTCTCGATGACGGCGGCGATCCGATCTTCGGCACAATCGATTACTGGGGGATCAAGGATTACCCGACAGGGGTTGCCATCCCCATCACGCCCAAATGGTCGGCTGACGCCAGATCCATCGCCTATCTGAGACGATTGGCTGGCCGGACGCAGGTGCGGATCGCTTCCGTCGACGCCAGCAGCGCGCGCACTATAGTCGCGCCGACCGGCGACATCGATGCCTTTGGTTGGACGAAGGATGGCGGCCTCGTCGTTCGTGCGCGCATCGATCAAGCGCCGGCGCACGAGGCCCTCCGCGCCGAAGGCATTACAGGCTGGCGCTACGATCAGCGCTTCATGCCCATGGCGCAGTTGAAGCCGTTCCCCGCTTCGACGCCGCGGCACGCGTTCTGGACATATGCATCGGACGGCACGGTCACGCCGTCGTCTGAAAATGATCGTGAATGGCTGAACGATGCCAAGGAGAAGATAAGTGATTCAGAAGGCGGCGCCTCCGTTTCGGTCACGCGCGCGCCGTTCCCCCACCGAAGCAGTGACCTGATCTACACCGGCCCTGATGGAGACGTGGTCCGCTGCCAGGCCGCTGCGTGCCGCGGCACGGTTGTCGACGCCTGGCTCGAGGATGACGGCTCCGGCGTTGCGTTCCTCAGCCGGGAAGGATGGGCGGACGAGATGACAGCGGCCTATCTGTGGTCGCCCGGCGAGGCACCTAGGCGGGTGTGGGCGACGACCGATCTGGTCACCGACTGTCATCTCGTCCGCCGCGAACTCATATGCCTGGCGGAAAGCTCCCTTCAGCCGCGCCGCATCGGGGCCTTCAGCCTGGACACGGGCCGTTCGCGGGTCGTCTTCGACCCCAATCCGGAATTCGCCGGGATTAAGCTCGCTCCGGCTGAGCGGTTGCATTGGCGCAATGCCCGCGGGCTGCCGGTGATTGGTGATCTCGTCTTGCCGCTTCACAATGTGCCCGGACAGAAGTCACCGCTGGTCGTGGTGCAATACATCACGCGCGGCTTCCTGCGCGGCGGCACGGGGGATGAGTACCCGATCCAGGCCTTCGCGGCGGCAGGATTTGCGGTCTTGAGCTTCCAACGGCCGGCGGATGTCGCCACGCTTTACGCCGATCTCCCGCCTGAAGCGGCCGTGGCAGCGCAATTCCGGGACTGGGCGGATCGTCGAAGCGTGCACTCCGCCCTGATGACCGGGATCGACCTGGCCATCTCCAAGGGTAGGATTGACCAACAACGCATCGGCATAACCGGCTTGAGCGATGGTGCTTCGACTGTCCAGTTCGCGCTTGTCAACAGCACGCGCTTCAAAGCGGCAGCGCTCAGCACCTGCTGCCAGGACCCGAAGACCCAGATGCTGATGACCGGCCCGGCTACCGCCCGCGCCTTCCAGGGACTTGGCTATCCGAAGAGCACCGAAAATGATCCGGCATTCTGGGCGCCTTATTCGGTTGCAATGAACGCATCGAGGGTAAGGACGCCCGTGCTGATGCAACTGGCCGAAGACGAGTATCTGGCGGGGCTTGAGACCTATACGGCGCTCGAGGAATCGGGCATCGCAACGGAACTCTATGTCTTTCCGGACGAGCGGCACATCAAGTGGCAGCCCGCGCATCGCCTGGCCGTCTACACCAGGAATCTTGCCTGGTTCACGCGCTGGCTGAAGACGCCAGCGAAAAACAACTAGAAGACAGTGTTATGTGACGTCTGTTTCATAGCAAAAAGACGCCAGTCATAAACGCAATCGATTCCGATGCTCGTGACCGCGGCGCCTCATAATTATTCCCGAACGCGGATTGGAAGATGAGCTGTTACGCACGCATTGAAATTTCACAGTGCTCGTAGACTTTATTCACACGCGGACGCAAGTGCGGGTCACGGAAGTGTGTCGAAGCTTATGTTGAGACAAGGCCAACAACGACGGGCTGCGACATGAACCGTTACTTGACGATTTGTCTGAATTATTATGGATAATGTATTGAAAAAGAATAAGAATAAACAAGAAGCGATTGCCTTGCCCTCGGGTCATCATCCCGTCGATGTGCATGTCGGGCAGCGAGTACGCGAACTGCGCCGGTCGTTGCGGTTGTCCCAGGCGGTGCTGGCGGATGCGATCGGCCTGACATTCCAGCAGGTTCAGAAATACGAGCGTGGAACCAACCGTATTTCGGCCTCGGCCCTTTTTGAAATCGCGCGGTTCCTGGGCGTCCAGGTTGACTACTTCTTTCTGGGTCTGCCGGACCTCGACGCGGGCGACGGCGCTGTGGCTGAAACGCAAGCCGGTGCATTTTTGCGTTCCGAAGAGGGTGTCGCGCTCGCTGCATCCTTTACTAAGCTGTCGACGGCGGAGCGGAAGATCGTGCTTGCGACCGTCAAAGGGCTGGCGGGACTATCCGGCACCAAGTAAGCCGATGTCTGCCGAAATCTAACCGAAGGATCAGCCTGCTGACATCTGACGCACCCACGCTTCCGCATCGGCCAGCTCAAGCAGGCGCAAATAGTCTGAGCCTTGCGGGGGCGCGTCTAAGGCGAGCGCGTTTCTGACCGCTGTGACGTCGATAATGCCCTTTTGCGCCAGCAATCCATCGCTCAAAAATGGGACAAGACGCTCGCGCCAAGCCAGGTACACCTGCGCCGCGAACGCTTCCGGGCCGCCCTTGCCATGGCGCTGCACCAAGGACGGCGGCAGGCGATCCGTGAAGGCCTCGCGCGCCACAGCGCGGTTGGTCCCGTGCCTCGACCATTGCCAGGTCGGGATTTGCAAGCAAAGTTCGACGACAGGCTGGGCCAGTAAGGGGTAGAGGACCGGCAGCTGAAAACACCGGGGCGGCCCTTCGACGTAATGCTGAAGGCGCAGGAGGTTTGCGACATGCACCTTCTTGCCGGGCAGGACGTGGGAAGGCGCGCGCAGCCACGGGTGATCGCTGGCGTCTGCCTTACGCTGACGGACGGCGGCCAGAGCTTCTGCACTTAAGAAGCGGGTCGTGGTGGACCAGGTGTACGGGCCTTTCCATTGCCGCAGGGTCTTGAGCGCTTGGCGCACCACGATCGGCATGGGGGCGCCCGTCAGTCGGCAGACATCGCAAAGCGCGGTCCACATTGCGCCGGCGCGTCGCGTGGCCAGCCAAAGGTCGACCGCCGGTGTCGCGGACTGCATTAGGCAAAAGACCTCGTCACCGCCATTGCCGGTCACAATGGCGGCGTTATGGCTCGTCTGAGCCTGCCAGTAGCGGTAGAGCGGTCTTTGATAACACAGGCCGACCGGCCGCGGCAGGTGTCCCGCGACCGAACGGGTCAAATCGATTTCGTCCAGGCGATAAGGGATTTCAGCCAGGGGCATGCCAAGCGCATCGGCGGCAATGGCCGCAAAGGGGCGCTCATCGCCGACGCTGTCGTCCGTGATCAAGGTATAGGCCGAGACATTCGCTTGTGCCCTGCGAAGGCTAGTGGCAAGGATTGATGAGTCCAGTCCACCGGACAGGCCAAGATGCACAGCGTCGAGACCTCTGGTCATCGCGGCGACGCAAGCGTCGATCGTTTCGCGCAAGGCTTCGGCGTTTTCAACCGGCGTGCGCTTATTCCAACCGACAAAATCCCATGGCGACCAGACCGCCTCGAGGCGCACGCCGGCCGGGGTTATCATGGCCTGCATGCCCTGGGGGATTTCGGAAAGTCCGGCAAGCGCCGTCTCCTGCGTACGCATGTGTGCCGCGGCGAGGTGCCACCCAACAAAGTGCCAATCGATGGATGGCATGGCCACCCCACACTGGCGTAACGCGTCAAGGTCGGACACGACAAAGACCTGATGGCGGTCGCGGAAGATGTAGCATGGCAAGGCGCCGGAGGGATCGCGTAGTACCGTAACAGCGCCCGCCCTATCAGCCCGGACAGCGACATAGGCACCCCAGGCGCTTTCGATCAATGTTGATGCATGGATCTCGCATAGATCGTCTGCTAGCTGAAACGGTTGCACACTACGACTTCTATCATACAGCGGTCCGATGACGGCGCCTGAGCCGCGCGCCTGGACCGGCGTCTGCGATGTGGTGAAGACACAAAAGTGTTCATGTTTAATGATAGAGACAAAACCGTGCGGGGTCACAAATCGCGCCTCGGAAAAGGGGACCCTTGGGCCCGCGCCCAGTGGAATGCGGATGATGAAGCGAGAGGTCATGCCACGACGTGAACCGGGACATAAGCCTTGATCATGTCCAGCCGGTCGTTCAGGACGGTCGGACCGCGCTGGAGCCAGCAATGCGCGCTGAAGGGACGTGGCCGCACACCGAAGACAAGCGACGAGCGCAGGCCACGCGCGGCGAGCACATGGCTGAGGACGATCGACTGATCGAGGCACCGATCCTGCGCGTCAAACCAGAAGCGCGTGGTGGCGAAGGCCGCGATGAGACGAGATATATGCTCGAGCGCCTCTTGCTCAGGGACGTTTTCGCGGATATGGCGTTGCCGCTCTGCGACCCTGGCGAGTCTGGCTCGCAACGATCGCCTCGACCGGAAACGGCCGACGGCCTGGGCTACGCACATGGAGATGGCAAGACCAGGTGATACAGGAAGATCGGAAGGCACGAGATCTCTCGTGGCCGCTATGATCTCTGTCGGCGCGATCGGCACTGGCGCGTCTTGCCTGAGGAGGGAGCGTAGCGCCTCGTCCGTGGGTGGGGGCGCATTTGGGTCTTCAAGCAATGACAGGAAGCGGGCATTGAGCAGTGCAGGCAGGCACAGGTACCGGTCGATGTGCGAGTCGAGAAATACGGCCCGCCCGTCGGCGATCCCGAAGGAAAGGCCAGGTCTGAGGCCAAGTGGCATAGGGAATTATCCTGGGTGTGGGGCGCGGGGGCTTGCCCGCGCCCTGAAGTGTCAGTCCTGCTGAATGCCGATACCCTGGCGTGCCGGCTGGTTGCTGTCGGGCTGCGGAAGAACGCCGCCGCCCTTGGTCTCGACGCTGACGGTCCCCAACGTGATGACGGCGTGGGCTCCGTCCGTTTCCATATGTCCGGTATCCATGTCAGTCTCCTGCGAAAGGCCATGTCCTTCATGGCCAGGGCAGCTTAGGCGGACGGTCGGATATGTGAATTTTATTGTCCGGGCATAATCCGATTGTTGGCCGGAAGTCCGAGGGATCCTGGCATCGCATTCAACGAGATACCGCTTCGGGCCTGACAGCCGTTTTGCGTGAGGCATACAGCGTCGGTTCCAACAGAAAATGCCCGTCCGCGGTCGTACCGCGAACGGGCCTGATGGATGTTGATGGGTGCACGATGCAGTTTACGCCTCGGCGAGTCAGTCGGTCTGGATCCCGAACGCTTGTCTCGAAGGCTGGTTGGTATCGGGCTGCGGGTAGGCACCGCCGCCCTTGGTTTCACGGCTGGCGACGCCGAGGCTGACGATCGCATCATTGTCGGTCCGGGCGTCGACGGGCTCCGGGGATTTCGTATCCATGTCGGTCTCCTGAGAATACGCCATGGGTATCATGGCCGCGACAGCGTACGCCCCGTACAGCCCGATAAGAATTTTATAGTCGTCAAATGATCCGATTATTCCGCCGCAACAGAGGTCTCACCGTGGCTGGTCATTCTCGGATACCCGGTACATGCCGTGCGACCAGCATCACGGCTTTGGACACAACCGCCTGCCGGCGGCGGAAGTAAGTGGTCAGGGTGTCTTCAAATTCCGCAAGCGGTGCGTGTCTCCAGCTCTCTATGAGACCGTCGAGTTCTTCCATCCGCTCCGGGAACAAGGCGTCTTCGAGGGTCCTGATAAGAAATAGCCGGTCATTGGCCCGCCGAACGGCCGCTTCAGCCTCGTCATTGCCGGAGGCAACCGCCACGGCGAGGAAGAATGTGGTGGTCGCCTCGACGATCGGCATCGCGCGGATGGCGTCGAAGTCGATTGCGTTATGGGTCTCCTGACGCGTGGGCGCGCCGATCTGTGCCGCAAACAGGGTAACGTTCAAGAGCCAGTCGTAAAACCCCGTCAGTCCATGCTCTGTCAGGTATGGAATGTAGAAGCCTTCGCGGGCATGGGCCTCGACCAGGCCTTCGGCCGATAGCCGCCGCAGCGCTTCGCGGACGGGCGTGTTGCTCATGCGGACAAGCGACTGCAGGCGACCACTGTCGATCCGATGGCCAGGCTGGAACATGCCGTTCATGATGGCATGCTTTATCGCCTTGTAGACATCCTCGAACACCAGCGGTTTACCCACCATTGGCCCTGACCTTTCTCGCTATCGATAAAATGCCCGCGCCGGGAAACCAGCGCCCAGGATCCGTCCGGTAACGGAATAAAGCCTTATGTTTGAGTTATGAGGTCTTTAAAATCAAGAGTTGCATAAGCGGCGAAGGGTCACGAAAAGTCGAAAACACCTTGGAAATGTTCAAGTCTTCAAAATAATCGGATAATAATGCGAATATATCCAGTGCGTCGATCTTTCGTGCAGCCGAACGCCCCTGCGGCCCGGGGATAGCAATGAATAGCGCTGAAAGAATTGGCGAGGGAGGGGGCTCTAAACGTAAGGCTATCGGCTCCTATTCCTCCAACGCACATCCAGCAAGACTCAACCTCTAACGGAGGAGCGAGGCGTCCACGTGTGTCTGCTTACCGAGGAAACGTCGACTGGGACCATTGCGGTTCTTTGGCAGGTCGGCAAAGGCCATGCCATCGTCGGTGAGCACAATATGTATCTTATAAGGGAAGGCCTCCACCACATTCCTTAAGAAGGCTGCGCCTTCCATCTTTCCCGCGCTCTCATGGAACTCGATGTAAGTGAACTTGGAGACCCGGTCGATGGCCAGGACATGACGAGTTTGCCATCGGCGTGACGGAGTTCGCAGCTATCGATATGGACATAGCCAATATCGTAGGTTTTGAACCGTTTGCGCTTCTCGTTGTCCTCTTCGACCGGCAGCCGAGAGATGCCATGGCGTTGAAGGCAACGGTGCAAGGCGCTGCGGCTGAGGTTGGGAATGCTATCCTTCAGGCAGCCGAGCACGTCATCCAGTGGCAGCAACGTCTTCTCTCGGAAAGCCACCACAATGGACTCCTCGCAGGCGTGAGCACTGTGCTCTTCGGCGCCTTGGGTCCCATCGGCGCGTCGGTCGTCGTGGTGCGTTTGCACCACTTGGCCACCGTCTTGGGATTCAGACTATACTTGGCGGCAAGGGTGCAGGTGCTCTCTGGCGACGTTTGGAAACTCGGCTCGAAGACGCGGCGTCGTGCGGGCGCTGCCGTGAAGAGCGCTTGCCATAGGACATCCTCCTCCTGACGCCTCAGGATCGATGATGCACCATCACAGTCCGGGACTACACACCTAGAGCGATATAGCGAAAAGTGTCAGCGGTTTTCGCCAAAAAATATCGCGTCAAAACTAAAACCTAGAGCATGATGACGGTTCAACCAAAACGCATCATGCTTTAGGGCCGACGGCAACGGGCTGGCTTTGGGCCGACGCGAGACCGCTGACCTACATGATCGGCGGTGCGCATAAAAGGTGGTCCAGCATTACCTGGTGCAGTAAGGTAGGGCGAAATCCAGTGCGGGTTGTAATCCCGATCGATCGTGTCGACCCGGTTAGGGGAGGGCCCATGATCTTCAGAAGCCCTTGCCGTATCTCATAGTCCACCTGCCGGGCCGACAGCAATGCCGCCATGTCCGAACGCAGAAGCAGGGCGCGTGCCGCCACAAGCGAGGCGCATTCGACGACGCGGCGGGGCGAGGGTAGGCCCTTGTTGGCCATGAACTGTTCGAACACGATGCGGCCAGGTGTCTCGGGGCGCGGTAGGATCCAGGCGAGGCTGCCCAGCTGCTCAGGTGTCAGCTTATCGCGGTCGCTGTCGAAACCCGGCGCAAACGGATGACCCGCCCGGACGACAATGGTGAGGGGATCGTCGAACAGGTGCTGCTGTACGATCAGCTTCGATGGCGAAGGATTACGGAGGGCGCCCAGAATGAAGTCGATCTCTCCGTGCAACAGGCCGTGCAGCTGGACATCATAGGGGCCATCGATGATGCGAATGCGCGCGTCGGGATAGTCGGCCAATGTGGCAGCCACCGCGTCCGGCAGCCATCCGGAGCGGGCCAAGGGGAGGGCGCCGATCGTCACCGTGCCCGCCACCTGGCCCTGAAGCTCGCGGACTTCGTCGCGGCCCATCACCAGTTCGGTATGGTAAAGCGCGAAATGCCTGGCCAGTTCGCGTGCCTCGGGTGTCGGCTGGTCTTGCATCAGGCCTATACCGCACAGGGTTTCCAGTTCGCGCACCGAGCGGTGGACGCTGGGCTGGGACAGGTTGAGCCGGCGGGCAGCTTCGGAAAAGGACGACGCCTGAATAACGGCGGAAAGCGCGCGCATCTGGGCGCCTGTCACCAGCCGCGCGATTGGGACACGCACACGGTCGGCCCGGCGCATGGCGATCACGCCTTCGGCGTCCTTCAAATGGTCCAGCGCCCGCCGCACGCGGTTCAAAAAGGCTTCGCCTTCCGGCGTCGGCGTCATGCCTTTTGATGTCCGCACGCACAGGCGTGCACCTGTATCGCCTTCCAGGGCGGTGATTGCCGCAGTGATCGACGGCTGGCTCATATGGATGTGGTCAGCCGCTTTCAACGCGCTGCCATAACGGCAGACGGCTTCAAAGGCCAGAAGGCGACGGTGGCGAAACATGAGCACTCCAGAGTGTTATAACCAAAACCTATAGCACGGCACGCACTTCCGTCTAACGCCTGTTGCGTTCGCGGGGGCATAAGCAGTGGCGAAGAGGAGCCCGACCATGCCCGTCGTTGTCACCGATATCCGCCGCCCAGATCCCGCCGCCTGCGCGATACTGGAGCGCCATGGCGTTGCCACCGTCCACGAAGCGCAGGGCAGGACGGGTCTGATGAACTCAGGCATCCGGCCCATCTATCCGACGGCCATTGCCGGTCCCGCCGTGACCGTCGAACTGGCGCCAGGCGACAACTGGATGATCCACGTCGCCGTTGAACAGTGCCAGGCCGGTGACGTGCTGGTTGTCAGCCCGACCTCTCCTTCAGAAGACGGCTATTTCGGCGACCTCTTGGCGACATCGCTGAAGGCGCGGGGCGTCAAGGGGCTGATCATCAATGCCGGCGTCCGAGATACGGCAACACTTGAGGAGATCGGCTTTCCTGTCTGGTCAAAGGCGGTTTATGCGCGTGGCTGCGTCCGCGCCACGCTTGGCAATGTCAACACGCCTCTAGTGTGCGCCGATGTCTTGGTTCGCGCCGGTGACGTGATCGTCGCGGACCGCGACGGGGTCTGCGTGGTGCCATTGGAAAAGGCCAGCGACGTCGCTGCCAAGGCGGATGCGCGGGCAGCTTCGGAGGAGGCCCGCCGGGTGCGGTTCGAGGCTGGCGAACTGGGCCTCGACATTTACGATATGCGCCAGAAGCTGAAGGATATGGGCCTGACCTACGTCCCGCAGGCGGACTATCTGAAATGAGCCAGCGCGCCATCCCGGCATGCCTGATGCGCGGCGGCACATCCAAGGGGCTATATGTCCTGAAGGACGATCTGCCGGCGGATATAGATTTGCGCGATAAAGTGTTGCTGGCGGCGCTGGGATCGCCCGATCCACGCCAGATCGATGGCGTCGGCGGCGCGCACCCCCTGACATCCAAGGTCGCCGTGGTGTCGATATCCGACCGGCCGGACGCGGACATTGACTATCTGTTTTTGCAGATATTTCCGGACAAGGCGATCGTCACCGACCAGCAGAATTGCGGAAACATCCTGGCTGGCGTCGGCCCCTTCGCGATCGAGCGCGGCCTGGTGACGCCATCCGGCGAGACGACCCGGGTGCGCATCCACATGATCAACACAGCCTCGATCGCCGTCGCGACGATTGAGACGCCCGGCGGACAGGTCAATTATGAAGGCAACGCCCGGATCGACGGCGTTCCGGGCAGTTATGCCCCTATCATGCTCGACTTCCTCGACGTAGCCGGTTCGAGCTGTGGCGCCCTTCTGCCGACCGGCAACGCGATTGACGAGATCGATGGCGTAGCGGTGACCCTGATCGACAACGGAATGCCGGTCGTGGTGATGGAGGCGGCCGATTTTGGCCTGAGCGGTGACGAAACGCCTGAAGCCATCGAAGCCATGGCGGAGGTGCGGGCGCGCGTCGAAGCGATCCGGCTTAAGGCCGGCCCGATGATGAACCTCGGCGATGTCGAAAAGGCGTCGGTGCCGAAGATGACCCTGATCTCGCCCGCCCGCAATGGTGGCGATGTCTCGACGCGGACCTTCATTCCACACCGCGTTCATGAAGCTATCGGTGTTCTGGGCGCGGTCAGTGTCGCCACGGCGCTCGCCTTGAGGGACGGCGTCACGGGCGCCAAGACCTTCGAAATCGAGCACCCGACCGGCTTTTTCAGTGTTGAAATGGAGATCGCGGGCAGGGGCAATTCGCTTAAGGTCACGCGCTCGGCGCTGCTGCGCACCGCCCGCATGCTGATGCGCGGCGAAGTCCTGGTTCCGCCTTCGATCTGGCCGAAGGAGGCGTCATGACAATTCAAACCGTTGCCCTGATTGGCTTGGGTGAGGTCGGCCGCGTCATGGCCGCTGATTTGCCGTCCCATCTTGCCGTCACCGTTTTTGATACCCATGCCGCCAAACTGGATAAGCCGGGGCGTGCCACCGTCTGCGGCAGCGCTGCCGTCGCCGCCTCTCACGCTGATCTGGTGATCAGTGCGGTGACGGCGGCGCAAACCGTCGCGGCCGCAAAATCCGTCCTGCCAGGTTTGAAAAGCGGCGCGTGGTACATGGACCTCAACTCTGCCTCTCCGGAAGCCAAGATCGCGGCGGGCGAGGTCATCGGGTCGGCCGCCGGCCGCTATGTCGAAACCGCCGTCATGTCCCCGATCGAACCGAAGCGGTTGGCGTCGCCCATGCTGCTGGGTGGTCCCTGGGCGAAGGAGTTCGCGGCCGTTGCCAGGGATCTGGGCTTTGTAGGGGCGAAATTCTATTCGGAAACGCCCGGCAAGGCGTCCGCCACCAAGCTGTGCCGCAGCGTGATGATCAAGGGTCTCGAGGCGCTGATCTCGGAATCGCTGCTGTCTGCACGCCACTACGGCGTCGAGGACACAGTTCTGGAAAGCCTGAACAATCTGTTCCCGCACACCGACTGGCCGGGATACGCGCGTTACATGATTGCGCGTACGCTTGAGCACGGCGCCCGCCGCGCCGAGGAGATGGAGGAAGCCGCCAAAACCGTTGCCGGCGCTGGGGTCACGCCGTGGATGGCCAAGGCGACGGTCGAGCGCCAGGCCTGGGCGCCGGACTATTCCAAAGCTTTGGAAGAGACAGACCTGAAAGCCATGCTGGACTGCATGCGCAATCAATTTGACCGCAAGGACGCTGCGGAATGAGCCTGGAAAACCCGCTTATCATCGATTGCCATGGCCATTATACGACGGCGCCGGCGCCACTGACCGCCTTTCGCGACGCCCAACTGGCCCACTTCCGCGACCCGCTGAAGCCGCCACCGCCCGGCGTGGTCATTAGCGACGACGAGATCCGCGAGAGCATTGAGAAAAACCAGCTGAAGCTGCTGAAAGAACGCGGCGCGGACATGACCATCTTCAGCCCTCGCGCTTCCGTCATGGCCCACCACGTCGGCGATGAAAGCGTGTCTCAGCGCTGGACGATCGAGTGCAACAACCTGATCAAACGCGTCATCGACCTCTATCCGGATTATTTCATCGGGGTTTGTCAGCTGCCCCAGTCACCGGGCGCGTCCCTACAAGGCTCTATCACCGAGCTGGAACGCTGCGTCGATATGGGTTTTGTCGGCTGTAACCTGAACCCCGATCCGTCCGGCGGCCATTTCAGCGCGCCGCCGCTCTACGACAAATACTGGTATCCCTTCTTCGAGAAGATGGTCGAACTGGATGTGCCGGCGATGATCCACGTCTCGGGATCGTGCAACCCAGCCTTTCACGCCACCGGTGCCTATTACATCAATGCCGACACGACCGCCTTCATGCAGTTTATCGAGGGAGACCTGTTTCGTGCCTTCCCGGAACTGCGGCTGATCATTCCGCACGGCGGCGGCGCTGTGCCCTATCACTGGGGGCGCTATCGTGGCCTGGCCGACATGCTGAAAAAGCCGGCCCTGCGCGATCACGTCATGAAAAATGTCTATTTCGACACGTGCGTCTATCATCAGCCGGGCATCGACCTCCTGTTCCAGGTGATCGATATCGACAACATCCTGTTCGGCTCGGAAATGGTCGGGGCGGTGCGCGGCATCGACCCTGAAACGGGCTTTTATTTCGACGATACCAAACGCTATGTCGACGCGCTGGCGATCTCGGTCGAGGACAAGTACCGTGTCTTCGAGGGCAATGCCCGTCGGGTCTATCCGCGTCTTGATGCGGCGCTGAAGGCGAGGGGGCTATGAGCACTTTCACCAAGGATGCCGACTGGCTGGACTGGTGCGCCGAGCCGTCGAAGCCGAAGTTCCAGCTTCCCAAAGGCGCGGTCGATGCCCATTGCCATGTCTTCGGGCCAGGCGATGTGTTTTCCTTCGCGCCGGAACGCAAATATACGCCGTGCGACGCATCGTGGGCGCAACTGTTTGCCCTGCGTGATTTTTTAGGCTTTGAACGCAATGTCATCGTTCAGGCAACCTGCCATGGCGCCGACAACCGCGCCCTGGTCGATGCCCTGCACCGCTCAAACGGGAAGGCGCGCGGTGTCGCCACCGTCGAGCGCTCTGTCAGCGACGAAGCGCTTCAGGCGCTCCATGCCGCAGGCGTGCGCGGCGTGCGCTTCAACTTTGTCAAACGCCTGGTCGATGCCCTGCCGTTCGACAGCCTGACCGAGATTGCCGGGCGTGTTGCGAAGCTCGGCTGGCATATCGTCATCTATTTCGAAGCCGACGACCTGGAAAACTATTTCCAGTTTTTCACGGGCCTGCCGACAATTGTCGTAGTCGATCATATGGGGCGGCCGGACGTCTCGAAGGACGCATTTGGACCCGAGTTCGATCTGTTCGTCAGGCTGATGGAGCACGGTAATTTCTGGTGCAAGACGACCTGCCCTGAGCGGCTGACGAAGTCTGGACCACCGGCCTATGACGACGTCGTGCCCTTTGCCAAACGCATCGTCGAAACTTTCCCTGACCGGGTCATCTGGGGCACGGACTGGCCGCATCCCAATATGAAGTCGCATATGCCGGACGATGGCCACCTGGTCGATTTTATTCCGCGTATCGCGACGACGGAAGCCTTGCAGCAAAAGCTTCTGGTCACCAATCCGATGCGTCTCTACTGGCCGGAGGAAAATTCGTGACAAGCCAACCGATCCCGCGCCCTTATGACGATGTTCCCGGCACGACCGTCTTCGACGAGCGCATGTCGCGCAAGGGCTATCATCTCAACCAGTTCTGCATGTCGTTGATGAAGCCCGAGAACCGCGAGCGCTTCAAGGCCGATAACCGCGCCTACCTCGACCAGTGGAAGATGTCGGAGGAGCAGAAGCAGGCCGTCATCGACCGCGATTACAACCGCATGCTGGCCTTAGGTGGAAACATCTACTTCCTGGCCAAGATCTTCTCCAGCGATGGCCTGAGCTTCCAGTACGCGGCGTCGACCATGACCGGGGTTAGTGAGGAAGAGTACCTGAAAATGATGTTATCCGGCGGTCGTAGCCCAGACGGCAATCGCTACAAGCACGAGTGGGAGACTAAGTAATGGCCCGCATCACCGCAGGCGTTGCCACCTCGCACGTGCCGGCCATCGGCCGCGCCATCGATACCGGCCAGACCCAAAGTGACTATTGGAAGCCAATGTTCGACGGCTTCGAGTTTTCCAAAAAATGGGAAGCTTCCGAAAAGCCAGATGTCGTCTTTCTTGTTTACAATGACCACGCAACTGCCTTTTCGCTCGATTTCATCCCGACCTTCGCGATTGGTGTCGCCGAAGACTATGAAGTCGCCGACGAAGGATTCGGACCGCGGCCTGTCCCGCCGGTCGAAGGTCATGCCGATCTGGCCTGGCATATCGCCAGCAGTGTCATCCAGCAGGACTTCGACCTGACGGTCGTCAATAACATACCAGTCGACCACGGCCTGACCGTCCCGCTGTCGCTGATGTTCGGTCAGCCGGAAGCCTGGCCGTGCAAGGTCATCCCGTTCGCCGTCAACGTCGTGCAGTATCCTGTGCCGTCCGGCCGCCGCTGCTACAATCTGGGTAAGGCAATCCGCCGCGCCATCGAAACCTTCGACGAAGACCTGAACGTACAGATCTGGGGCACGGGCGGCATGTCGCACCAATTGCAGGGACCGCGCGCCGGGCTGATCAACCAGCCATGGGACAAGGCCTTCCTAAGTGACATGGTCGACAATGTCGAGCGTTTGGTCGCGATACCGCCTGAGGAATATATCCGCGAAGCCGGCTCTGAGGGCATCGAACTGGTCATGTGGCTGATCATGCGAGGGGCGCTGGACGACCAGGTGACGGAACTGCACCGGCATTACCATGTGCCGGCTTCGAACACGGCCATCGGCCATATTATTCTGAAAAACGGGAAGTGATGTCATGAAAATCGCTCTGGCCGGCGCTGGCGCCTTCGGTATCAAGCATCTGGATGGGCTGAAGAAAATCGCTCAGGAGCAGCCCGACGTCGAGGTCGTGGCACTTGTCGGGCGGCGTCTGGAGCCGACGCAGGAGGTCGCGGACAAGTACGGAATCCCGCACGTCTTCACTGAACTGGACGACGCCTTAGAGCTTCCCGAAGTCGATGCGGTCATCCTGTGCACGCCGACCCAGATGCATGCTGCGCAATCGATCGCCTGTATGAAGGCTGGTAAGCACGTCCAGGTCGAGATCCCGCTGGCCGACAGCTGGCAGGCGGCGCAGGACGTGCTCGACACCCAGAAGGCGACGGGCCTGGTCTGCATGGTCGGTCACACGCGCCGCTTCAATCCATCGCACCAGTGGGTGCACAAGCGCATCCAGGCGGGCGAACTGAATATCCAGCAGATGGACGTCCAGACCTATTTCTTCCGCCGCACCAATATGAACGCGCTGGGCCAGCCACGCTCATGGACTGACCATCTGTTGTGGCACCACGCCGCCCACACGGTCGATCTCTTCGCCTATCAGGCCGGATCGCCGGTCGTGAAGGCCAATGCCGTCGAAGGTCCACATCATCCGGAGCTCGGCATCGCCATGGACATGTCGATCCAGCTCAAGGCCGCCAATGGCGCCATCTGCACGCTCAGCCTGTCATTCAACAATGACGGGCCGCTCGGGACCTTCTTCAGGTATATCGGCGACACCGGCACCTATATCGCCCGCTATGACGATCTGGTTGATGGCAAGGAACAGCCGATCGACGTCAGTGGAGTCGATGTCTCGATGAACGGCATTGAGCTTCAGGACCGCGAATTTATCGCCGCCATTCGCGAGGGCAGGGAGCCCAACAGCTCGGTGGCGCAGGTTCTCCCATGCTATAAGGTGTTGCACGATCTGGAACAGCAGCTTCAGGCGTAGGGCGAGACCTGACATGCGCACGATCGCCGGCCGCGCCGTCAATCCCATCGGCCTGGGGTGCATGAACCTCAGCCATGCCTACGGCGTGCCGCCGGCGCCGCAGGACGGTGTGGCTCTGATCCACCGCGCCTTCGATCTCGGCGTCGATCATTTCGACACAGCCGCTCTTTATGGCTTCGGGCGTAACGAGGAACTGGTCGGCGAAGCAGTGGAGCCGATCCGTAAGCAAATCTTCCTGGCCAGCAAGTGCGGCATGACGGGCGTCGACGGCAAACGCGTCATCGATGGACGGCCGCAGACTCTGACCGCAACCTGTGAGGCGGCGCTTGGCCGTCTGCGCACCGACCATATCGACCTCTATTATCTCCACCGCTGGGATAGGGCGGTGCCGCTGGAGGACCAGATTGGCGCGCTGGCCCGATTGGTTGAGGCAGGGAAAATCGGCGCCATCGGTCTGTGCGAAGTGTCGGCGCGGACGCTCATGGAAGCGCACGCGATCCATCCGATTGCCGCCGTCCAGACGGAGTATTCGTTGTGGACCCGCAATCCTGAGATCGCCGTGCTCGAGGCCTGTCAGCAGATCGGTGCGGCCTTCGTCGCTTTTTCACCGCTGGCGCGCGGCTTTTTGGCAGGCGGTGTGAAAACGACGGACTTCGCTGAACGCGATATCCGCATCCCCATGCCGCGGTTCCAGCCGCCGCAGTTTGAAGTTAATCTCGCGGCGCTCAAACCCTATGAAGAGCTGGCGCGGCAGGCAGGCATCACACCAGCGCAACTGGCGCTAGCGTGGCTTTTGTCGCGCGAGCCCAATGTCCATGTCATCCCAGGCACGACCGCGATCGCGCATCTTGAGGAAAACACGTCAAGGCCCGCCGTGCCGGCAGATATCCTGGAACAGGCGGGCGCGCTGATCAATCGCACCACCATTATTGGCGCGCGTTATCCAGCGGCAGTCCAGGTTGAAATCGATACCGAGGAGTTCGGCTGAAGAATCCGATTGCCAGTGGCGAATTCTATTATACGATATAACAATTATAAGGGCGCGCTAAAGTGCCTTAGGGAGGACAGGATATGGACGCCAGTATCGGCACGACGGCGCCTGCGCCGAAAATCTCGGCCATCAGGATGGCCTTCCTGATCGTGACCTGCGCGTTGATCATGGTGCTGGAAGGCTTCGACATTCAGGCGCTCGGAATAGCCGCACCGGTTCTGATGCCGCTCTTGAAGCTCGATCCCGTCCAGTCCGGCCAGATATTTTCCGCCGCCCAGGCCGGGGTCGTGTTGGGCGCCTTGGCTGGCGGCTTTCTCAGCGACAAGTGGGGCAGGCGAAATGTCCTGCTACTGGCTGTCCTGATCTTTGGCGCCTTCAACCTGTCGACCGCCTTTGTCTACGACTTTACGACGCTTTTGTGGGCGCGCGCCCTTACGGGCTTCGGCCTCGGCGCTGCCATGCCCAATGTCATCGGCCTGGCTGTCGAATACGCATCGCCCAAAAACCGCGTGAAAGCCGTGACGGCGATCATGGCCGGCATGCCTTTGGGCGGCGCATCAGCGGCGCTGTTCGCGCGCCTCTATTTCAAGGACATGGGCTGGCAGTCGCTGTTTTACATCGGTGGCGTCATTCCGATTGTCCTGACCCTCCTGATTGTCTTCTTGCCGAATGCCAAGACCGCCGGTGTCGAAGACAACGCGCCCCAGACAGGCCAAAAGACCGGCCTGTGGTCGGCCCTGTTCGGCGAGGGGCGCGCGGTCAGCACCCTTTTGCTGTGGGTCGTCTTCTTTCTGACGTCGAGCGTCCTCTACATGATCCTGAACTGGCTCCCCAGCCTGATGACCCAGCGCGGCCTCGACGTTCAGGTCGGGCAGATGGCGTCGCTGGTCTTCAACCTGGTTAGTATCGCCGGTACCCTGACCCTGGGAGCGGTCATCGATCGTTTTGGTTACAAATGGGCGATGCCGTTGGCCTATATCGGCTTCCTTGCGGGCATGTGCGGCATGGCTTTTACTTGGGCTGCGGAGGCTCTTATGATTAGCGTCGGCGTGACGGGCTTCTTCCTGCTTGGGGCGCAATATTCGCTGAATGGTATTTCGCCGATGTATTACCCCAAGCCGGCGCGTGGGCTAGGTACGGGCGCCGCCATTGCTTTCGGCCGTGTTGGCTCGATCACGGGCCCGCTCATGGCCGGTTATATCCTGAAAGCCGGAATTGGCCCCCTGCATGGCCCGAGCGGCGTTGCCCTGGCCATGATCCCGTTGATCATCGTCGCTGGCTTCGCCGTGACCCTGCTGGTGCTGAACGCTAAGATCCTTGAGGATTAGGCAAGCCGGCGACCCATACGAAATTCCCGCGGTGACTGTCCGACATGGCGGCGAAACAGTCGGGAAAAGTAGGCCGGGTCGTCGAATCCCGTCTGGTGGCAGCAGTCGCTGACTGACAGATCGCTGTACAGCAGCAGCCGTCTCGCTTCGATCAGCCGACGGTTTAGCAGGACCTGCATGGGGGAGACCTCGCCGGCCTTCTGACAGGCGTAGCGCAGCTGCGGTTCGGTAACCCGGAGTCTTTTCAAATAATCGTCCAGTTTCCAAGCGTTGCGAAAATTGCGTTCGACCTCTTCACGAAAGCGCGCCATCGTCGTCTGGTGTGCCGTGATCGGGGCGGCGGCGGTCTCGCCGTGGCGGTGCAACAGCCGCTCGATCTCGGCCATCAGGCCCAGCAGGTTGGCTTCGGTCGCCACGCGATGGGCGGGCGCCTGCCAACGCAGTTCGCGATTGAGATTGCCGATCCAGCGCTGAATGTCGCGAAGCGCGCGGCGGTCGTCGATGGCGATAATTCGGGGTGAGGGCAGAGGGCGATTCAGTTCGCCATGCGCCCGGTAAACCTCATCGAGATAGGTGCTTGCGATGGTTAAGACGTGCCCGGAAATGTCCTCACTGAATTCAAAGCCATGAACCGAGCCCGCGGGCACCATGACGATATGGGGCGCCGTGAAAGCCAGGCCTTGGCCTTCGCCCAGCACCCGGCCATGGCCCCGGACGACAACGAGTACGTGATTGAGATCGCGGTGCATGTGCGGACGGATGCGGCCTTGCAGCGGCGCCGACCGGTCCGCGATGGTCTCCAGGTGCAGAAAGTGTTCGTCGACTTCGCGGGGTGGTTCTCCGAACAGGTAGAAGCGTGGAATGACGGACATGGCTTTCTCAGTTTTGTCCAAGTTTATAGCATCTGTGTGCATGGTTTCCCAGCATGATCGGCGGCATCTTTCCGCAAAAGAGGAGGCCCGGATGGAAACAAGCCAACGCACCCAGGTGGTTATTGTCGGCGGCGGTGTCGCTGGCCTGATGCTCTCGCAACTGCTGCATGTCGAAGGCATCGATTGCATTATCCTCGAGCGGCAGACCCGCGCCTACACCGAGGCCCGTATCCGCGCCGGCGTGCTGGAATATGGCACGGTTGATCTGCTGCGCCGGGTCGGGGTCAATCAGCGCATGGACCGCCAGGGTTTGCCGCATGAGGGCTTTGCCTTGATGGACGACGGTGAGGCCTTCCGCATTGACCTGCACGACCTGGCCGGACGCGACGTCATGGTCTACGGCCAGACCGAGATCACCATCGACCTGATGGATGCCTGCGTCGCGCGTGGCGTGCCGCTGGTGTTCGAAGCTGCCGATGTCGCACTGCACGACATCGATGGCGCGCCATGGGTGAGTTACACCAAGGACGGGAGGGCGCACCGCATCGAATGCGATTTCATTGCCGGCTGCGACGGCTTCCATGGCGTCAGCCGCAAGACCCTGCCGGAGGCTGCGCAGCATTGCATCGAAAAGGTCTACCCCTTCGGCTGGCTGGGCATCCTTTCGGACGTGCCGCCGATGGATCATGAGCTGATCTATTCCAACCACGAACGCGGCTTTGCCCTGGCCAGCCAGCGCTCGCCGACGCGCAGCCGATACTACATCCAGTGTGATGCGTCCGAAAAGATCGAGGACTGGCCGGACGACCGGATCTGGGACGAACTTGCGGTGCGTCTGGGTGACGACGGCCGGATCACGCGCGGACCGTCGATCGAAAAAAGCATCGCGCCACTGCGGTCGTTCGTTTGCGAGAAGATGCAGCATGGCCGGCTGTTCCTGGCGGGAGATGCGGCGCATATTGTGCCACCGACCGGCGCCAAGGGCCTGAACCTGGCGGCTTCGGACGTCGCCTATCTGGCGGATGGACTGACCGGCTATTACAAGCGCGGTGATGAGGCCGGGCTGGATGGCTATACCACACGCGCGCTCAAACGCATCTGGAAGGCCGAGCGCTTTTCGTGGTCGATGACACAGCTGACGCATCGCTTCCCTGACATGTCGGTGTTTGACCGCAAGATGCAGAAGGCTGACTTGAATTATATCCGCGGCAGCCGGGCGGCGCAGACGGCGATTGCGGAAAACTATATAGGCTTGCCGCTGTAAGGCTTTAATCCACCAGCATCAGGGCATCGAGCGCAACGACGCCCTGTGGGTACACCACGACCGGATTGAGGTCGATTTCGCGGATCGTCGGTTCGCTCAGGAGAAGGCGGCCAACACGCGCAATCAGGGCCGAGACGGCCGCGATGTCGAGAGGTTTGGAACCACGAAAACCGGTAAGAAGCTTTGCGCTTTTCAATTGCAGCAGTTCGGCGGTGATTTCGGCTTCGCTGAGATCGGGCGGAAGCAGCCGGACGTCGTGGAACAGCTCGGCCGTCACGCCGCCGAGGCCAGCCAGAATGACCGGGCCCCACTCCGGATCGACCTTGGCGCCAACGATCAGTTCAAGCCCGCGTTCACCCATCTTTTCGATCAGGACGCCGTCGAGCGTCAGATCGGCATTGTAGGCGGCGACATTGGCGTAAAGTCTGGCCCATGCTTCGGCCAGTTGTCCGGCGTCACGGATGTTGAGCAGCACGCCGCCGGCGTCGCTCTTATGGCTGAGGTCAGCCGATTGGGCTTTGAGAACGACCGGCCAGCCAATGGCTTCGCATGCCGCCTGGGCATCTTCCAGCGACGTGACAAAGCGGCCGGACGGGAATGGGATCCTGATTGGGCTGAGGATGGCCTTGGCGCGGTATTCCGGTACAACGCCGCGCACGCCTGTCAGCGCGGCGGGCAGAGGCTCCGGCGTGGATGTCGCAACAGCGCGCGCGCTCAAGTCATTTAGCCGCTTGAGCGCCCGGAAGGCGCGTTCGGTTGACGGGAAGCACGGTACGCCCTGGGCGCGCAGGTCGGCGATGAAGTGGGCCGGGATATCGGCGCCTTCATCGAGCCCGGCATAGATGACGGGCTTGGTTGGCTTTAGTTCGGTGACGGCGCGCAGGATCGGCGGGATCTTGATTCCGGTCGTGACCGGATCGGTCTGGATCACGCCCATGACGATCGCGCCGAAGCGGTCATCGTCGAACAGGGCGGCCAGGGTGCGATAATAGAGGTCGGGCTCGACAAGGCCCTGAGCGGTCAGGTCGAGCGGGTTGCTGACACCGACGAACGGAGGGAGGGCAGCGCGAAGGGCGGGCGAGTCTTCGTCGGCGATTGCCGGCAGGGCGACATCCAGGTCTTCGCACAGGTCAAGCGTCAGGGCCTTGAACGCACCGGATTCACCGAATACAGCTGTGCCGCCTGACGGCAGGGCAGGGCAGCGGATAGCAATTTCGGCGATGTCGGCCAGCTCTTCCAGTGTCTCGGCAAAGACCACGCCGGCACGCATCGTATGGACGCGCATGACGGCGTAGTCACCGGCCATGGCGCCAGTGTGGGTGGCAGCGGACTCGCGCGCGGCGGCGCTTTTGCCAGGGTGGAGGAGGACGATCCGCTTGCCAGCCTGGCGCGCGCGGCGGGCGGCGGCCAAGAAGCGCTGGGGCTTGCGGAACTGCTCGACGATCATGGCGATGACGCGGGTCGAGGGATCGTTGATCAGGTAATCGACATAGTCCTCGACGCCGGAGGCGGCTTCGTTGCCGGTCGATACCGAAAAGCTGAGGCCCAGATCACGGCTGGCGATCGTGGTGCCCAGAACGCACGCCATGGCGCCGCTTTGCGACACGATGCCGATGCCCGGCCGGCCATTCAGTTTGGCGATATTGGTTTCGACAAAGGTCAGCGGCACGGCGTCGATGAAATTGACCATGCCGAGACAGTTCGGACCTTCGACCACCATGCCGGACTCACGCGCCAGACGGCCAATTTCCTGCTGTTCGGCGAGGCCCTCAGACCCGCCTTCGGCAAATCCGGCGGAGAAGATGACGGCCGCACCGCATTTGTGGCTGGCGAGATCGCGCACCGCGTCCAGCACGCCGGCGCGCGGAATGGCCAAAACGGCGGCGTCGATGCCTGCCGGCAAGGCGGCGACCGACGGATAGCATTTGCGGCCGCCGATTTCGTCGCGCTTTGGGTTCACGAGGTAGATGTCGCCTGTGAACCCGTTGCGGTCCAGATTGGCCAGTACCGATGCGCCAAGCGCACCCGGCTTGTCCGAAGCCCCGATAATGGCCACGGAACGTGGTCTCAGTAGACGTTCTATCGGATTGGACGTTACCGTCACGAGGGTATCGGCGGTCATCAAGGCACCGTTTGCAAGAGATGGATCATGCCACAGCGGAAGCGGCGGCGTCAGGCCTTTTGCTTGGACTTGTCGTAGGCGCCCAGGCCGGGCTTATAGGTCTTGTCGTCGATGAACTGCTTGATGCCTTCCTTGCGGCCTTCATTGTCGTAGCTGTTGGCCGCTTCCTGCATCCGGACCAGGTAGTCCTCGGCCTCATCGTAGGCCATGATGCCGACGCGGCGGATAGCGTCCTTGGTCGCCTTAAGCGCCACCGGGTTTTTGGCCAGCAGGACCTTGGCGACTTCGGTGACGCGGGCTTCGAGCCCTGAAAGCGGAATGGCTTCGTTGACCAGGCCCCA